>NZ_JBIUWO010000015.1:0-142077 GCF_044743505.1 Pseudomonas sp. NPDC087612
GCTTGCTTGCTTGCTTGCTTGCTTGCTTGCTTGCTTGCTTGCTTGCTTGCTTGCTTGCTTGCTTGCTTGCTTGCTTGCTTGCTTGCTTGCTTGCTCTGCGTAAATTCCGAGTTTTGTATGGACATTGCTAATTCGTACTGTCAGAAATGAATAGGTAAAGCTACCTATCCAGCCTCCTGCTCGACATCAGACGATTCTCATTTTGGCTGAACAGCCTGATCTGCCCCTCAATCGCTGCGCTTGCTCTTTCGGCTGTATGGCCGCCGGTAGCCGATCCCCAATTCCTTGAGGACGGGCCGCCATTGCTGATGCAGATTGGAGGTTGGCTGCACACATTCTGCGTTTTTTGACGGCGCAAAGATGTACAGCGTCTCCTGTCAGATTTTGGGTTTTACGTTCTTCGCTTGCTCATCAGACAGTTTCTTGTTTCGATCGGCTTCGGCGTTAGCATCACGCGCAGCCAGCTCGTCAAACATCGATTTGACGTCGATGATGGACACCGTGTAGTGAGGCACCATTTCGTCTGGTTGTTCCGAAGCGCCAACCTCGATGATTTTCCCGCAGGTTGGGCTAAACGATTGCGGCGCCGGAAACGACACACCGGGAATGTTGCTGCTGGCGCTGCGCACGCCCTTGCATGGACCCTCTGAGCTGGGGCCAAAGTACTGTTTGCCGTCGCGGTCGTACTGCCAGACAAGGCCGAGCGACATCATCTGGGTAATGTTCGACGGTTTACCGAACTTTTCAGTCAAGGCAGCTTTAAGTGCCTCTGTCTTGATGCGCGACCCGTCTTCGAAGCGTTGAACACGCGCAATGAACCAGACTTTCCCGGCATCATTCTGCAGCGCTGCAAACTCGTCAGAAGGCCCCCCCGCATTGCTGAGGCCGGTTCCTTTGAGTCGGTCTGCTGTAACTGCTGTAACGCCGGCTTCCTTGCCGTCACGCAGCATCAAGGGCGAAAGCTTGAAGTTTGGGTTTGCCTCTGCAATGGCTTCTTTGGCGACAGCCAACGAGGATCCAAGGGCGACGCCGGAAATGTCATCTGCGGCCAGAACAGCCGTGCAGGTTAATGTGGCGAGAAGGGCGGCGATGCCCGAACGTTGAAAACGCATGAAAAATAGTCCTTATCAAAAATCAGCATACCTGCAAGGTATGCATGGTGCTCCTGTTTGCGCAGTGCGGCGTGGCCGCGCCGAATATTAACATCAACCTGCCGGAACAGTGTCAATGCTGGCGCGCATTCAGGGGCAAGACATAGGCTTCGATGCGTATCAGGTGAAGGCAATTCGGGCGAATCGATCTGGCGAGATAAATCCGAAACTCAAAGCACGCCAGGGCGGGGTCAAGAACAGGAACAAACGCAAGGGGTGGGGCTAGCGTTGGTCACCGCGCACAGTGACCCTCACGCCCGTGGCCACAATCTCGTACTCCGTCTCGGAAATCTGCTTCACCTCACCGCCGAATTGCATCTCGAAATGCTTGCGGCCTTCATGGCGAACCATGCCGTGAGATGAGCGTTCAACGGTCTCGTCCTGATAAATGTTGATCACGTACTGCACGTTGTCCGTGCCGACACCCATGAGCTTGCCAACATATTTATCTGCCATGTTCGAACTCCTTGCGTGAAGCCTCAAGGTAACGGGTACTGGCAGATCTATCCACTGCCTTGAACGGTGCGGGTCATTCTGCTGATGTTTTGTGGCCTGGGCAGTGCTAGGCTTTGGGCGAACCACACCATCCAGGGAACCGGAAATGAGCTTCGACTGGCACGCAGGGCCGATTACCCGCAGCACGCCGCTGGACAAGCATTACCGCAATACCCAGGAGGTCCGGCGGTTTCTGATTGGCCAGTGTGGGGCAGCATTCAAGTTCGATCGGGCCTTCATGGCCTGGGTAAAAACGGCGGAACCCCTGACGATGGGCGACGTGGCGGATGAGTGGATGCGGACTCACCGTTGATCTGATCCTAGCGTTTGCCGATACGGGCCACGGTATGGACAATGGCGCGGCGCATCAACTCACACTCGTCGTCCGAGTCGATATCTGATCCTTCAGTCCAGTCGTCGGGGTTCTTTCCGTAAAGATCCCTCGGCATCGCGCAGAGAAATGCGCAATCGATATGAATACCCAGTTTCACCGCCAGGCGCAGGGCATCGCCATCATCCACCAGTGGGTTCCACAACACTTGGCGTTGCTCAACGCGCAGCAGAAAACCCTGTTCACCGACCCTCGGGTGCCCGGCGATACCTGGCCACGCGTCTGTCCAGTCGATGAGTTCATAGCCGGCAGCCCTGGCCGCCAGTTTCAGTAATTCCCGGTCCGTTGCCACAGTATTCATGCTTGCTGCTCCTTCAGAGCTGCACATGATACCCATGTTGCCCGCGCCCTGTGATTGCCTTTAGGAATCGTCTGATACAGACCTGCCACGGGCCAGGCCAGAATCGGCGCATGACTTTCGATCCTCGCATTCCTCAGCTTGTGCGCACGCTCAAAACCGTTGCTGGCATTTTACTAGCGGTAATGGCCAGCGCTTCGGCACGGGCCGAGATTACCTTCGATGGCTTTACCCGGTTCGTTTTCGAGGGCACGCAGAAGCAGTTGCCGCTGATTATCGTCAACCAGGGTACTGAGCCGGCGCTGGTGCAGGTCAAGCTTGGCTGGGGCGACAAGCAGGACAGCCGCGAGTTACCCATGGCCGTGTCGAAACCCTTGCTGCTGATACCCGCCAACAGTAAGGCATCGACCGACATTCTCTATCAGGGGCAGGGCCTGCCTGAGGACCGTGAGTCGTTGCTGATGCTGAAAGTGCTGCAGATTCCGAAAAAGACCGCCGACAGCAACGCCATGGCGATTGCCTTGCAGCACAACCTCAAGCTGTTCTACCGGCCGCAATTACCGGGCTCGGTCAAGGAGGCTGTGGAGCAGCTGCGCTGGTCTGCAATTGCAGGCGACAGCTATGAAGCGCGCAACGACTCGCCCTATTACCTCACCCTGACCGAGGTCGGTTTGCTTGATCATTCAGGCGCCGCCTGCGGCAAGGCCATTGATCATCTGATGATTGCGCCGTTTTCAACCTATCCATTGCCCGTGAGCGACTGCGACCGGCCTGTCGGCCAGGTGGCCTACGCCTATATCAGCGACGCCGGGCTGGCCCATGAGCTTCGCAGCGAGCTGCAGTTGTGATTATTCCGGAAGGCGTTGCCATGTTTAACAGACAGTTACTTTTTATTGGCGTTTTGTTTTTTTTGAGCATTCCTGACAGCTATGCGCTGAAATGCCAGAAGACCGGTTCGGCGCTCATCAATGACACGACCACCATTACCGATACCACCGCCATTCCCAATTCATTGCCTGCGGGCACTGTGCTTTGGCGGCAGGCGACCCAACGTATCAATGTCGAGTGCTGGGTGGATATTCAGGGCAGGCCTGGTGAGGACATTTACTTTTACATGAACCCGAGCCGGGTGGACCTGGGTAAGGACATCGAAATCGGTGTTACCTATGAAGGCAAGGATTACTTGTACTCGTCGCTCAGCGGCGGAAAGCTCAACATCGGCTGGTGGGTCGCTGGTTGCCCGGCCAACGACAACTGCGGCTGGAAAAAAGAAAGCAAGTCGATGACCTACTCGTTGTTCTTCGTAAAGAAGTCACCTGCAGGCGATAACAAGGAAGGGCCTATCACTTCGCTTGCCAACTACCGGGCTTTTCAGTTCGATGGAGTAGGCGGTGTGCGGCCCGGCGAGAGCTACAACGTCACCGTCAACGGCCTGAACAAATTCCGCTATCTGCCTTGCGAGTCCTCGATCAACATCCAGCCGAGTGTCATTAACTTCGGCGCGATCCGCACCTCGGGCGCCAAGGTCGGTGCAACGATCAAGGAGGTGCCGTTCACCATCACCGAACAGCGTTCCTGCAATGCCGCCTACGGCCTGGGCGGTTATCTGGAACCGTTGACCGCGACCTTGAACGCGGCCCAGGACACGCTGATTCCGAGCGACAATAAGTCGGTGGGCATCAGCCTGATCAACGAAGACGATCAACGCGCGTTGTTTTTCAAGAAGGAGTTCTTGCTCACCCCCAAGACCACTTCGACCACCAATACCCACAACTTTCTGGCGCGCCTGAAGTGGATGACCGCGACGCCGACCTTTGGCGAGTTCAATGCCGGCGCGACCCTGGATATTTTCTACAAGTAGGCCGCAGCGCTGTTGTAGACTCGGTGCTTTGCCAGGGAGGCGCAGTGGTGTTTCGCTATCTTAGCTGGATTGCACTTGCACTAACGACCGGCTGCAGCACGCAGGTGGCGCCGGTCATCGACGAGTCGTTGCTACCGGTATATAGCCCGCAAGTGCACACCAATACTTACCAGCGCTGGGGTGAGGAGGGCGTGCAACGCATCAGCCGCGCCCAGCGCCAGGCGCTCTACGCTATCGCCCGCCAGCCGGCCTGTGACCAGGTCACGTTTCTGGCCCTCACCGAGACCATGAGCCAGCCACCGGCAACCATCGTGACCTTCGTTGAATGCCGCAACCTCTGGCGCTTCTACATCGACCAGGATGCCCGTGTGCTCAGCAGCGAGCACCGGGGCTAGGCCACTCTTTACCTTTATAGGGATATCCCGATGTTCAAGATGAACGCACTGGTGCCGGAACTGATCGTCAGCGACCTGCAGCGCAGCCTTAAGTTTTACTGCGACATTGGCGGCTTTGCGCTGGAGTACCAACGCCCCGAGGACAAGTTCGCTTTCCTGTCGCTGGGCAACAGCCAGATCATGCTCGAGCAGGACTGGCACAGCGAATCGCCCTGGCGCGTCGGCCCGCTTGAAGCGCCTTTTGGCCGAGGCCTGAACCTGCAAATCCTCTGTGAAGACGCCACTGCACTGGCCGGCGCATTCGAGGCCGGCGGCTACCCGTTGCGGCGTGCGGTGGAGGATCACTGGTATCGCAGTGATGAGCGTGAGGCCGGCCAGCGCAATTTCCTGATTCAGGACCCGGATGGCTACCTGCTGCGGTTTTTCCAGGACCTCGGCTTTCGCCCCTGCCCATAAGGACACCCGCAAATGAACACGCCCATCACTGGCTGTGCGGTTCCGGGTAATGCACGCATCCACCTGCAACTGGCCGGCGCCGATTTCGTCGATGCGCAGCGGGCGCAGGTGGCAAACGCCGAGCGCACGGCGCTGGGCCATTTCTTGCGGTTGATGAGCAGCATGCCGGGCTGGATCGACAACCTGATGGTGTTGCGCAATCGCCTGGTTCGCTTGTGTGGCCTGAAAGACCTGGGGCGCTTGTCGAGGATTGACCTTGATCGCGAAGAAGGGTCTTACCGGGTCGATGAGCGCATTGGTATCTTCACCCTGGTCAGCAATAGCCCGGATGAAGTGCTGCTGGTCGATCGCGACAAGCACCTGGACGTTTACATCTCGTTGCTGCGCCTGCCCCTGGGCGCCGACAAGCGCCGCGAGATCGTGGTGTCCACCGTGGTGCACACGCACAATCGTCTCGGGCGCTTGTACATGCTGCCGGTCGCGCCGTTTCACCGGTTTATCGCGCCCATTGCCCTCAAGCGCTTGATCCGCGCCAGGTAGAGGCAGGTCTCAGACGAAACCTTGGCCGGCAAACCCGCGTGGCAAACGCTGGCGGCCGGGCAGGGCGCTCAGGCGCTCGACCCAGGCGCTGCGCCAGTCGCCGGCGGTATGTTGCGTGGCAGATCTGCGCGCCCGTCGGGCGGCATTGCGCTGGTCCTTGCGTGCGGTCTTGAACGCATCGGTGTTGCGGCAGCTACGGCATTTGACCCGATTGAGTTCGCTGGTGGCGACCAGGTTTTTACCGTGGTGACCGCAGGCCAGGTGGCCGGCGGTCTTGAAGTGAGTGACCATGGGGATCCTCCTTGGCACTGTTGCTTAACAACAGGCTCTAAGGGTTGGACCGCTTGGGCAGGTGCAGGTTCGGCGCTGCTACAGGGTGACAATGGCCAGGGCCAGTTGCATGTCGCTCATCGGCCGTGGGCCGCTGCCGGCCCGGTATTCCTGCACCGCACGTTCGAAGGCGACGCCGCGTATGGCACCGTCGGAACCGACGAACGCGGTGGCGTCATCCTTGGCCGACTTGAACAGCGCCGGCGCACCGGTGGTGGTGATAAACGGGCTGGCCACAACGACGCTGACGCCAATTGCCACCACCATGGTGCTGCGTTCGATCGGGTTCTCGATCGGTTCACCGGCCCAGGCAGGCGTTGCCAGCCCCAGCACCACCAGCAGTGCTGCAATTTTGCCCACGTCCATGTTAATGCCGCTCCGTTACTTGAGAGGGGTGTTGCGTGAAACTGTGTGACGGTTGTATGACGGATGGCGGCGCATTTTCGTCACCGCCCAGCACAGCAGCAGGCCGGCGATCAGCAAGGCGCCGGCAAACCACAGGTTGAACAACAGGGCGCGGTGGAATTCTTCTGGCTGCAGGTCGGCGAAGTAGGTGATGTAGCCGGAGCCCGTGCGACCACCTCGGGGCATGCGGACCCAGCCGCGTTCCTGGTCTATCCAGTACGACAGGGTCAGCCATACGGCGCCGGTCAGTGCGGCGATGGCCAGGGCCAGTACTCCCAGGTCGTTGCTGTCCCACGGGCGGGAGCGTTTGCGCATAAGCGTCCTTGCTTGCTGCCGTCATCCGACGGCTGGAAAACCGCCAGCATAACAGCTGATGGCTAAAAGCCCGACGTCTAACCCGGGCGTTGCAGGTAGAACTTGTCGATCTACGGCCTTGCGCAGTTCGCTGCACAGGCTTCATTGTACGCTTGTGCAGATTTAAAACAGAGGAGTCGGCAGTGCGCAGGATCGAGCGGTTTACAGCCAACAGGCGCGGGCGGGACGTGGCCGTGGGCGATATCCATGGGCATTTTTCACGCCTGCAGGAGCGGCTGGCAGCTATTGGCTTCGATCCGACGGTAGACCGCCTGTTCAGCGTTGGCGACCTGGTCGACCGCGGCCCGGAGTGCCCGCAGGCCCTGGAGTGGCTGGCCAAACCGTGGTTCCACGCGGTGCAGGGCAACCATGAAGCCTTGGCGATCACCCACGTTGATGGCGGCACCCTCGACTACAGCCAGTACCGCGCCGCCGGCGGCGGCTGGTTCCTGGCCCTGGACAGCGATGAACAGGCGCGCTTTGCCGAGCGCTTTCGGCGCCTGCCGCTGGCCCTTGAGGTCGAAACCGCAGACGGGCTGATCGCCCTGCTGCATGCCGATTGCCCGTTCCGCCACTGGTCGCAATTACGCGAGCTGCTGGTGAGTACGCCACCGAGCGAGGTCCAGGAAGTTTGCCAATGGTCGCGCAAGCGCCTGGCTGCTGGCGATGAGACGCCCGTTGAAGGGCTGCGGGCGCTGGTGGTCGGGCACACCCCGCAGCGTGAGGTGCGGGTGCTGGGTAATATCTGGCATATCGACACCGGCGGCTGGGCCAGCGGCCAGTTCAGCCTGCTCGACCTCGCCAGCCTCACCGTGCTCAACCCCAGGCCAGGTGAATGATTACCCCCAGCGCCAGCAACATCAGCACCACCCCCGACACCCGCTCAAGCCAGGGCAGCAGCCGGGCAAAGCGCCGGCGTACCCGCAGGTTGCCAATGGCCGCGGCCACCAGCACATCCCACAGCAGCACTGCGCTGAACATCCACAGGCCATACAGCCATTTCCAGCCAGCACTGGCCTGGCTGGCCGCGACCATGCTGGCCAGGCTGACATAGAACAGCGCATTCTTCGGGTTGAGAATCCCCGAGACAAAGCCCATCACCAGGCCCTGGAACCACGGGCTCTTTAGCAGTACAGGGTCATCGCCCACCCGGGTCAGGGCGCTGGCACCGGCATGGCGCAGGAACAGCACGCCCAGGTACAGCAAATAGGCGCAACCGGCCAACTGGATGAGGACAAACAGCGTGCTGTCCGGGCGCAGCGCCGACACTCCGGCAAAGGCCGCGACAATAAACACGCCATTGGCCAGGGCAATGCCCAGGCAGGCGCCGGTTGCCTTGAGCCAGCCGGCGCTCATCGAGGTGCGCGCGACCAGGAAAAAATCCGGGCCGGGGGACAGCAAGGCGAGAAAGTGCGCGGCGGCAACGAGTAAAAACTGTTCCATCGGTTTCGGACTTCTTCAGCGAGAGGGCTGCTGATTGTCCGTAGCGGCGGCTGCACCTGTATTGAAGAAAATTGCGCGCTCAGCTGCGGTACAGGCCAGGTGTCACCCCGGTATGGGCCTTGAATACCCGCTGGAAGTGGCTCTGGTCGGCAAAACCCAGGCGGTAGGCAATGTCGGCCATGTCCTGGCCTTTGCGCAGCCACTGGCGGGCGCGGTTGATGCGCAGGTTCAACTGCCAGGCATGCGGGGTAAGCCCGGTGGCGGCGCGAAACGCCCGGATCAGCTGGTAACGGCCCATGCCGGCGCTGCTGGCCAGTTCGCCCAGCGACAGGTTGCTGGCGTCTTCCTGGGCAAGGCGCTCGAGCAAGGGTTCGAGGCTGCGATCAAGCGCCTGATCTGTGGTGGCTGGCGCCTGATCATCATGATCACCGATGAACTCGATCAGCGCGGCCTCTTTCACACCGGCGCAGGCCTCTGAGAACAGCAAGTCGTTGAGCCGGGTAAAGCGCTCATAGGTAGAAGGATTGCGGGTGATCTTCGCAGGCCTTGCCTGAACCTGCGGGGCCAGGGCCGACTCCAGGCGCAAGGCTTGCAGCCAGCCGGCGTCCAGGTGGAGCATCTGGTAGCTCCAGCTCAGCCCGGGTTCAGGGTTGCAGGCATGCACGCAGTGCGCCGGGACGAACACCAGGGTGCCGGGCAACAGGTGCGTTTGCCCTTTGCCTGCGCCGGTGAACACACTGCAGCCCTGATCGACCGCGCCAATCGAGAACGTCGGATGGCTGTGCGCCTTGTAGCAGGCACGGCTGTCGCAGGCGCGGCGGCTCTCGACAAAGGGCAGGGCCGGGTCACGCCAGAACAGGGTAGGGTTTTTGCCGGTTGCCCGCAGCATCACGTTAGCCTCAAAGGGGCGAAGCCTGCAGCTTATCCGCAATCCACCGGCTAAAACAAACGCCCCTCACGTTGCCGGGAGGGGCGTTTGCGCAAGCTCAGGCGAAATTACATGGACTGCAAGGCGATGCTGGCCGATTGCGAGTCTTGCGCACTATCGGCATCCATCCACACCCATTGGCTGCCATCGCCCTGCAGGGTATTGGTGATGCTCTGCAAGCTGGTTGGCAGGATGGTCACGACGCCAGCGGTCTTGGCGGTTGGCCCGATGGAGGTGATCTGGCCCGACAACAAGCCGTTGGAGGTTTCATTGATCACGTAGACGACGGCCTTTTCCTCGCGGAACTGGCAGGAGACGAACTGAGTGATCTTGCTGGCAATCGTCAGGCTCATCCATTTTGACGGTGGCACTGCGTAGTAGCGGCTGTACTTGCTGAACGGGTAGAGCTCGCCATTGGCCTGCAACGCCTGGTTGTTCAAGCCGGCGGTGTTGATCGGCATGCTGACGCTACCGAGCCAGATATCCACCTGGGCCAGGCCGCTGTTGGGGGCAATCGACACCGAGACTGTCTGGGTATCCGTACCCGAGACAAACCCTATTGAGGCAAGGCCGGCGTTGGCGGTGGTGCCAGGCACGGTGATCGGGCAAGGCGGCTGGCTGTTGCTCCAGTTCACATTGACCGTGGCGCTGGTCTGGTTCTGCGCCGAGTTGTAGATGAAGATCCCGTACAACTGCCCCGGGCTCAGGGTGGTGCAGGTGGCGGTATCGCCGGCATTGAGGGTAAGACGTTGGCCACCGTTCCAGTTGGTCTGGGTGGCGAGTACACCGATGCTTTCCATGGAAATGTCCTTTTCCTAGCGTTGACAGGGCAGGTGACGGTGCGCTGCGTTCCTGTGTGCAGCCTCCGTGCACCCGGGCACTCATGTGCCAGAGGGAGGTATAGCCAAGCCGAAGGTGAGTACTGATATTGTTTTGCTATCAGTGGTGGCGCGGGTTCAAGCGAATCGCTTTAGCCTCAAGCCAAGTGCTTGTTGCCAAAGGGGCAGGGTGCATTGCCCGGCACACAGTTTTTTCCCTCAGCTGTACCTTGACCCGGCAACTGTGTGCGCGGGAATCTTGTCGCTCCTGTCACCGGAGAGCCCCCATGGACCTGTCCACCCTCGCGCTGTTCATCCCGGCCTGTTTTGCCCTGAACATGGCCCCTGGCCCGAACAACCTGCTGTCACTGAACAACGCCAGCCGTTACGGCCTGCGCATTGCCTGTGTGGCAGGCATCGGCCGGTTGCTGGCCTTTGCCGGGATGATCGTGCTGGCAGCCATGGGCCTGGCAGTGGTGCTGCACACCAGCGAGTACCTGTTTTTGCTGGTCAAGGTGCTGGGCGCAGCCTACCTGTTCTACATCGCCTGGCAGCTGTGGCGCGCGCCAGTGGGCGAGGCGCTGGCGGCTGACGGCCAACGCCGCGGTGCCTTGCGCCTGGCGCGCCAGGAGTTCTGGGTGGCGGCGGGCAACCCGAAGGCGATCCTGATTTTCACCGCCTTCCTGCCGCAGTTTGTCAGCGTCGCCAGCCCGGTGCCGGTGGCCGAGCAGTTCGCCTGGCTGGGCGGGCTGTTCCTGCTGCTGGAGTGGCTGGCCATCGCCATCTACGCCTGGCTGGGTGCCTACCTGCAGCGCTGGTTCAGCCAGCCCGGGCCACGCCGGCTGTTCAACCGGGTCAGTGCCACGCTGCTGGGTTGCGCCGGCATCGGCTTGCTGGCAGCGCGGCGTGCCTAGTAGCTGATGCGTATTCCCAGGTTGGCACCGACGCGCTCCTGCTGGCGGCTGTCGAGGTTGCTGGCGTGGTCGATGCCCAGATGCACACTGAACTGCTTATGCAACTGCGCCACCAGTCCGGTGCCGACTTCAAGGGACGTTGAGCGATAATCGGTCCGGACCTGGTCGACACCGGCGAAGACCAGCGAGTCGTGCCCGCCATCGGCGTGCCAGATGTTGGTTTGCAGGTAAGCCTGCAGGGGCGTCGTGCCTGCTCGCAGGTTACCCTCAAGACGCAGCCCCAGGCGGCTGCTCACTTCGGTCCGGGTATCGAAGCTGACCGTCGATACACCATCTTGCACCTTGTCCAGGCTGACCTTCTGCACCAGCACTTGTGCCTGGGGCTCCAGGCTCCATTGGTTGGACAAGGCAAACGGCCGGCCCACCTCCAGCGAGCTACCCCAGGCATGGCCGTCGAGGTCGATTTTTTCGCCGTCCTCCGAGCGCGCGCGGCCGTCCAGGTCGGTGTACTGCACGACCATATCGAGGTAACCGTGTTGCGGTCCGATCAGCGTCCAGTACACCCCGGCGCTGTCGCCATCGAGCCTGAGGTCACCGACCGGGCGATCCGCAAATCCCTGCGCATAGCCTTTGACATCACCGTTCAAACGGCTGTGGCCGACATAAACACCAATGTGCTGGCGGTAGTCTGCGGCGCTGGGCGAGGCAAACAGGTCCTGGCCTGCCTTGTAGCCATAAAGATTGCCATCCAGGCTGGGGTTCACCGAGCCGGACCAGCTTTGATGAAAGCTGTAGCCATGGGCTTGCGCCCAACTGGCGGCCAAGGCGCCCTGTTCAGTGAGCAGGCGCTGGTCGCCCTGGCGTTGATGGAAAGTACCGAGGTTGAATTGTCCGATCAACGCCGCGGCGCGAGGCGCAGCGGCATACAGTGAGGCCTGCGATCGTTACAGCGGGATGACCTGGCCGGGGATCGCCCGGGGCAGTTCGGCGAGTCCCGGGGCCGGTGCGGCCAAGGGCGGCGGGCGGCCGTCAGCAGGCGCGACCAGCGCCGAACTCAGGTACCAATTGTTCTCGCTGCCGGGCGTTATCCCTCCTTTGAACAGGCGATAGTCGAAAGCCCCGGCCGACAGGCGCTGGGTCTGGGTAAAGGCGGTATCGGTACTGGTTGCACCATTGGCGGCCTCGACCACCAGGATGCCGTCCTGGCGGGTCAGCCCGCCCGGGCCATGAAGATTGGTAACCAGCAGGGCGGTATCGCCAGAAATCGCCCCTTGGCTGATAACCAGGCGGTCGGAAGGCGAGTCGTCAGTGCCTAGTACGGTGTTCACCGCCAGTCTGCCTTCGTTGCCGAAATAATTGCCGATGACGGTCAGGCGCCCCTGGCCATCGCCGCTGTTGCGCAGGTCAACCAGGCCGGTGTTGCCCAGGCGCGCGTTCAGGCCGGCAGCAAAGGGCCGGATCACACCGGTGCTTGAGAACAGCGTGCTTTCTCTGCCGATGAATAGATCGCCCGTGCCGGTGGCAACATCGATCGGGCCTCCGCCGTCGCCGAGAACCAAGGTGTCGTTGAGTGTGTAGTGGCTTACGAAGCCAAGGCTGATGCTCTCCCAGTTGGTGTACAACGCTCCGTTTGTGGGAAAGCTGTTCTGGAAATGCAACTCATCGCGTGGAGCGCCGCCATTGAAGGGCACGAACAACTGCTCGGCCCGCAGGTTGACCATCAGCACCTGGTCGGTGGTGTCGCCCATGTCGACGCTGCCGTACAGTTGGCCGCCTTTCCAGTTGAAGTGATCGTTCTCGGGGCCGGTGGAAACGTTGCCGTGAATCTCGCCACCCTCGAAGGAAATCAGGTCGATACCCTTGCCGGTGATCAGGTTGCCGCCGAGCACAGTGCCGCGAAACACCAAAAAATCATGGCCATCACCCGTGATCAGATCGCCGTCTATGGAGCCGCTGGTGAGCGCTACATCACCGTTGCCGGGCTGCAACTCTATGCGGCCGATACGCCCGCCTCGCAGGGCAACGCTGTTGCCGTTGGCGAAGGTGCCTACGATATGGCCGCCGGTCATGATCAGAAGGTCCCGTCCGTCGCCCTGATCCAGCGACTGTACCGTACCTCCGCTCATGGTCAGGGTATCGGCCTGCGGGGTCTGCACGATGTCGCCAAAAACGTCGCCGTCGACCACGACGCGATCTTCGGCCTCGGCATCCAGGGCAAACGTCATCCAGGGAAGGACTCCCAAGGTCAAGAACAGTGGCACTCGCATCAGACCCGCTCCCTTGGTGACTGGCAACAAAGCGCGTTCAGTAACTCAGACGCAACCCCAGGTTGGCGCCGACGTGCTCCTGCTGACGACTGTCCAGGTTGGTGGTGTAGTCGATACCCGCATGCACGCTGAGGTTCTTGTTCAGTTGCGCAACCAGGCCGGTGCCGACACTCAGGGAAGTGTAGTTGTAATCGGTCTTGACCTTGTCGACATGATCGTACGTCTGCGTGTCGCGGCCTCCGTTGCCACTCCAGAAATCCGTGGTTACATAAGGCTGCAAGTGCACTCCGGCGGATTTGAACTTGCCTTCCAGACGCATGCCCAGGCGCGCACTCACCTCGGTCTGGGTGTCGAAGCTAACGTAGCTGACACTGTCGTTGGCGCTGTCCAACGAGACTTTCTGGGCGATGAGTTGTGCCTGCGGCTCCAGGGTCCAGTACGACGACAGGGCAAATGGGTAGCCGGCCTCCAATGACGCTGTCCAGGCGTGACCGTTGAGGTCGAGCTTGTCGCCGCGATCGGATTTGGCCCGGCCGTCGAGGTCCGAGTACTGCACCACGGCATCGACATACCATTGTTGCGCGCCGATCAGGGTCCAATAGGCGCCGACGCTGTCGCTGTCGAGTTTCAGGTCGCCGACCTTGTTGTCTTCAAAGCCCAGGGCGAAGCCCTTTACATCGCCGCTCAGGCGACTGTGACCGACATACATGCCGACGTGCTGGCGCAGGCCATCATCGTTGAGCCAGGCATACAGGTCCTGGCCAACCTTGAAGCCGTACAGGTTACCATCCAGGCTTGGGCTGACAGTACCCGACCAGCTCTGGTGGAAACTGTCGCCATAGGCCTGGCCCCAGCTGGCCGATAACGCGCCCTCCTGGTTCAGCAGGCTCTGGTCGCCCTGACGTTGGTGAAAGGTGCCCAGCGCCGCGCGGGCAATCAACGCCGCAGCTCGAGGCGCGGCGGCGTAGGTGGCAACCTCCGGACGGTACAGCGGGATGCTCTCGCCGGGCGCCGGTGGGGGCGGCAAGTCAGGCTGGCCGGGAGCAGGGCCAGCGATTGGGGGCGGGATCACCACAACGGGTGTACCGGGATCGACTGGCGTACCAGGATCAACCGGTGTTCCGGGGTCAACCGGCGTACCGGGTTCAACAGGTGTAACTGGCTCCGGCAACGGGGTGGGCACCACGACGGTTGAACGCAGGTACCAGCTGTTCACGCTATCAGCCGTCACCCCACCCTTGAACAGGCGATAATCAAATGCACCGGCCGACAGGGTCTGGGTCTGGACGAAGGCGGTGTTGCTGCTGGTCGCTCCGTTGATGGCTTCAACTACCTGGATGCCATTCTGGCTGGTCACCGCACCGGCGCCGCCGAAGTTGTTGATCTGCAGGTTGGTGGTGCCGGAGATCGAGCCCCGGCTGACCACCAGGCGATCAGATGCCGCGCCGTCGCCGGCCAGTACGCTGTTGAGCTTGAGGGTGCCGCCGTTGCCGGTGTAGTTGCCGTTGATGGTCAACCGCCCTTGGGCATCGCCGCCGCTGCTCAGGTCGATAAGCCCGCTGTTGTTGACCGTCAGCGGCTGGCCGGCGGTGAAGGGGGTGATCACCCCGGTACGCGAGACCAGCGAGCTGCTGGCGTCGATGTTGAAGCTGGTGGGCGCGGCAACGGCACTGGCATCGCCCAGGGTCAGGGTGTTGTCCAGTTTGAACTGGCTGGCGTTGATGAGGCTGACCGACTCCCAGTTGATGTAGCGATCGCCCCCCACCGGCTGGCTGTTGTTGAAGGTCAGGCTATCGATACCTGCGCCACCGTTAACGGTGATGTTCAGGGCCGGGCTGCCCAGGCCTTCGAGCACCGCCACATCATCGTCACCGCCCATGTCGACGCTGCCGCGTATAACGCCGCCCTGCCATTTGAGCGAGTCGTTGCCGAAGCTGGCGAGGAGGTTGCCACGCAGTTCCCCGCCAGTGATGACGAACACATCGGTGCCGCCACTGGTGCTGATGTTGCCGCCGATGGTTCCGGCATTGAGGAATATCTGGTCGTTGCCAAAACCGGTGACCAGGTTGCCGACGATGGTGCCGCCGGACATGCTGAAAATGTTGTTGTCCAGCTTCATGTCGACCCGGCCGATGCTGCCACCTGAGAAGAACGCCACGTCACCGTCTTCAAAGGCACCGATAATCTGCCCCGCCGACATATTGAACGTATCGCGGGCATCGCCCTGTGCCAGGGACTGCAGGGTCCCGCCGGTCATCAGGAAGTCATCGATCAACGGCGTCTGGACGACGACACCGAGGGTATCGCCGGGCCCAACCACGAGATTCTGCGCCAGGGCGGTGAAGGGTAAGGCGCTTAGTACCACGATAAGCGAAATTCGCATCAGACAGGCTCCGTGTCTTCCAGGCATTGCCCCACTGGCTGTCCAGCCCCCCTGTTAGTACCGGACGGGTCTTGCTTTGCAGGTATAGAGCAATGAGCAATATCGGCAACTGACAAAAATGCTAGGTGGCGAATGGCCGCTACTGTCCCGCAGCCGGTAAAACCGCCAGGTGCTTATAGTGAAAGGGTCTGATTCGCTTAGGGAATATGGCCTAGTCTTGGGGCTGGACCGGGCAACACGGAACCGCTGTCCGCCACCTGCCAAGGAGATGTACCGATGCTCTCGACCCTGGAGTTGCGCAACATTATAGAAAGCAGTTTTTTACCCACCCGCTGCCAATGCACCCTGGCTGCCGACCGCTCGCTGACCGTGCGGGTGTTCGACCGCAGCTGCGAGCGGGTCGACTTGCTGGTGACCGGCATCAGTGCCGAGCAACTGACCAGCAGCCGGGCGATTTCCAACCTGATCGTCGGCCTGCGCAATGACCTTGAAGACCAGCGCAGTCAACGCTTGCAACGGCGTCGCGACAGCCTTTAATCGCGGTAGAACACCTGCACCAGGTGATAGCCGAACTTGCTCTTGATCGGGCCGTGCACGGTGCGCAGTGGCTTTTTGAAAATCACCTGGTCGATGGCGCCGACCATCTGCCCCGGGCGCACTTCGCCCAGGTCGCCACCGCGCTTGCCGGACGGGCAGGTGGAGTACTTCTTGGCCAGCACATCGAACGCCTCGCCCTTGGCGATGCGTTGCTTGAGCTGTTCGGCCTCTTCAGCGGTCTTGACCAGAATGTGCCGGGCCTGTGCTTTCATCTGAACCTACCTTCGCAACGGGTAAAAACCGCGCATTATGCCTGATCGCGCAGCGCTTGGCGGTCGCGAAATTGCTCAAGGGCGTCGGTGCCGGCGAAAGGCACCTGTGGGAGCGGGCTCGACCCGCGATCGAGCGCGCAGCGGTCGCAACTCAGGCGACACCTGGTGTGTTGAATGTACTGGCCTCATCGCGGGCCCGCTCCCACAGGGCTGTTGTTCAAGCAGCAGCGCTTTATTCCACTGTAGCTTTTTTCACTTTGTTCGAAGCCGACCACACGCGGTAGCGCACTTCGACACCTTCAGGCGCATACACCACCACCGGCAGCTTGCTGTTGTAGCGCAGCATGAAACCGTCGCCAACCACCGGCACGAACGCCTGTTTCTTCTTGCCGTCCGGGCAGGCCATCAGGGTCGAGGCCGGGCCCGAGACTTTTTCCAGGCGGTAGTAGTTGTAGCCCCAGCCTTGCAGGGTTTGTTCTTCGAGGTTGCCGCCCAGGTGCTGGCGGTTGCAGTCGACTTCCAGCTGTTTGCCAGCCAGCACTTCGAGTTTGTAGGCCGACTCGTCAGCCTGTTTTGGCAGGTGGATCACCTGGCGGCTAAAGCCTTTTTCGGCCTCGGGGTAGGGCGCTACATCCTTGAGGCTGGCAGCTTGTACCGAAGTAGCGGCCGCCAGGGTCAGGGTGAACAACGCGGTGAGGGAGCGTGGGCGCATAAGGCCTCCTTGCAGATAAAAAAACACGATGCCGCAGCCAGGGTCCAAGGCTGCCCGTCACTGGGCCAGCCAGCCGCCATCGATGTTCCAGGCAGCGCCACGAACCTGACTGCCAGCTTCGCTACAGAGGAACAATACCAGCTCACCCAGGTGTTCGGGAGTGACAAAGGCCAACGACGGCTGCTTCTCGGCCAGCAAGTCGTGCCGGGCCTGCTGCGGATCGATTCCGCTGGCGGCGCGATCATCGATCTGTTTCTGCACCAGCGGGGTCAGTACCCAGCCGGGGCAAATGGCGTTGCAGGTGATGTTGCTGGTGGCGGTTTCCAGCCCGACCACCTTGGTCAGGCCGACCACCCCGTGCTTGGCGGCGACATAAGCGGCCTTGCCGGTGGAGCCGACCTGGCCGTGCACCGAGGCGATGTTGACGATCCGTCCCCAGTTGCGCGCACGCATGCCCGGCAGCACCAGGCGGGTGCCATGGAACACCGCCGAGAGGTTGACGGCGATGATCGAATCCCAGCGTTCCACCGGGAATTCCTCGACCGCCGCCACATGCTGGATGCCGGCATTGTTGACGAGGATATCGACGCCGCCGAACTCGCGTTCCGCATAGGCGAACAGGTCTTCGATCTGCGCCACATCGCTAAGGTCGGCCGGGTGATGGCCGACCCGGGTGCCGTGGCGGGCGACTTCGGCAATCGCCGCGCGGGCATCGCCAAAGCCATTGAGGATCAAATTGGCCCCGGCCTTGGCCAGTACCTGGGCAATGCCCAGGCCGATGCCGCTGGTGGAGCCGGTGACGACTGCTGTCTTGCCATTGAGACTCATGAGGTGCTCCTTAGACGATACCGGTGGCATAGAACGTAGCAATCACCACGAACACTGCCAGGGTCTTGATCAGGGTAATGCCGAAAATATCCTTGTAGGCCTCGCGGTGGGTCAGGCCGGTGACCGCCAGCAGGGTAATTACCGCGCCGTTGTGCGGCAGGGTGTCCATGCCGCCGCTGGCCATGGCCGCGACCCGGTGAAGCACTTCAAGGGGGATGTTGGCGGCATTGGCGGCGGCGATGAAGCTGTCGGACATCGCCGCCAGGGCGATGCTCATACCACCGGACGCGGAGCCGGTGATACCGGCCAGCAAGGTCACGGTAATCGCTTCATTGACCAGCGGATTGGGGATCGCCTTGAGCGCGTCGGCCAGCACCAGAAAGCCCGGCAGCGAGGCAATCACCGCACCAAAGCCATATTCGGACGCGGTGTTCATCGCCGCCAGCAAGGCGCCGCTGACCGCGCTTTTGCTGCCCTCGGCCAGGCGGCTCTTGATCGCGCCAAAGCCTGCCACCAGCACCAGCAGGATGCCCAGCAGCAAGGCCGCTTCCACCGCCCAGATCGCCGTGAGTTTGGCGATATCGGTCTGCACCGGCGTGCTCATGCCCGCCAGGCTCAAAGTGTGGGTCTTGCCGTACCAGGCCGGAATCCAGTGGGTGAACAGCAGGTTCATCACTCCCACCAGCAACAGCGGCGACAGTGCCAGCAGCGGGTTGGGCAGCTTGAGGTCGGCGGCGGTTTCCGGCTCGTTGCGCAGCTCGCTGCCGTAGCCTTCACCGGCGCGCTGGGCCTTGTTGCGCTGGCGCTGCAGGTAAAGCATCCCGGTGCAGAACACGAACAGCGTACCGATCAGGCCCAGCCAGGGCGCGGCCCAGGCGGTGGTGTTGAAGAAGGTACTGGGGATGATGTTCTGGATCTGCGGGGTGCCGGGCAGCGCATCCATGGTGAACGAAAACGCGCCCAGGGCAATGGTTGCCGGGATCAGGCGCTTGGGGATGTTGCTCTGGCGGAACATCTCGGCGGCAAACGGGTACACCGCAAACACCACCACAAACAGCGACACGCCGCCGTAGGTGAGCAGGGCGCAGACCAGCACGATCACCAGCATGGCCTGGCGGGTGCCAAGCAGGCGGATGGCGGCGGCGACGATCGAGCGCGAAAAACCCGACAGCTCGATCAGCTTGCCGAACACCGCACCGAGCAAGAACACCGGAAAGTACAGCTTGATAAAGCCGACCATTTTCTCCATGAACACCCCGGTAAAGGCCGGGGCGACTGCCGAAGGGTCGGTCAACAGCACCGCGCCGAGGGCGGCGATGGGGGCGAAGAGGATAACGCTATAACCACGGTAGGCAGCCAGCATCAGCAGCGCCAGGGCTGCCAGGGCGATGATCACACTCATCGAGTGTCTCCTTGGGTGCATCTTGTTTTTGTTGGTCAGGAGGCGATAGCGGGAATCGTGCCAACTCTTTAAGCTGTTGATTTATATAGATATAGCTTGTTCTCTCGAGATGAAAGTCTCTGAATTGAGATTGAACGGTTCGCGGGGCAAGCCCGCTCCTGCCGTCGGACATCTTCCCGGTGGGAGCGGGCTTGCCCCGCGATAACAATCTCAAAAAAGAAACACATATCTCTTTATTGAGACTTGATCCCCAGCGCCACCAGTTTCTTGTACAGCGTCGAGCGCCCCAACCCCAGCTGCCGCGCCGCTTGCGGTACATTCCCGGCACAGCGCGCCAGGGTGTTTTCGAGTAACTGCCGCTCAAAATCGGCACACGCCTGTTTATAGCTCAACGTGGCGGCTTCAACCGGCAGCGGCGCCAGGTCGCCCAGCGCCGCCTGAACATCGCCCAGCCCCAGGCGCGCTTGATCGGCCAGCAAGGTCGCCCGTTCCAGCACATTGCGCAGCTCGCGGATATTGCCCGGCCAGGCATGCCGGGCCAGCAGCGCCTGGGCCTCATCGTCCAGCTCGTGCTGGCTGCCCAGCTCTTCAAGAATCGCCTCGCTCAACGCTGGCAAATCCTCCAGGCGTTCACGCAGCGGCGGCACCTGGATCGGCAGCACGTTCAAGCGGTAGTACAGGTCGGCACGAAACTCGCCACGGGCCATGGCCGCCTGCAGGTCGGTGGAGGTGGCGGCAATGATCCGCACATCGCTGTGGATCATCTGGTTGGAGCCGACCGGCTCGTATTCCTTCTCTTGCAAGACGCGCAGCAGCTTGCTTTGCAGCGGTAAGGGCATGTCACCGATTTCATCGAGAAACAGCGTGCCACCCTCGGCAATCTGCAGTTTGCCCGGGCGGCCCTTGCGCTCGGCGCCGGTAAAGGCGCCCGGGGCGGTGCCAAAGAACTCGGCTTCGAGCAGCGTCTCCGGGATTGCGGCGCTGTTGATGCTGACAAAGGCCTTGTGCGCCCGCGGCGAAGCGGCATGAATGGCATGGGCCAGCAGCTCCTTGCCGGTGCCGGTTTCGCCCAGCAGCAACACCGGTGAGTCACTGCTGGCGCCACGCCGGGCGCGGCGCTTGACTTCAAGGCTGGCGGCGCTGGTGCCGATGAACTGAGCGAAGCTGTACTTGGCCTGGCGGGCGCGCAGCAACGAACGGGTCGAGGCCAGTTCCTGCTGCATGCTGGCGTAGCGCTTGAGCAGCGGCGAGAGGCTGCGCAGCTCGTCGAACAGGGCAAAACCGATAGCGCCGATCAGCGTGCCGGCGGCGTCGTGCACCGGCAGGCGCATGACCACCAGCGGCTCCTTGGGGGTGTCGAGCATGTCCAGCAGGATCGGCCGGCCGTTGCTTAGCACGTCGCGCATCAGGCTGCCGGGGATGACGCTTTCGCACGGTTGGCCAATGGCGCTGCTGGCGTCTTCAAGGCCAAAGCGCCGGGCATAGCGCTGGTTCATCCAGACAATGCGCGCATCGCGGTCGACGATGATCGTGCCTTCGCTGGACTGCTCGATGATCTCGAACAGCGAACGAATCGCCAGCAGGCGCACCTGCTGGTAGTCCTTGAGGCTGTCACTGTCCTGCATGGGCCGCTCCGCCGGGGTAAAGGCTGCGATTATGCCCGTGGATCGAAGGCTTCGCGCAAGGCATCACCAATGAACACCAGCAGTGACAATATCAGCGCCAGGGCAAAGAACGCGGTAAAGCCCAGCCACGGCGCTTGCAGGTGCTGCTTGCCCTGGGTCACCAGCTCGCCCAGCGACGCACTGCCGGCGGGCATGCCGAAGCCGAGAAAATCCAGGGCGGTGAGGGTAGTAATGGCGCCGGTAAGAATAAACGGCAGGTAGGTCAGGGTGGCGTTCATGGCGTTGGGCAAAATGTGCCGCAGGATCACCCAGCGGTCAGGCAGGCCCAGGGCACGGGCGGCCAGCACGTACTCGAGGTTGCGCCCACGCAGGAACTCGGCGCGCACCACGTCCACCAGCGCCAGCCAGGAAAACAGCGCCATGATCCCCAGCAGCCACCAGAAGTTTGGCTCGACAAAGCCGCTGAGGATGATCAGCAGGTACAACACTGGCAGCCCCGACCAGACCTCCAGCAAGCGCTGGCCGATCAGGTCGACCCAACCACCGTGGTAGCCCTGCAAGGCGCCGGCGGCGATGCCGATCAGGGTGCTGATCAGGGTCAGCGCCAGAGCAAACAGAATCGACACCCGAGTGCCATACAGCACCCGCGCCAATACATCACGGGCCTGGTCGTCGGTGCCCAGCCAGTTGACTGCTGACGGCGGGCTGGGGGCGGGCACCAGCAAATCGTAGTTCGGGGTGTCGGCGCTGAACGGTACCGGTGCAAACAGCATCCAGCCGCCCTGGCCCTCGATCAGCTGGCGTACGTACTGGCTGCGGTAGTCCGGCTGGAATGGCAGCTGGCCGCCAAACTGCTGCTCGCTGTAACGTTTGAATGCCGGGTAATACAACTGGCCCTGGTAGCTCAACAGCAATGGCTTGTCGTTGGCCACCAGCTCCGCGCCCAGGCTCACCAGCAGCAACAAGGCAAACAGCCACAGCGAAATCCAGCCACGGCGGTTGCGCCGAAAGCGCTGCAGGCGCCTGCGCGATACCGGCGACAGGCTGAACATCAGTGCGCCCTCGTGGCAAAGTCGATGCGCGGGTCGACCAGGGTGTAGCACAGGTCACCGATCAGGCGCACCAGCAGGCCGAACAGGGTAAAGATGAACAGCGAGCCGAACACCACCGGATAATCCCGCGCCACCGCCGCCTCGTAGCTCATGCGCCCCAGGCCGTCGAGGGAGAAGATCACCTCGATCAGCAGGGAACCTGCAAAGAACACGCTGATCAGCGCCTGGGGAATGCCGGCCACCACCAGCAGGATGGCGTTGCGAAACACATGCCCGTACAGCACCCGTTGCTCGCTCAGGCCCTTGGCCCGGGCGGTGATCACGTACTGGCGGGTGATCTCGTTGAGAAAGGCATTCTTGGTCAGCAGGGTCAGGGTGGCAAAGCCGCCAATTACCAGCGCGCCCACCGGCAGCACCAGGTGCCAGAAGTAATCAGCGATCTTGCCCAACAGGCTGAGCTGGTCGAAGTCTTCCGAGACCAGCCCGCGCACCGGAAACCAGTTCAGCGAGGTGCCGCCGGCAAACAGCACGATCAGCAGCAGGGCGAACAGGAACGAGGGCAGGGCGTAGCCAATGACGATCAGGCTGCTGCTCCAGGCATCGAACGCGGTGCCGTGGCGCACCGCCTTGCGGATCCCCAACGGGATCGACACCAAGTAGGTGAGCAGTGTGGCCCAGAAACCCAGCGACAGGGTCACCGGCATCTTCTCAAGGATCAGGTCGGTGACCTTGGCGCCGCGAAAAAAGCTTGAGCCGAAGTCCAGCCGGGCGTACTGGCTGAGCATTAGCCACAGGCGCTCGGGCGCCGACTTGTCGAAACCGTACTGGCGCTTGATGTCTTCCAGCAGCTTGGGGTCCAGGCCACGGCTGGCCCTGGAGCTTGCGTGCAGGGTTTCGCTGCTGGCCCCCGGCGCACCGCCGCCGATCCCCTGCAGGCGCGCTACCGCTTGTTCCACCGGGCCGCCGGGGGCAGCCTGGACGATGACGAAATTGACCAGCAGGATAATCAGCAAGGTCGGGATGATCAGCAGCAGACGGCGCAGGATGTAGCCGATCATGGCCGGCTCCCCAGGCGCTCGGCCATCTGCGCGTTGGTCAGCGGTGTCGGGCTGACTTGCCACCAGCTGTCCAGGCCTTCGTCGTTGCTCGGCTGCACCTTGGGCAGGCCGAAGCGGTTCCACCACACGGTAGATGAGCCGGGTGGGTAATAGTTGGGAATCCAGTAGTAGTTCCAGCTCAGCACACGGTCCAGGGCATGGGCATGGCGCAGCATGTCGGCCTTGGTTTCGGCCTTGACCAGGCCGTCGAGCAAGCGGTCCACGGCCGGGTCCTGGAGCACCATGTAGTTGTTCGAGCCGGGGTCGCTGGCCGCTGCCGAGCCGAAATAGTTGTACAGCTCAAGCCCGGGCGACGGGGACACCGGGTAGCCGGTGACGATCAGGTCGTAGTCGCGGGCCATCAGCCGGTTGACGTATTGCGAGGCGTCGATGCGGCGGATCTGCAGGGTGATGCCGATTTGCGCCAGGTTGCGCTTCCACGGCAGCAGCAAGCGTTCGAAACCGGCCTGGCCGTTGAGGAAGGTAAAGCTCAGCGGTTCACCCTGGGCATTGACCAGTTGATCACCGCGCGGCTGCCAGCCTGCCGCTTCGAGCAGTTCGAGGGCTTGTAGCTGCTGGTCACGGATCAGCCCCGAGCCGTCGCTGCGCGGCGCTTCGAACACCTGGCTGAAGACCTCGTCGGGTATCTGCCCGCGCAACGGCTCCAGCAGCTTGAGCTCCTGGGCGTCGGGCAGGTTGCGCGCGGCCAGTTCGGTATTGGCGAAAAAGCTCTGCTGGCGAATGTACAGGTTGCGCATCATCTGCCGGTTGCTCCACTCGAAGTCCCACAGCAGGCCCAGCGCCTGGCGCACCCGGCGGTCCTTGAACACCGGGCGTTGCAGGTTGAAGACAAAGCCCTGGGCGGTTTGCGGGGCGTCCTTGGCCAGGTGCGCGCGCTGCAGGCGGCCATCGTCCAGCGCCGGGCTGGCGTAACCGAGGGTATAGGCGGTGGCAGAGAACTCGCGGTTGTAGTCGAAGCCGCCGCCGCGCAGCACCTGGCGCGCCACTTCGGTGTCGCCAAAGTACTCGATGCGCACCTGGTCGAAGTTGTAACGGCCACGGTTGACCGGCAGGTCGCGCCCCCACCAGCTCGTGTTACGCTCGAAGGTGATGCTGCGACCGTTGTCGACCCGCCCGACGCTGTACGGGCCGCTGCCCAGCGGCGCCTCGAAGCCTGCGCCATTGGCGAAATCGCGGTCTTTCCACCAGTGTTCGGGCAGCACCGGCAGGGTCGCCAGGTCCAGAGGCAAGGTGCGGTTCTGGTTGTTCTTGAAGTAAAAGATGATCTGGCGCGGGTTCTCGACCTTTACCTCAGAGACATCGGCGAACTGGGTGCGGTACTTGAGACTACCGGCGCGCATCAAAAGCGCGAAGGTGTAGCGCACATCCTCGGCGCGGATCGGCTGGCCATCGGCAAAGCGCGCACGCGGGTCAAGATAGAAGCGCAGCCACAGCCCCTGCGGATCGCGCTCAAGCTTTTGCGCCACCAGCCCGTACACGGTGTAGGGTTCATCCTGGGAGCGCACCGCCAGCGGCGAATACAGCCAGCCATCGACCTCGGCAACGCCGATGCCCTTGTCGATGTAGGGAATGATGTGGTCGAACTGGCCGATTTCGATGGCCGAGCGGCGCAGGCTGCCGCCTTTGGGCGCATCGGGGTTGGCGTAGCGCAAGTGCTGGAAGCTGGACGGATAGCGCGGTGCTTCGCCGTATACCGTCAGGGCGTGGACCGGCGCTGGCGTGGCAGCGCATGACCAGGCAAGGGCCAGGCCGAAGACGAACAACAAGAAGGGGAAGGGAGCAATTCGCAAGCGCCTGACCACCTGAACCACGACTGTGGCTGAAGCTTAGCAGGTCACTTGCGCGAGCAAACCGGCCCTGGAGGCCGGCTTGCAGAGTAGCGATCAGTCCTGACGGCTGGTCACTTCCAGCAGGTGATAACCGAACTGGGTCTTCACCGGGCCTTGCACGGTGTTGACCGGCGCGCTGAACACCACGGTGTCGAACTCCTTGACCATCTGGCCCGGGCCGAACGAGCCCAGGTCGCCGCCCTGGCGGCTCGATGGGCAGGTGGAGTTGGCTTTGGCGACTTCGGCGAAATCGGCGCCGCCTTCGATCTGGGCTTTGAGTTCGTTGCACTTGTCTTCGGTGGCAACCAGGATGTGACGGGCAGTGGCTTTGGCCATGGGAGTGGCTCCTTGGGGTAAAACGTAAAGCCTAACGTAAATGCGGGTTGGCTGATAGTTGTCGCGGGGCAAGTGGGAGCTGCGCTGCGGCGCCCGGCTTGCCCCGTGATACGGCTCACAAGCGCGCAGCCGCCTCACGCAGCAAGCGCTCGGTCGAATCCCAGCCCAGGCAACCGTCGGTGATCGACACGCCGTATTTGAGCGGCTGCGTGCCCAGTGTCTGGCAACCGTCGAACAGGTGGCCCTCGATCATCATGCCGATCAGCGAGGTATCGCCCTGCAGGCGCTGCTCGAGCACCTCGTTGAACACCGCCGGCTGGCGCAGGGGGTCCTTGGCGCTGTTGGCGTGGCTGCAATCGACCATGATCCGTGCCGCGACGCCGGCTTTGGCCAGGCCCTGGCGGGCCAGGGCGATGCTCTGGCGGTCGTAGTTCGGGCCCTTGCTGCCGCCGCGCAGCACCAGGTGGGTATCGGCGTTGCCCAGGGTCTCGACAATCGCCGGGTAGCCTTGCACGTCCATGCCGAAGTGCCGGTGGCCGTGGGCGGCGCTGCGGATCGCGTCGCAGGCAATGCCAACACCGCCGTCGGTGCCGTTCTTGAAGCCTACCGGCAAACCCAGGCCGCTGACCATTTCGCGGTGAATCTGCGACTCGGTGGTGCGCGCGCCAATCGCCGCCCAGCTCAGCAGGTCATCGAAGTAGCCGGCCGCCATCGGTTGCAGCAACTCGGTGGCCACCGGCAGGCCGCATTCGAGCATGGCCAGCATCAGCCCGCGCGACAGCGCGATGCCGCCGTGCATGTCGTCGCTGCCATCCAGGTGCGGATCGTAGGCCAGGCCTTTCCAGCCGACGGTGGTGCGCGGCTTTTCGACGTAGGCGCGCATCACCAGGAGCATCTTGTCGCTGACCTCCGAGGCCAGGCGGGCCAGGCGTTGGGCGTATTCGCGGGCCGAGCGCGGGTCGTGCAGCGAGCACGGGCCGACGATCATCAGCAGGCGCTGGTCGTGGCCATCGAGGATGGCGCGTACGGCCTGGCGATGGGCTTCGACCTGGGCGGCGAGGGCGGGGGAAAGCGGCATTTGCTGCTTGAGCAACATCGGGCTCGGCAGGCGTTGGCTGACGGCGCTGTTGGCAGCGCTGGGTTCGGACAGTGGCAGAGCGAGGGTGGACGATTGCATGGTGTGAATTCCCTGGGCGGCTGGCGGGGTCTGGCCCGCGCGCTCGGCCCTATCGAGGTGTTCGACAGTTGGCCGGATTGGCGTCATGTGTATGTGTGCCACCAACAAGTGACCGATCGGAGGCGGCAGGCTGGCCCGAACGGGATTGGCTAAATCGCCAGAAGTTGAAGCTTTGGTAACGGTAAGTGGCGTAGTTCATGTTCTGTTCCTCAATGTAATTCGTTGATTGCCGGGGCCTTGAAACGCAAAACCCCCGGTCGGGGGGCCGACCGGGGGTTGAGTATTCTCGTGTTCGGCGGCCCCTTGAAAGTGGGCGCCGGTGAGGGTATCAGCGGCGCCTGTGGCTAAACCAATACCCAAAATAAAACGCTGCCGGGGAGACAGTCGCGCACTCGGCAGCGGCCACGGGGCGCGACAGGCGACCAGTGCTGCAAGCGTGAGTGAGGGTGGTGTGCGACATGTGACTCTCCAGTTGATGTGCCCGAGCTTACTTCAGGCCTTGCTCAGGTTTCAATGGCTAATTTGCATGATTGTCATGGAGCGTGACTATCGCCGCAGGTAAGCGGTGAAGTCGATGTCGCCGGCACTGAGGATCGCCTGCACCCGGTTGTGCACGTTGAGCTTGCGCAAAATCGCCGAGACGTGAGCCTTGACCGTGGTTTCGGCGATGTCGAGGTTGTAGGCGATCTGCTTGTTCGATTCGCCCTTGGTCATGCGTTCGAGCACCAGCAACTGCTTGCGGGTCAGGGCTTGCAGCAGCTCGGGGGCAAAGCCCTGATGGTCACCCTGGTTGCGCCGGCTGCTGTTCTTTTGCGTGCGGATGATGTCCGGCGGCAAGTAGACATTGCCGTTGAGAATCTGCTCGATGGCCTCGGTCATCTGCGAGCGTGGCGAGGATTTGGTGATAAAGCCGACGGCGCCGTAGGTAATGGCCTGCAGCACGACTTGCTTGTCCTGTTCGGCCGAGACGATCACCACCGGGATGGTCGGCGCCTCGTTGCGCAGGTTGATCAAACCGCCCAGGCCGTGCATACCGGGCATGTTCAGGTCGAGCAGGATCAGGTCGAGGTCGTCATGATCGCCAGTGATCGCCAGGGCGCTGTCGAGGTCGGCGGTTTCCATCACCTCGCTGCCGGGAAAGCCGTCGCTGATGACATTGTGGATGGCCTCGCGAAACAACGGATGGTCGTCGGCGATCAGAATCTTGTACATGGCTTTGCACCTTATTGTTGTGGTTGTGCTGCACCCCTTCATTACAGGCCAGGTGCAACGCTTTGGGAATGCGACCATCGACAAGCAAAACAGTACCAAAGTAGTAGGCGGGCGCCCAGGCGTGCGTTCTAGCATGGGGCAAACCTGCGGGAGCTGCGAAGATGGCGATATTGCTGGTGGATGATCACCCGATGCTGCGCCTGGGCCTGGTCGCGGCGCTGCAACAGGGCCTGGAGGGCATGACGGTGATCGAGGCAGCCAGTGGCGAAGAGGCGCTGGCCAAGGTCGGCGAGCAGTTGCCGGGGCTGGTGATCATGGACGTTGACTTGCCGGGTATCAGCGGCGTGGAAACCACCCGACGCCTGCGCCAGCGCCTGCCGCAACTGCGCGTGCTGTTTTTCAGCGAGCACACCGACCTTGGCCTGGTGCGCCAGGCCATGGCGGCCGGCGCCTGTGGTTACCTGTCCAAGGCGGCGGAGCCTGCCGTGCTGCTTGAAGCGGTGCGCCGGGTGCTTTGCGGGCATGCCTACATCGAACAGGCACTGGCCACCGAGCTTGTCTGTCAGCCAGGCGATACTGGCATTCACGGCCTGACCCAACGTGAAACGGAAATCTTTCTGATGCTGGCCAAGGGCACGCCGACCCGGCTGATCGCCGAGCAGTTGTGCATCAGCAGCAAGACCGTGAGCAACTACCTGACCCTGCTCAAAAGCAAATTGCAGGTGGCCTCCCAGGCGCAGATGGTGCGCCTGGCGATCGAGGCCGGCTTGCTGCGGGTGGTTGCCTAGTCCCAGGTGGTCGGGCAGCCCTGGCAGCCTTGCATGTTGCTGTCCTGGAAGTTGGCGTAATGCTGGCGGCTGCCGCGCAGGTCGGCCTGCTCCAGGTTGCTTTCGCCGAACTTGGCTTCTTGCAGATTGGCATCGGCAAGGTTGGCGCCCTTGAGGTCGGCCTTGCTCAACCAGGTCATTTCCAGGTCGGCGGCCTGCAGTTTGCTGTTGTGCAGTTTGGCCCCGGACAGGCGGGCGAACTCCAGGTAGGCGGCGCTCAAGTCGGCATTTTCGAAGTTGGCGCCCTGGGCGAACATGCCCCAGGCCTGTACCGCAATCAGCCTGGCATCGCGCAGGTCGGCCAGGCGCAGGTTGCTTTGCTGCAGGCTGGCGCGGGTGAGATTGGCGCCTTGCAGTCGGGCTTTTTCCAGGTTGGCCAGGTCCAGGCGCGCGTGGCGCAAATTCGCCCCGCGCAGGTCGGCACCGGCCAGGTTCATTTTGCGCAGGTCCTGGTTGCTGAGGTCGGCGTTGCGCAGGTTGGCGTTGGGGCACTGGCTCTCCTGGGCGATGGTGCAGCCGTTGATGGTCAATGGCGCGTCGTCGTCGGCGAGGGCGGCGGTGCAGGCGAGGGTGAGCAAGAGCGGGAGGTATTTCATGGGGATCTCCTGGGCTGTGAGATGGCTATCGCGGGGCAAGCCCGCTCCAACACGGAGCGGGCTTGGCCGGCGATGGGCTTAGCGCTGGGCCGTCTTGGTGTCCCAGGCCGGGATCTTGAACACCCAGAACGAGCCACCCTGGGCCACCGGCTTGGTCAGCTCGGCCATGTCGCCACCCCACAGCGGCACCGCGCCGCCGTAGCCGACGGTCACACCGATGTACTGCTCACCGTCCTGTTCCCAAGTGATCGGCGGCGAGACGATGCCGCTGCCAGTCTGGAATTTCCACAGTTCCTCGCCGGTCTTGGCGTTGAAGGCCTTGAAGTAGCCATCACCGGTACCGGTGAACACCAGGTTGCCCTTGGTCGCCAGCACCCCGGCCCACAGCGGCAGGCGCTCCTTGTGCTCCCAGACCATCTTGCCGGTGGTCGGGTCCATGGCCCGCAGCGAACCGACGTGGTCCTCGTACATGCGCTTGATCCTGAAACCCATGCCCAGGTAGGCCGAGCCTTTCTTGTAGTTGACTTCCTCGGTCCAGTACTCCTCTTTCCACTGGTTCGACGGCACATAGAACAGGCCGGTGTCCTGGCTGTAGGCCATCGGGTTCCAGTTCTTGCCGCCCAAAAACGGTGGCGAGACTTCTACCGGCTTGCCCTTGGTTTGCCCAGGTTCGGGCTTGGCCGGACGCTGGCCGGGGTTTTCCACCGGGCGGCCGGTCTTGAGGTCGATGTGGCTGGCCCAGGTGATGTTGTCGGCGAACGGGAAGGCGTTCTTGAGTTTGCCGTTGGTGCGGTCGACCACGTAGAAGAAGCCGTTACGGTCAGCATGGGCGGTGGCCTTGTACTGCTTGCCGTCCTTGTCCTTGTAGTCGAACAGCACCAACTCGTTGTTGCCGGAAAAGTCCCAGGCGTCGTTAGGCGTGTGCTGGTAGAACCACTTCACTTCGCCGGTCGAGGGGTCGACACCGACCTGGCCCGAGGTGTAGAGGCTGTCGAAGTCGTGCGGGTTGCCATCCTTGGAGGTACGCGCCCAGGTGTTCCACGGCCCCGGGTTGCCGGCGCCGACGATGATGGTATTGGTCTCGGCATCGAAGCTTGCGCTCTGCCACGGCGCGCCGCCGCCATGGCTCCAGGCTTCGACCTTGCCGGTCTCGGTGTTCGGATCATCCGGCCAGGACGGCGCCTTGACGTCACCGGTGGGGGTGCTGTCCTTGCCGTTCAGGCGGCCCATGTGGCCCTCGACGAAGGGCCGCATCCACACCTCGTCGCCGGTTTCCGGGTCGCGGGCATACAGCTGGCCGACCACGCCGAATTCATCGCCGGAGCTGCCGTGAATCAGCAACACTTTGCCGCTCTTCTGGTCCTTGATCAGGGTCGGGGCGCCGGTCATGGTGTAGCCGGCGCTGTGGTCGCCGAACTTTTTCTTCCACACCACCTTGCCGGTGTCCTTGTTCAGGGCGATGACCTGGGCGTCGAGAGTGCCGAAGTAGATCTTGTCGCCATAGATGGCGGCGCCGCGGTTGACCACGTCGCAGCACGGGCGAATGTTGTCCGGCAGGCGATGGTTGTAGGTCCACAGGCGTTTGCCGGTCTTGGCATCGAGGGCAAACACCCGCGAGTACGAGCCGGTGACGTAGATCACGCCGTCGTTGACGATGGCCTGGGACTCCTGGCCGCGCTGCTTCTCGTCACCAAAAGAGTACGACCAGGCCGGGGTCAGCTTGAACACGTTGTGGTCGTTGACCTGGGCCAGCGGGCTCCAGCGCTGGGCATTGGTGCCCATGCCGTACTGCAGCACGTTGCCGGTGCTCTTGTGGTCGTCGGCGATGTCTTCCCAGCTCACAGGTTTCGCCAGGGCATGCGGGGCCAGGGCCAGGCTGCCCAGCAGGAGGACGGTATGCACGGCAGCAGTCAGCGGGGAAAGTGCGGCGGGTAACGATCTTATTGTCATGGTTGGAGTTCCCAATGAAGGTTTTGGCCTGCATAGCCTGGAACGCCAAGGGCGCGATCGATACGGAAAATCTCCCGGTCTTTACGGGAAAATTTCCCAGGCCGGGCATGATTTGGCACTGCCCCACAAGCGCTACTACCAAGGGAGGAGGCTGCGGCCACCAAAGCAGCATGGGGGCCTCGCCAGCACGTTTCTAAGATGCCGGCACAACCTTTCAGCCGAGAGGTTTTTGCGTGCAAACAGCAGTCGAGGGCAGAACAATGAAAACAGCAAAAAACGCCTGGTTGAGCCTGATCGTCAGCGCCAGCCTGATGAGCAGCGCCGGGGCTTTTGCCCATGGCAACGTGACGCCGACCGCGGTCAACACCGGCAACCTGGAAAAGCTCGGTGAGCAGTGGCGCGCAGAAAACCCCTACCGCAACAGCAAGGACCACGACGAGGCGGTGTCCATCGGTGCTTCGGCCTACAACCAGAACTGCGCTGCTTGCCACGGCCTTGAAGCCAAGTCCGGCGGCATCGCCCCGGACCTGCGCTTGCTCGACGAAGGCGCAGCCGGTGATGAATGGTTTGTCGAGCGGGTGCGCAATGGCGCGGTACGCGATGGCCGGGTGTACATGCCGAAGATGGCTGACTACCTCAGCCAGGAAGCCTTATGGGCGGTGCGCAGTTACCTCGACAGCGTGCATGTCGAGGAGTGACTGTAGGAGCGGGCTTGACCCGCGATAGCGATTCAACAGTGATATCGCATCGCGGGACAAGCCCGCTCCTGCAGTAGGCCGTGTTTACAAGGTGTAGTGCTTCAACTCCCGGGCAATCAGCATGCGCTGGATTTCGCTGGAGCCTTCGTAGATCTGGGTAATGCGCGCATCGCGGTAGTAACGCTCGACCGGGTAATCTTCCAGATAGCCATACCCGCCATGCACCTGGATCGCCTTGGAGCACACCCGCTCGGCCATTTCCGAGGCGAACAGCTTGGCCTGTGAGGCTTCGCTCAGGCATGGCTTGCCGGCGCTGCGCAGGCGTGCGGCGTGGAGAATCAACAGCCGTGCGGCGTTGATCTGCACCTGCATGTCGGCCAGCAGGTTGGCGATGCTCTGGTGCTCGTTGATCGGCTTGCCGAACTGAATACGGTCACGCGAATACACCAGCGCCGCCTCGAACGCCGCGCGGGCAATGCCCAGGGCCTGGGCGGCGATGCCGATACGCCCGCCTTCGAGGTTGGACAGGGCAATGGCCAGGCCCTTGCCGCGCTCGCCGAGCATGTTGGCTGCCGGGATACGGCAGTTGTTGAGGGTTACCGCGCAGGTGTCGGAGGCGCGGATGCCCATCTTGTGCTCGCTGCGATCGACCACGAAGCCTTCGTTGTCGGTGGGAACCAGGAACGCCGAAATACCCTTTTTGCCCAGCTCCGGGTCAGTGACCGCGAAGACGATCGCCAGCCCTGCACGGCGGGCATTGCTGACGAACTGCTTGGCGCCATTGATCACCCAGCGATCGCCCTTAAGCTCGGCGCGGGTGCGCAGGTTGTGGGCCTCGGAGCCCGCTTGCGGCTCGGTCAGGCAGAAGCAGCCGATCACCTGGCCGCTGGCCAGGCGCTCAAGCCAGGTCTGTTGCTGTTCGGCGCTGCCGTAGGCGAGCAGCGGGCCGCAGCCCACCGAATTGTGAATGCTCATCAGCGCACCGGTGGCACCATCGCCGGCGGCGATCTCTTCGACCGCCAGGGCGTAGGCGACATAGTCGGTGTAACTGCCGCCCCATTGCTCGGGCACGACCATGCCCAGCAGGCCCAGCTCGCCCATCTTCTGCACCACGCCATCGTCGATCCAGCCGGCCTTTTCCCAGGCCTGGGCATGGGGGGCGATCTCGCCACGGGCGAAGTCCCGGGCCATGTCGCGGATCATGATCTGTTCTTCAGTCAGTTCCAGGTCTTGCATCTGCGTACTCCAGGCCTCAGAGGCCTTCGAAGAATTGATCCACGCGCTGGCGGTCGAGGCCGGCGAGGGTAGCGGGGTTCCAGCGTGGCTGCTTGTCCTTGTCGATGATCAGTGCGCGTACGCCTTCGATCAGGTCGCCATGCTCGAACCACTGGCGGTCCAGGTGCAGCTCCATCTTGAAGCAGTCTTCAAGACTCAGGTGACGGCCGCGACGAAGCATCTCCAGGGTCACGGCCATAGCCAGCGGCGAGCGGCTGTCGAGCAGATCGGCGGTTTTCAGTGCCCATTCATGGCTGTCGGCCACGGTCACGGCGCGCAGTTGCTCGACGATACTGGCAACGTCGGGCAGGGCGAAGAAGTGATCGATGGCCGGGCGCAACCTGGCCAGCGGTGCGTCTTCAAGCACCTGGGTGCCGAGTTTGGCCAGCACCCCTTGCAGGTCCTTGAGCGGGTGTTCGCCAAAGCTCAGGGTGTCGAGGCGCTCATTGAGGCTGGCCAGCTTGCTGCTGTCCAGGTACCAGTCGGCCAGGCCGCAGTACAGCGCATCGGCCGCCTGCACTTGCACGCCGCTGACCCCCAGGTAGATGCCCAGCTCGCCGGGAATGCGCGAGAGGAAGTAGCTGCCGCCGACATCCGGGAAATAACCGATGGCGGTTTCCGGCATGGCCAGGCGGCTGCGCTCGGTGACTACCCGCAGGTCGGCGCCCTGGGCCAGGCCCATGCCGCCGCCGAGGGTGAAGCCATCCATCAGTGCCAGCACCGGCTTGGGGTAATGGTGGATGCACAGGTCGAGGGCGTATTCCTCGACGAAAAAATCCCGGTGCAGGCTGTCACCGGCCTTGTAACTGTCGTACAGCGAGCGGATGTCGCCGCCGGCGCAGAAACCTTTCGGGCCTTCGCCGCGCAGGGTCACGGCATGCACCTGTGAGTCCGTGGCCCAGGCGTCAAGTTGGCGCTGCAGGCGGCGGACCATGTCCAGGGTCAGGGCGTTGAGGCCGGTGGGGCGGTTGAGGGTCAAGTGACCGATATGGTTGCGAACCTCGGCCAGTACATGGACGTCGGTTGGCGCTTGAGCGTGCGCGGTCATCGCTTTCTCCCTGCTTTGTTATTGATTTTCCACGTGTTTTAACACGGTCTGGATAGGCGCTAGAGGATCGAAGGATCGTATCAGTGCAAATTTGCCCAATACAATCCGTAAATCTGCAGGCTCAGTCTGCATTTTTGCATGGGTGGGCGCGCCTAACGCACCGGGTCTTGCCACTTTAGCCTTGTGACACTGACGGGCAAGGGATTAGTTCCGCCTGCGGGCAGCCGGGCCGGTTGCGCCAAAGCAGCACGGGAGCGCCGCCAAGGCAGGGTATGGCCGCTTGCCTGGCCTTTCGATAATCGCCTCCGACATCTGTCCCCCCGTTTTGCGGAGAGCGCCATGCACAACAATAACAATGCCAATCGCCGTTTCCTGCCGTTGCTGACCAGCCTTGCCGCCCTGGGCCTGAGCCCGCTGGCCGGCGCCGAGATCATGCTCTACGACAAGGAGCAGACGACCTTTTCCACCGACGGCTACATCAACGCCTTCTACGTCAACAGCGACGTCGACCGCGCCGGGGAGCAATACGACCGTCGCCAGTCGCGGGTGAAGATGGGCTTTCTGCCCAATTACCTGGGCTTCAACATGACCCGCCAGGTCGATGACCTCAAGCTCGGCGGCCGGGCCTCGTTCTGGGTGACCATCAACGACAGCGAAACCAACGGCACCGACACCGCCATCGACGTGCGCCAGTTCTACGGCACCGTGGCCAACCCCGAATGGGGCGAGGTGTTGATCGGCAAGGACTTCGGCCTGTTCGCCCGCTCCAACATCCTCCTCGACGAGTTGCTCGCCGGCTACGGCCAGGTCAGCGACACCCTGGGCCTGGTCGATGGCGGCGGGGTGTCGTTCGGCAACATCGGCAGCGGCTACCCGTACCCGTTCCCGACCTCGCAGATCACCTACCGCACGCCGGTGTTGGACGGCTTGCGCATTGCCGTGGGGATCCTCGACCCGGTGGACACCAACGACGACAGCGCGGTGGGCAAGGCCTACCAGGAAAACCCGCGCACCGAGAGCGAGATCACCTACCAGTTCGACCTCGGCGGCGCGCAGATTTATAGCTGGCTCAACGGCACCTACCAGACCTCGGACAACACCGACAGCAGCGTCGATTCGGTGACTTCCAAGGGCCTCGGCTATGGCGTGCAGGCGAAGATCGGCGGGTTGTCGCTGACCGGCTCAGGTTTTACCGCCAAGGGCATCAACCCGTTCTTCACCAATAACGCCGGCGAGGCGACCTTGCGTGAGGTCGACAGCAAGGGTTATCTGCTTCAGGGCTCGTACAAGCTCGGCAAAAACCGTCTGGCGCTGTCGTATGGCAAGACCAGGGATGACGGCAATGGCGCAGTGAACACCGGCGCCGACTATGAAACCCGTGGCATAGCGCTGTTTCATGACATCAACGACAACCTCAAGCTGGTCGCCGAGTACAACCAGTTCGAGATCGACGGCCATGAAGGCGATGCGCAGAATGAAGACACCGATACCTTCGCCGTGGGCGCGGTGCTGACCTGGTAAACGCATTGACCGGTAGGAGCGGGCTCGCCCCCCGATGAGGCTACCCGCTCTACAACCAATGCCACCCATACCCAGTACCCAAGTAGCATTCGGCGCGCTACCGCGCCTGCCTAAACTGCCTGCATCGATCAATGCCCACCCAGGAGGCACCCATGCAGCAGTTCCCGGCCGAGGGCGTGATCAGTGCCGTGTCGCGGGCCAGCGCCGCTGAGCTGGCCGCCCAGGAACTGGCCAGCCAGCTGCTGCACCCGCACCTGGGTTTCGTGTTGTTCTTCTGCTCCGCCGAGTACGACCTGCCGGCCCTGGCCCAGGCCCTGCAACAGAGCTTCGGCGGCATTCGCCTGGCCGGTTGCACCAGTGCCGGCGAACTGACCCCCGACGGTTACGGCCGTGGCTGTATCACCGCCCTGGGTTTTGATCACCGGCAGTTTTCCATCGCCGCCGAACTGATCGACGCCATGCCGGCGTTCAGCCTGATCCAGGCCCAGGCCACGGTCGAGCGCCTGGTGGGCGAGTGTCGTAGCAATACCCTGGCGCCGATCAAGGGCCACAGCTTTGCCCTGACCCTGCTCGACGGCCTGTCCAGCCGTGAAGAAACCGTGCTGGCGGCACTCAGTGCGGCGTTGGGCGATATCCCGCATTTCGGTGGTTCGGCCGGTGACGACAATCATCTGCACCACACCCATGTGTACTTCGACGGCGACTTTCGCAGTGGCGCTGCGGTGGTGCTGCTGGTCAACACCGGGCTTGAGTTCGAGGTGTTCACCACCCATCACATCGAGCCGCGCAGTGAAAAACTGGTAATCACCCGCGCCGATCGCCAGTTGCGCCGGGTCTACGAGCTCAACGCCGAACCGGCAGCGCTTGAATACGCGCAGTTGATCGGCGTGCCGGTCAGCCAGATCAATCACCGCACCTTCGCCGCCCACCCGCTGGCGGTGCGCATCAACGAGCGTTATTACGTGCGCGCCATCCAGCAGGTGCACGAGGACCTGAGCCTGAGTTTCTACTGCGCGGTGGAGAACGGCATCGTCCTCACCGCCATGCGTCCGGGGCCACTGTTGCCAAATCTGCAGCACCTGTTTAGCGGCCTGCAACAACGCCTCGGGCCCTTGCTGCTGACCATCGGTTGCGATTGCTTCCTGCGCCGCCTGGAGCTCGAAGGCAGCGACAGCCTGGCCGAGGTCGGCCGTTTTCTGCGCAGTCAGCGGGTGCTGGGTTTCAACTCCTACGGGGAACAGTTCAATGGCATGCACATCAACCAGACCTTCACCGGCGTTGCCATCGGCCGGCCCCGAGGCCAGTGTGAACAGTGACCCGCGCCTGGCCGAGCTGCAACGGGCCAACCACAAGCTGCTGCGCATCAACGCTGCGCTGATCGAGCGCCTGGAGTCGGGGGCGGCGCGCCCGGACGATTCCTATGCGGCGTTCCAGCATTCGGTGGTGCTGGCCGAACAGGTACGCGAGCGCACCGATGCCCTGAACCAGACCCTGGTCGAGCTCAAGGCCAGCAACCACCTGCTCAGCGAGGCCCGGCTGCGCGCGGAAACCGCCCACCAGCACCTGGTCGATGCCATCGAAAGCATCTCCGACGCCTTTGTGCTGTTCGACCCGGACTTGCGCATCGTCCTCTTCAACAGCCGTTTCAAGGCCTTCTGGGCCGGCAGCCGCTTGCGCATCATCAGCGGCATGCGCCTGGCCGAGGTCAAGCGCCTGATGCACAGCAGCGGCCTGTTGCGCGAAGAACTGCGCGGCGTCAGCGACGAACACCTGTTGTATCGTCTGCACAACGGGCGCTGGCTGCAGGTCAGCGAGCGGCCAACCCAGGACGGCGGGCGGGTGATGCTGTTCACCGACATCACCGAGGTCAAGCACAGCGAAACCCGGCGCCGCGAGCAGGCGGTGGCGCAAAAGTCCTACTTGCTGCAACGGGCGGTCGACAACCTGTCCCAGGGCGTGGCCATGGTCAATGCCGACGGCGTGCTGGAACTGTGGAACCGGCGTTTTCTCGAACTCAGCGGCCTGGCGCCGATCGCCGCCCACCGATCCTTTACCGAAGTGATCGCCGACAGCGAACTGGCCTTGCTGACCCCGGCCAGCCGCGACGGCAATGGCCGCTGTGTGCATGAACTGGAACAGCGCCTGTTCGACGGACGCATGCTGGAAATCCGTACCCATCCGTTGCCCACCGGCGGTTTCGTCAACACTTTCACCGACATCACCGAACGCTACCAGCACGCGCAAGCCCTGAGCGAAAGCGAGCGCTGGATTCGGCTGATCACCGACCATGTGCCGGCGCTGATTGCCTACCTCAATGCCGAGCTGGTCTACGAGTTCACCAACAAGGTCTACGAGCAGTGGTACTGCTGGCCGCCGGGGGTGATGCTCGGGCAGAACCTGCGCGAGGTGCACAGCCCCGGGCACTACCAGCGCCTGGAGGGTTACATCGAGCGGGCGCTGGCCGGCGAGAGCGTGACGTTCGAATGCGCCGAGACCCACGTCAACGGCCAGGAACGCTACATGCTGCGCTCCTACGTGCCCAACCGCCTGGCCAGTGGCGAGGTGGTTGGGATTTTCGTGCTGATTCGCGACATCACCGAACGCCGGCGCAGCGCCGAGGCCCTGCACCAGGCCTACCAGAACCTCGAAGTGCGGGTACGCGAACGCACCGCGGAACTGAGCAAGGCCAAGCAGCAAGCCGAGCAGGCCAACCTGTCGAAGACCAAGTTCCTCGCCGCCGTCAGCCATGACTTGCTGCAACCCTTGAACGCGGCGCGGCTGTTCACCAGTGCCTTGCTCGAACAGAGCAGCGCTAACCCTGCGCTGGTGCGCAATGTCAGCAACTCGCTGGATGACGTCGAGAACCTGCTCGGCACCCTGGTGGATATCTCCAAGCTCGACGCCGGGGTGATCAAGGCCGACCTTGCCAGCTTCGCCGTCAGCGACCTGCTCGACAACCTCGCCGCCGAATTTGCTCATGCCGCCGCCAGCGCGGGCCTGCGCATGGCCTATGTGCCCTGTGGGCTGAGCGTGCACAGCGATATCCAGTTGCTGGCGCGGATACTGCGCAACCTGCTCAGCAATGCCATCCGCTACACCCCGCGCGGCCGCGTGCTGCTCGGCTGCCGGCGGCGCGCCAAGGCGTTGTCGATCGAGGTCTGGGACACCGGTATCGGCATTGCCCAAGAGCGCCGCGAAGAGGTGTTTGAGGAGTTTCGTCGTGGTGATGCGCAGCGCCCGGACCAGGATCGCGGCCTGGGCCTGGGCTTGGCCATCGTCGACAAGATCGCCGGGATTCTCGGCCACCGCCTGCAATTGCGTTCAGTGCCGGGCAAGGGCTCGGTGTTTACCGTCGAAGTACCCTGCAGCCTCCAGGCACCCAGGCGGCTGGCCGAACCCGACCTCAGCGAGCCGCTGCGCGAACGCCTGGAAGGCGCGCGTATCTGGGTGCTGGATAACGACGCGGCGATCTGCGCTGGCATGCGCACCTTGCTCGAGCAGTGGGGCTGCGAGGTGGTGACGGCCTTGAGTGAGCAGGACCTGGCGCGCCAGGTGGCCTGCAACAGCGCCGAAGCCGACCTGCTGATCGCCGATTACCACCTGGACAACGGCCGCAACGGCGTCGATGCGGTGGCGGCGATCAATGCCCAGCGGCCTGTACCGCTGGCGGCCTTGATGATCACCGCCAACTACAGCAACGAGCTAAAACAACAGGTGCGCGAGCGCGGCCATACGTTGATGCACAAGCCGGTGCGGCCGATGAAGCTCAAGGCCGCCATCAGCCACCTGCTCGGCGCCGAACTCAGCGCGCCACGCGACCACTGACGTAGTGCGCGCTGTCGTTGTAGCCGTGAGTCGAGGCGTGGCCCGGGGTCACCAGCGAATCGATGAAGGCTTCGTCTTCAGCGCTGATCTGCACCGCCAGCGCGCCGCTGTAGGTGTCCCACTGGGCTTCGGTGCGCGGGCCGACGATCGCCGAGCTGACCGCGCGGTTGTTGAGCACCCAGGCGATGGCGAACTCGACCATGCCGATGCCCCTGGGCTGCAGGTAGGCGTGGATCTGCTGGGCGATCTGCAGCGATTCTGGGCGCCATTCGGTTTCCAGGATGCGCTTGTCCTGGCGTCCGGCGCGGCTGTTGGCATCGGGGCTGGCATTGGGCGCGTACTTGCCGCTGAGCACGCCGCGCGCCAGCGGGCTGTAGGGCACGATGCCCAGGCCGTGATGGGCGGCGGCGCTGAACTGCTCGGGTTCGGCCTGGCGGTTGACGATGTTGTACAGCGGCTGGCTGGCCACCGGCTTGGACACGCCCAGGCGCTCGGCCAGGTTGCACAGCTCGGCGATGCGCCAGCCGCGGAAGTTGGACACACCCCAGTGGCGAATCTTGCCCTGGCGCAGCAGGTCGCCGATGGCGCTGACGGTGACCTCAAGCGGGGTGTTGTGGTCTTCGCGGTGCAGGTAGTAGATGTCCAGGTAATCGGTGCCCAGGCGGGTCAGGCTGGCTTCGATGGCATTGAAGATGTGCTTGCGGCTTAAGCCGCTACGGTTGGGCAGGCCCTCGGCAGGGCCGAAGCCGACCTTGGAGGCGAGGATCCAGTCGTGGCGGTGGCGGGCAATGGCCTCGCCGACGATTTCCTCGCTGCGCCCGGCGTTGTAGACGTCGGCGGTGTCGATGAAATTGATGCCCTGGTCCCAGGCCTTGGCGATGATGCGCAGCGAGTCTTCGGTGCTGGTCGGCTCGCCGAACATCATGCTGCCCAGGGTCAGTGCCGACACCTGCAGGCCGCTTTGGCCCAGTGGACGGTAAATCATGATCGAAAGGCCTTTGGCGATTGGAATTCGATCTGTTTTACACAGTTCCACCTCTGATTTAAAGCATCGCGGGGCACGCCCGCTCCTACATTATGTAGGAGCGGGCTTGCCTCAGTTCGCCGGTTCGGCCGCCGCCCCGGCAGCCCGCACCCGCGAAACCCGCAGCGCCACCAAACTACCAAACACAATCAAGCCCGCCAGCGAATACAGCGCGGCATCGGTCGAGCCGGTCTGGTCCTTGATGAAACCGACCAGGTAGGGGCTGAGAAAGCCGGCCATCTGCCCGACCGAGTTGATGATCGCCAGGCCCGCCACTGCGGTACCGGCGCTGAGCAGTGCGGTGGGCATTGGCCAGAACATCGGCAGGCCGGTGAGGGCGCCCATGGTGGCAATGCTCAAACCGATAATCGCAATCACCGGGCTGTGGCCGAAGTTCACCGCGATCAGCAGGCCCAGGGCACCCATCAGCATCGGCACGACAAGATGCCAGCGGCGCTCGTTGCGCAGGTCTGCCGAGCGCCCGACCAGCAGCATGAACACCCCGGCCAGCAGGTAGGGGATGGCGCTCAGCCAACCGATCAGCAGGGCGTCGCTGAAACCCAGGTTCTTGATGATCGACGGCAGCCAGAAGTTGATCGCATAGACCCCGCTCTGGATGCAGAAGTAGACGAAACCGAAGGTCCAGATCAGCGGGTTGGCAAACACCGACAGCAGGCTGTCGCTGCTGGTCACCGGCTTGCTGGCGGCATCGGCCTTGAGGTCGGTTTCGATGATCTGGCGTTCGGCCGGGCTTAGCCATTTGGCCTTGGCGTAACCATCACTGAGCAGGAAGATCGCCAGAAAGCCCAGCAGCACGGTCGGCAGGCCCTGGATCAGGAACATCCACTGCCAGCCGGCCAGGCCATGCTGGCCGGCGGCGAAATGATTGAGAATCCAGCCCGAGAACGGCCCGCCGAGCAAGCCCGACACCGGGATCGCCGACATGAACAGGGCCATGATCCGCCCGCGACGGGTGGCCGGGAACCAGCGCGAAAGGTACAGCACGATGCCGGGGAAGAAGCCCGCTTCGGCAGCGCCGGTGAACAGGCGCAGGACGTAGAACTCCATGGGCGTGGTGACGAACAGCAGGCAGGTCGACAGCGTGCCCCAGGCGATCATCATCAGCGCGATCCAGCGCCGCGGGCCGAAGCGGTTGAGTGCCAGGTTGCTGGGCAGCCCGCACAGCACATAGCCGATGAAGAAAATCCCGGCACCCAGGCCGTAGATGGTTTCGCTGAACTTGAGCGCATCGAGCATCTGCAACTTGGCAAAGCCGACGTTGACCCGGTCCAGGTAGTTGAACAGGTAGCAGATGAAGATGAACGGAATCAGCCGCAAGGTGATGCGCCGATACAGCGCATTGCGGGTGACGTCTTGGCCTTGGTCAGGGGCAGGGCTGTATGACATGATTCTCTCTCTGTTGTTATGTTTATTGCCGCAGCCTGCATCGAGGCGGCTGCTGCGACGAGTCTCGGTGAGCGGACCGTGGCTGTCTTTGTGCTTTTGCACAGCAATTCGTGCGGCCTGCTGTGCCCCGGACCAATCATTGCGACAACAAGGATCCTCCCATGTTCGAACTGGACCATGACCTGGCGCAAGACATCGTCGAGCGGGCGATGGCGATTCTGCCGTGCAACGTCAACGTCATGGACAGCCAGGGCCTGATCCTCGGCAGTGGCGAGCCCGAGCGCATCAACACCCGTCACGAAGGTGCGCAGCTGGTGCTGGCCAACGGTCGAATCGTCGAGCTCGACGTCGAAGCGGCCAAGTGCCTCAAGGGTGTGCAGCCCGGGGTCAACCTGCCGCTGCTGCTCGACGGGCGCTTGATCGGCGTGCTGGGCCTGACCGGTGATCCGCAGCAGTTGCGCACCTATGGCGAGCTGGTACGGATGACCGCCGAAATGCTTTTGGCCCAGCGTCACCTGCAGGTCGAGCAGCAGTGGCGGCGCCAGCGCTGCGACGACCTGCTGGCATTGCTGCTGGGCGGCTCTGGCGATTCGCCGCGGCTGGTCGATGAGGCTCGCCAGCTGGGCCTCAAGCCGCAACTGCCGCGCATTCCCTGCCTGTTTGAGCTGGACGCCGGGCCTGCGGCCGAGGCGTTGGCCAGCTGGTTGATGAGCCGCTACCCGGACAGCTGGTGCGTAAGCCCCGCGCGCCAGTCGCTGCTCTGGTGCCGGCCCGCCACCGTGGTGCTGGATGAGCCGAAACTGCTGGAGCGTTTGCAACGCCATGGCTGGCAGGTGCAGCGCCTGGCCGCAGGTTCGCCGGCGCAAAGCCTGGAGCAACTGCGCCGGGGGTATCGGCGGGTGCGCGACTTGCTGGCCTATGGCCGCGAAGTGCTGCCGGCCGAGCGCCTGCTGACCTTGAGCCGCTACCGGCTGCCAGCGTTGCTGTGGCGCCATCGCAATGATGACGCCCTCGACGAGCTGCTCGAACCGCTGCAGCGCATTCGTGCCAAGGACAACAGCGGCCAGCTGCTGGCAACCCTGCGCGCCTGGTGTGCCCACGATGGCCAGAGCCAGGCCTGCGCCGATGCCCTGGGCATTCACCGCAACAGCCTGCGCTATCGCCTGGAGCGCATCGCCGAACTGAGCGAAGTCGACCCGTTGCGCCTGGAAGGGATGCTCAGCCTGTACCTGGGATTGCAGTTGCTGCCAGCCGGCAACTGAGGCAGTTTTGGCCAAGTGCCAAACAAGCGCGGGCGGTTTTTGTGCATCCGACCGACGCACTCTTGCAGCCCAACTGTCAGCATGCAGGCATCTGGATCAGGAGAATCCCCATGAAAATCGTCATCGCACCCGACTCGTTCAAGGACAGCCTCAGCGCCGAAGGCGTCGCCGACGCCATTGCTGCCGGTATTGCCCTGGTGTTGCCGCAGGCGCAACGGGTCAAGTGCCCGATGGCCGACGGCGGCGAAGGTACCATGGCGGCCATCGTCGCTGCCTGTGCCGGCGAGCTGCGCAGCCTGCGCGTGCGCGGACCGCTGGGTGAGCCGGTCGACGCCGGTTGGGGCTGGCTGGCCGACAGCCACACGGCGATCATCGAAATGGCCACCGCCAGTGGCCTGCAACTGCTCACCCTGGCGCAGCGCGATGCCTGTCGCAGCAGCACCTTCGGCACCGGCCAACTGATTGCTGCGGCGCTGGATGCTGGCGCCCGGCGGATTATCCTGGCCATCGGCGGCAGTGCCACCAATGATGCCGGCAGCGGCATGTTGCGGGCGCTGGGCCTGCAATTGTTCGACGCCGACAATCAGCCGCTGGCTGAAGGCGGCCTGGCCCTGGCCCAGCTTGCCCGCATCGATGCCAGCGCGTTGGACCGGCGTTTGCGCGAGGTGCAGCTGGAAGTTGCCGCGGATGTCGACAACCCGCTGTGCGGCAGCAATGGCGCTTCAGCGATCTTTGGCCCGCAAAAGGGCGCAAGCCCCGAGCAGGTCCGGGCCCTGGACCAGGCCTTGGGACACTTTGCCGACCACTGCGGGCAACTGCTGGGCACTGATGTGCGTGACTTTCCTGGCAGCGGCGCCGCTGGCGGCATGGGCTTTGCCGCCAAGGCCTTCATGCAGGCGGCCTTTCGCCCGGGGATCGAAGTGGTGGCCGAGCTTGCCGGGCTTGAAGCGGCGGTGCAGGGGGCAGACCTGGTGATTACCGGCGAGGGCCGTTTTGATGCGCAGACCCTGCGCGGCAAGACGCCGTTCGGCGTGGCCCGGGTAGCACAGCGCCATGGGGTGCCGGTGGTGGTGATTGCTGGCACCTTGGGCGAGGGTTACCAACAGCTGTATGCCCATGGCATCGACGCCGCGTTTGCCCTGACCAGCGGGCCGATGACCCTGGAGGCGGCCTGTGCCAATGCGCCAGCCTTGCTCCAGGCCCGCGCCGGCGACATCGCCCGCCTGTGGTGCCGCGCCCGGGCGTTGCCCGCCGGCTGACGGGCCGGCGTCATCGCCGCTAGCCCCCCGTCATGTTCATGAAACGCAAAATCTGCACCTCGCCATTGATATCGAAGTTATGGCTGTAGGGCTTGAGGGTCATGGCCTGGCGGATGGCCTTGTCCAGGCGTTGGCTGTCACCCGGGTGGGCACGCAGCACCTGCTTGAGGTCGGCGGCGTGCTCATTGCCCAGGCACAGCAGCAGACGGCCTTCGACGGTCAGCCGCACGCGGTTGCAGCTGGCGCAAAAGTTGTGGCTGTGCGGCGAGATGAAGCCGATGCGGATATCCGGCGCCTCAGCCAGACGCCAGTAACGCGAGGGGCCCTGGGTTGATTCGGCCGACTCGATCAGGCTGAAGTGCTCGGCGATACGCGCGCGCACTTCGTCACTTGAACAATAGGACTCGCTGCGCTGGTGCTCGCTGATCACCCCCAGGGGCATTTCTTCAATAAAGGAAATATCCAGCTGGCGATCGATGGCAAAGCGCACCAGATCGACCACTTCATCATCGTTGCGGCCCTTGAGCACCACGCAGTTGAGCTTGGTGCGGCGAAAGCCGGCGGCATGGGCGGCGTCGATGCCGGCAACCACCTGGGCCAGGTCGCCGGTGCGGGTCAAAGCCTTGAAACGCTCGGCATCGAGGCTGTCGAGGCTGATGTTCAGGCGCGAAAGGCCGGCATCGAACAGCGGCTGGGCCAGGCGGGTGAGTTGCGAGCCGTTGCTGGTCATGCACAGTTCGCGCAGGCCGGGCAGGGCGGCGATGCGTGCGCACAGCTCGACGATGCCAGCGCGCACCAGCGGCTCGCCACCGGTCAGGCGGATCTTGCGGGTGCCCATGGCGACGAAACGCTCGGCCAGCTGGTACAGCTCCTCGAGGGTGAGGATGCGCTGGCGCGGCAGGAACTGCATGTCTTCGGCCATGCAATAGACGCAGCGAAAGTCGCAGCGATCGGTGACCGACATGCGCAGGTAATCGATTTTACGACTGTAGCCGTCGACCAGTTGTTTGCCGTTTGCACTCATGCTGGGCAGGGCCTCTTATCGCGCGTCCGGGATGCGTTTGCGCACTAGTTTTTTGATGATGGTCGAGGCTATTTAAATCGTCCATGTCGGTCAAATCACTATTAATGACCAACTGATAAGGCTCATCTATCGGTAGCTTGCAGCCCCTGTATTACGTGGGTTTGAGCGGCGTGATAGAGGGTTTTGATCGGTTCGTCATTTGTTTTGATTAGACGCCTGAGTCCACGCTCAATAGCCTGAAAGGGTAGAAAACGAAGTTCGCCATTAATCAACCTGTCAATAACAAGTTGTTAATCGGTGAAACGTTAAAGATGCCCTGCGTGCCAAGCGAGGAAGCCGCGATGAGCCAAGATGAACATATAAAAAACTATGACGCCCCCGCCGCCGGTTGGGGTGCGCTGAAAAGCGTGACCAAGAGCTGGCTGGGCAGCGAAAACGCCTTCAAGAACCTGCGCGTCATGCTCAAGACCAACCAGAACGGCGGTTTTGACTGCCCCGGTTGCGCCTGGGGCGAGTCGCCGGAAAGCGGCATGGTCAAGTTCTGCGAGAACGGCGCCAAGGCGGTCAACTGGGAGTCCACCGGGCGCCTGGTCGATGCGGATTTCTTCGCCCGCTACAGCGTCACCGAGCTAGCCCGCCAGAGCGACTACTGGCTTGAATATCAGGGCCGCCTGACCCATCCGATGCGCTATGACGCCGCCACCGACCACTATGTCGAAACCAGCTGGGAGGACGCCTTTGCGCTGATCGCCCAGCACCTCAACAGCCTCGAATCTCCTGACCAGGCCGAGTTCTACACCTCCGGCCGGGCCAGCAACGAGGCGGCGTTCCTTTACCAGCTGTTCGTGCGCGCCTACGGCACCAACAACTTCCCTGATTGCTCGAACATGTGCCATGAGGCCAGCGGTGTCGGCATGTCGGAAACCCTCGGGGTCGGCAAGGGCACGGTGGTGTTCGACGACCTGGAGCACGCCGACGCAATCTTCGTTATCGGCCAGAACCCCGGCACCAACCACCCGCGCATGCTCGAACCGCTGCGCGAGGCAGTCAAGCGCGGGGCTCAGGTGATCTGCCTGAACCCGCTCAAGGAGCGTGGCCTGGAGCGTTTCCAGCACCCGCAGCACCCGTTCGAGATGCTCAGCAACGGCTCCGAGCCGACCAACACCGCGTACTTTCGTCCGGCCCTGGGCGGCGACATGGCGGTGATGCGCGGCATCGCCAAGTTTTTGCTGCAATGGGAACGCGAGGCCCAGGCCAAGGGCGAGCCGGCAGTGTTCGACCACGTCTTTATCGCCGAGCACACCTCGGGGCTCGACGCTTACCTGGCCGAAGTCGATGCCACCCGTTGGGCGCATATTGTCGAGCAGTCGGGCCTGAGTCTGGCCGAGCTTGAGCTGGCTGCCCGCATGTACCGGCGCGCCGAGCGGGTGATCATGTGCTGGGCCATGGGCGTGACCCAGCACCGTCACTCAGTGCCGACCGTGCAGGAAATCATCAACCTGCAGCTGCTGCGCGGCAACGTCGGCAAGCCGGGCGCCGGGCTGTCGCCGGTACGCGGCCACAGTAACGTGCAAGGCGACCGCACCATGGGCATCGACGAGCAGCCACCGGCGCGCCTGCTCGATGCCCTGGAAGCGCGCTTCGCCTTCAAGGCCCCGCGCCTGCACGGGCACAATGCAGTGCTGGCGATCCAGGCCATGGAAGAGCAGCGCGCCAAGGTGTTCATCGCCCTGGGCGGCAATTTCGCCCAGGCCACCCCCGATACCCCGCGCACCCACGACGCCTTGCGCAACTGCGCGCTGACCGCGCACATCGCCACCAAGCTCAACCGCTCGCACCTGGTCACCGGCCGTGACGCCCTGATCCTGCCGTGCCTGGGCCGTACCGAAATCGACCTGCAGGCCGAAGGGCCGCAAGGCATCACCGTCGAAGACACCTTCAGCATGGTGCATATCTCCCACGGCCAGCTCAAACCCTGCTCGCCGCTGCTACGCTCGGAGCCTGCGATTGTCGCCGGCATCGCCAAGGCCACCCTCGGTGACCGGCCGATCGACTGGCAGTGGACGGTTGCCGACTACAGCCGCATTCGCGACCTGATTGCCGACGTCATCCCGGGTTTCGAGGACTTCAATGTGCGCCTGCAGCACCCTGGTGGCTTCCACCTGGGCAACACTGCGGCGCAGCGCGATTGGCACACGCAAAGCGGCAAGGCGCAGTTCACCGCCAGCGTGCTGCCGGCGCAACTGATCAACGAAGAGGTCCTGGCCCGTGGCGACACCCCGGACCTGATCCTGCAGACCCTGCGCTCCCACGACCAGTACAACACCACCCTGTACGGCCTCGACGATCGCTACCGCGGCGTATTCGGCCTGCGTGAGGTGGTCTTCGCCAACGAGCAGGACATCCGCCGTCTGGGTTTCAAGCCCAATGACAAGGTCGATATGGTCTCGCTGTGGGAAGACGGCCGCGAGCGACGGGTCAGCGGCTTTACCCTGGTCGCCTACGACATTCCACCAGGCCAGGCCGCGGCCTACTACCCGGAAACCAACCCGCTGGTGCCGCTGGAAAGCTACGGCGAGCGCACCTTCACACCGACCTCGAAATTCATCGCCATCAAGCTCGAGAAAGCCAGCGCCGACAACCTGATTCCATCAGCGCACCTCTGACGCTGTACTCGAGTCGCTGAGGCAATCGCGCCCACCATCGCACTTTTTCCGATTTGTCGGCTCTATTCATGGCCAGGCGACGCTGACTCCCAGCGTCGCCGCTGACTACTGACCGGTGCCGATGGTTGATCCGTTTCTCGTTTTCCTGCGACACCTGCGCCTGCCGGTGATGGCGGGCGCCTTGCTTGCCAGCCTCAGCGCCTGCAGCCAGCAACAAGGCCGCGACATCGTCAGCCAGTTCAGCCAAGGCCGCCCTCAAGAGCTGTTGCAGACCAGCGTCGACCGCATGGCCACGCTGTCGATGCGCGACAACCTGCGCAGCCTTTACCTGCTGATGAACAAGCTGTACCAGCGCAACCCCAACCAGTGGCGCCAGTCCGGCTATGTCGATGCCAGCACCGCCGAGCGGCAGATCCGCCAGGCCATCGAGCAACGCCAGCCGTTGGCGCAACTGGGCGAGCGCCGCGACCTGGCTGCGCTCAGCTATGCGCTTAGCCCGGAGTTTCGCGGCGATCGGGTCGGCGCCTTCATCTATGCCATTGGCAGCATGCTGGTCACCGCCCATGGCGGGCGCACCGAATTTTTCATGACCGACACCATCGACCCGCAGTTCGTCAGCAATGCCGCGCGCAACATCGAAAAGGCCACCTGGCTGCTCAGCCAGCGCCAGGACGCCAATGGCGTGCTGCTGCTGTTTTCCAATGAAATATCGGAGGAGGGCAGCAACCTGAGCTTTGCCGTGGAATTCGGCAAGATCGTCGCGCGCCTGGACCTGCTGGCGCAGATGCTCGACGAGCGCTATCGGCGTATTGGCCTTAACTACGCGCAAAGCCTGCTGCTGATGAACTTCCTGCCGGTGCAATAGGCCGGGGAACTCAAGGTACTTACGGCAATCCTAGTTGATGTAGGTACTCTTTATCCGGAGGCATCACCATGCGCCGTTTACTGCTCGTTTCCTCGCTTGTGCTCTGTCTGCCCTTCGGCTCGGCCCTGGCCAAAGTCGACGCCGGTGATGTTGCCACCTCGGCCGGGGTATCCGCTTCGCTGTACTCGACCTTCAAGGACGACAAACGCATCATCCCCGCCCGTGACGACGCCTCGTCGTTCATCGCCAGTGACGGTGCGATCCGCGGCGTGTACCTGGAGTCGATGCTGCAGAGCATCCGCGCGCAGAACCCCGACCTCAAAGCCAGTGATGAAGAACTGGCGCGGGCGATCCTGCTGCAAGATCAATTCGGCGCCGGGCAATAATCACCAGTGCTGGCGATGAGGCCGGTGAAGTCAATGCAGCAGGCGGCGCCTGGATTACGACCGCTGCGCGCTCGATCGCAGGCAAGGCCAGCTCCCACCGGTTCGGTGTAAACAGGCCCACTGTGGGAGCGGGCTTGACCCGCGATGAGGCCGGTGCAGTCAGCACATCAGATGTTGAGCGCTGGCAAGGCCCCCACAGGTTCGGCGTACACAGGTCCAATGTGGGAGCGGGCTTGACCCGCGATGAGGCCGCTACAGGTCCACCTCAAAGCGCCTCGATCGCCTGCCGGTAACGCTGCCCCGCCAGGCTCATGCTGTTGTTATGGGTAGCCCCCGGCACCAGCAGCAGGTTTTTCGGCTGCTGCGCCGCAGCGAACAGTTGCTCGCTGAACCGCGGCGGCACCAAGCGGTCGTCCAGGCCATGCACCACCAGCAGCGGCATGCCGATATCGGCAATCTTGTCGATCGAGTCGAACTTCTGCGACAGCAGCCAGCGCACCGGCAGCGAGGTTTTCGCCACCGCGGTGGCGGCATCGCCCAGGGAGGTAAAGGTCGATTCGATGATCAAGCCGCGCGCCGGCACCGGACGCTGGTCCTTGTGCGCTTGCTGGCCCAACTGCGCGGCCAGCTCGACCGCCACCGCACCGCCCAGCGAGTGCCCGTAGATCAGCCGTTTGCGCGGGTCGGGCTGCAACGCCTGCAAGCGTTCCCAGGCCACCTGCGCGTCCTCGTAGACGCTCGCCTCGGAGGGCAGGCCGCCACGGCTCTGGCCAAAACCGCGGTAGTCGATGGCCAGCACCGAATAGCCAAGGTTATGCAGTTGCTGGATGCGAAACAGCTGGCCGGTGAGGTTCCAGCGCACCCCGTGCAGGTAGAGGATGGCCGGTGCATCCGGCCTTTTTGCTGGCCACCACCAGGCGTGGATGTTCTGCCCGGCCTTGAAGGTCTCGGGCCGTAATTCAAGCTCCTGGACGTCTGCGGGCATGCCCCGGTACCAGCTGGCATTGCCCGGCTCGATGCGAAACAGCAACTCGCGCTCCTTGTGCTCGAGCACCGCGCAACCCACCGGCAGGCCGACCACTACGCAGGTCAGGGCCAGCCCGTAGAGCCAGCGGCGCGGGCGATTGAGCGAGAAAAAGGCCATGGCAATTCGTTCGTCTGAATACAAAGACGCGTTTTAACAGAAGCGTCGACGCACTGCACCTCGCCTATGAACGCACCGACGTGGTCGCTGACCCACACAGTTCGCCAAACCAGCGCTGCCGGGCGAGTTCGAGCCTGGCTTGAGTGACGCTGGCAAGCCGCGCCTGATCACTGACGGCCATGCCTTCGAGGTAGACGAAGTGCACATTCTGAAGGCCCAACGTGCCGAGCACGTGGCGCAGGTAAGCGCTGAGAAAGTCCGGCTGGCGGGCCCGTGCCCCGCGGTGGTAGCCGCCTGAACTGACGATCAGGTACACCGGCCGGTCTTTGAGCAGGCCGACCTTGCCTTCAGGGCCGGCAATGAAGGTGCGGTGGATGCGCAGCACATGGTCGATCCAGAGCTTGAGCGCTGCCGGCACGGTGAAGTTGTGCATGGGCGTGGCAATCAGCAGCAGGTCACAGCCTTCGAGCTCGCTGATCAGTGCCTCGGAGCTTGCAAATACCGGGTCGTGCGGCGGTACAAAGCCGGTCAGCGCTGTCGCGTAGCCGGCACTCAACGGCGCCAGTGGCGTGGCCGCCAGGTCCCGCAGGGTCACCTTGAGGTGTGGGTACTGGTGGCGGATGCAAGCGACCATTTCGTCGGCCAGGCGCAAGCCGATCGAGGCGCTGCCGCGCATGCTGGCATTGACCAGGAGCAGGTTATCCATGGCGCTGTGCCTCGGCGGCGGGCAGTGCCTGAACAAAATGCATGCCTTTGGCCAAAAGTCCTTCACGGTAATAGAAGCGCTGGGCCAATGGCATATGCAGCCCGGTATCGAGCACCAGGTAGGCATGGCCGTTGCGCAGGCCATCGGCGCGCGCGGCATCGAGCAATGCGGCGCCGACCCGCAGGCCGCGCATGGCCGGGGACACCACCAGGTCGTCGACGTAGGTAAAGCGTCCATAGAGCAGGTTCTCGCTGCTCCTTACCCCTGCCAGCCCCAGCAGTTGCTTGCCGTAGAAAGCCCCGAGCAAGCGGTAGCCCTGCAGCGCCTGGCGCCTGACTTGCTGCGCGAACGCGTCGGCATCCACCAGGTGCGGCCGAAGTTCGCGCATTAGCTCGAAGGCGTCGCGTTGCTCGGTGCCTTCTTGCAGGTAGCGGATGGTTGCCTGTTCGCCCACGGGTTTCTCCCAGATCAATTTGAGCCGTTACTTTACGGCGGCAACGGACTACCTTATAGGTCCAAAAAATGCACAAATGACTAGGACATGCCAGCCTCCAGCCCACCGACGATGACGCCCCTCTATCGACAGATCTACTTGCGTTTTCGCGACGCCATCAGTACCGGGCGCTTGCAGCCGGGTGAGCGCCTGCCTTCGGTGCGGGCCCTGGCGGCGGAACTCAACCTGGCGCGCGGCACGGTCGAGGCGGCTTACCAGATGCTCGGCGGTGAAGGCTATGTGCAATCCAGGGGCCCGGCAGGCACGGTGGTCGCCCCGTCGCTCAGTACCAGGGCAGTAGATGTCGATGTGCCGGGGCCAGCGCTGGCCCCGGAGCCGCAAACGTATTTGCCAATGCCCTTGCAGATCGGCTTGCCGGCGCTGGACGCCTTTCCGCGCAAGCTGTGGACGCGCCTGGTGGGGCGTACCTTGCGCCAAAGCGGGGTGGAGGGCCTGGCGTACCCGGACCCTCAAGGGCAGCTTGCCCTGCGCCATGCATTGGCGGGTTACCTGGCGGTGTCGCGGGGCATCAGCTGTACTGCGCAACAGGTTTTCATCTGCGCAGGCTACCGTGCCTGTCTCGACCTGATCTGCTCCAGCCTGCTGGAGGACGGTGACCGCTGCTTGTTCGAAGACCCGGGTTACTTCCAGGCCAGGCGTTTTCTTGAGCACGCCCGGGTGCAGTTGGTGCCGGTGCCGGTGGATGGCGACGGCCTTGATGTCGACGCCGCTATCGCTCGGGCTGCTGATGCGCGCTTTGCCCTGGTCACGCCCCATCACCAGAGCCCTCTTGGCGTCACGCTGTCGCTGCCGCGGCGCCAGCGCCTGCTGGACTGGGCCAGTAGCCAGGGCAGCTGGATCATCGAGGACGACTACGACAGCGAGTACCGTTACCGCGGCCGGCCGGTGCCGGCACTCAAGAGCCTCGACAGCGAGGGGCGGGTGCTGTACTGCGCGACCTTCAGCAAAGTACTGGCGCCGGGCATACGCCTGGCCTATCTGGTGGTTCCTCAGGCCCAGGTAGAGCGCTTCGCCAGCGTGGCCCGGGACATGCACAACCACTGCCCGCAGTTGTTGCAAGCGACGGTGAGCGCATTTATCGAAGAAGGCCATTTTGCCCGGCACTTGCGCAAGATGCGCAGCCTCTATGCCCAGCGGCGCCAGCAACTGGTCGAGGCCTTGCAGGCCGAACTCGGTGAGTATCTGCAACTGGACAATCAGGCAGGCGGCATGCACCTGGTGGCAGATGTGCGCGGCGGCTTCGACGATTGTGCGATTGCCCGCCGCGCGCGGGTGCTTGGCCTGGCGATCGAGCCGCTTTCAGGCTGGTACCGACAACCCGGGCAACGGCGCGGGTTGTTGATCGGCTTTACCAATGTCACCAGCCGCGAACAAGCCGTTGCGCTGGCCAGGCAGTTACGCCTGGCGATGGGCCTTTAGCCGTGGCGGCTGTCAGTTGCGGTCCACCCACACAGTCTGCGCATTGCAGAACTCGCGTACGCCGAAGTGCGACAACTCACGGCCAAAGCCGCTCTTCTTCACGCCGCCGAAGGTCACCCGCGGGTCGCTGGCGCAGTAGCCGTTGATGAACACGCCGCCGGTGTCCAGCTCATCGGCCAGTTGCTCGGCCAACGCAGCATTGGCAGTGTAGATAGTCGAGGCCAGGCCGAATTCGCTGTCGTTGGCCAGTTGCAGGGCATGGCGGGCATCGCGGGCGGTGATGATCGAGGCCACCGGGCCGAACAACTCCTGCTTGAACGAAGTCATCTGGTCGGTGACGTCGGCCAGCACGGTGGGCTGGTAGTAGTTGCCGTTGCCTTGCACCTTGCCACCGCCAAGCAGCAGGGTCGCGCCCTCGGCCAGGGTTGCCTGGACTTGCTGGTCGAGCTCATCGCGCAGGTCGAAGCGGGCCATCGGGCCGATGTAGGTCTCGCTGGCATGCGGATCGCCCATGACCAGCGCCTGGGTGGCCTCGACGAATTTGCGGGTGAAGGCCTCGACCACGCCTTGCTCGACGATCAGGCGCTTGGCTGCGGCGCAGACCTGGCCGGTGTTCTGGTAACGGCCGATGACGGCGGCTTTGACCGCTTCATCAAGGTCGGCATCGTTGAGGACAATGAACGGGTCGGAGCCGCCCAGCTCCAGCACGCACTTTTTCAGCGCGGCGCCGGCCTGGGCGCCGATGGCGGTACCGGCGCGTACGCTGCCAGTCAGGGTCACGGCGGCAATGCGCGGGTCGGCGATGGCCTTGGACACGCCCTCTGGGGTGACGTTGATCACCTCGAACACGCCCTCGGGGAAACCTGCGCGCTGGAACGCCTCGAGCAGCAGGTAGGCGCTGCCCATCACGTTCGGCGCGTGCTTGAGTACATAGGTATTGCCGGCCAGCAACGCCGGCACCGCGCCGCGCAGCACCTGCCAGATCGGGAAGTTCCACGGCATCACTGCCAGCAGCGGGCCGAGCGGGCGGTATTCGATGCGCGCCTTGCCGACGGGCACCGGGGCCGCTTCAGCCTCGAGCATGGCCGGGCCGTTGGCCGCGTACCATTCGCAGAGCTGCGCGCATTTCTCGATTTCACCCCTGGCCTGGGCCACCGGCTTGCCCATTTCGTCGGTGATCATCCGCGCCATGGCCTCGGCGTTGTTGCGCAGGGCGCCGGCCAGGGCCAGCAGCAATGCGGTGCGTTCCGCTACCGGCGTGCGGCGCCAGGCAGCATAGCCCTGGGCGGCGCGGCTCAGGGCAGCATCGAGGACAGCGTCGCTTTCGTAGGCATAGTGGCCGATCTGCTCGCCATTGGCGGGGTTGATCGACAAGGCGTGGGTGTGCAAGTTGATCGCGGTCATCACGGCGGTCCTGAGGGGAGGGGAACGGTTTCAGACTACTGCGTTGTGTCTTTGCCTTAAACTGAATAATACTGAGCAAAACATTCACGCAGAGAGAATGACTATGGATCTGGTGCAACTGGAGATGTTCAAGGCGGTGGCCGAGCAGGGCAGCATCAGTGCCGCGGCCCAGCACATCCATCGGGTGCCGTCGAACCTGACCACGCGGATCAAGCAGCTGGAGCAGGAGCTGGGTGCCGAGCTGTTCATCCGCGAAAAAAGCCGTTTGCGCCTGTCGCCGGCGGGCTGGAACTTTCTCGACTATGCCCGGCGTATTCTCGACCTGGTGGCCGAGGCGCGGCTGACCGTGGCGGGTGACGAGCCGCAAGGCGCCTTCGCCCTCGGCTCGCTGGAAAGCACCGCCGCGGTGCGCATTCCGACGCTGCTGGCGGCTTACAACCAGGCCTATGCCAAGGTCGAACTGGACCTCACCACCGGGCCGTCCGGGGCGATGATCGACGGCGTGCTGGCCGGGCGCCTGAGCGCCGCCTTCGTCGACGGCCCGGTGTTGCACCCGGCGCTCGAGGGGGTGCCGGTGTTCGTCGAAGAGATGGTGCTGATCGCACCGCTCAACCACACGCCGATCACCCGCGCTGGCGAGGTCAACGGCATGACCATCTACGCCTTTCGCGCCAACTGCTCATACCGTCATCACTTCGAGAACTGGTTTGCCCAGGACCAGGCGGTGCCGGGCAAGATCATTGAGATGGAGTCGTACCACGGCATGCTTGCCTGCGTCAGCGCCGGCGCCGGCCTGGCGCTGATGCCGCGCAGCATGCTCGAAAGCATGCCCGGCTGCAGCACGGTCAGTGTCTGGCCGCTGTCCCAGCGCTTTCGCTACCTGCGCACCTGGCTGGTGTGGCGGCGCGGCACGGTATCGCGCAGCTTGAGGACCTTCGTGCAACTGCTGGAAGAGCGCGGCGAGGTACTCAAGGTCGAGGAACCGGTGTGACCTGATGTGCTGGCCTCATCGCTGGCAAGCCAGCGTCTACTGGCCAGCTACACTGTTGCTACTGTCCGATCCCGGAGTCCATCATGAACAGGTTGTCCTCCATTGGCCTGTGCTTGGCGTTATCGACTGTATGTGCGCAGGGCTGGGCCGAAACCGTGGTGCCGCTCAAGGGCCAGAGCGCCCAGCAGGTGCAGGTCGATATCAACGCTTGCCATAACGTCGCCGCGAGTTCCGCCAGCAGCGATGCCCATGTCGGTGGCCGGGTGCGCGGAGCTGCCGTGGGTGCGGCCGCCGGCGCCGCGGGCGCCGAGGTACGGGGACGCCAGCATGATGAGGTCTACGACCGTGTCGATGATGACGTCAAACAGCAATACCGGCAGAACCGTGCCGGTGAAACCGCCGCTGCCGGCGCGGTTGTCGGTGGTGCCCGCCAGCGCCAGGAGCGTCGGCAGGACCGGCGCAGCAATGAGGCGACCAGCGCTTCGGCCTATACCAGCTGCCTGCAGAACAAGGGTTACCAGGTCACGCCATAGCCGCTGCCGATCTGCTAGGCTGCAGGCTTTGACCCGTGTGCAGGCAGCCATGAACAACGATATTCCCGAACCCCAGGCGGTGGGCAGTCCGATCACCAGCAGCGCGATTTTCATGGTCGCCACCCTGGCCCCAGGCAGTGAGGCACTGCAAACCGTGCGTGAGTGGTGCGCCGATATCGCCGGCCTGACGCGTTCGGTCGGCAAGCGCGTGCCGGCCGGCAACCTGTCGTGCGTCTGCGGCTTTGCCTCCAATGCCTGGGATCAGCTGTTCGGCGGGCCACGGCCACAGGCCTTGCACCCGTTCCGCGAGTTTGGCATCGAAGGGCGCCGCGCGCCGGCAACCCCTGGCGATATTCTGCTGCACATCCGCGCCGAGCAGATGGACCTGTGCTTCGAACTGGCCACCCAACTGATCACGGCCCTGGGCGATGCAGTCAAGGTGGTGGACGAAGTGCAGGGTTTTCGGTACTTCGACATGCGCAGCATCATCGGCTTCGTCGATGGTACCGAGAACCCGGTCGGCCGCCAGGTGCCAAAATTCACCCTGGTCGGCGACGAAGACCCGGGCTTCAGCGGCGGCAGCTACGTGCTGGTGCAAAAGTACCTGCACAACATGAGCGCCTGGAACGCGCTGCCGGTCGAGGCGCAGGAGCGGGTGATCGGCCGCACCAAGCTGTCGGACATCGAGCTGGGTGACGAAGCCAAACCCAGCAACTCCCACAGCGCACTGACCACCATCACCGACGCGAACGGCGAAGAGCTGAAGATCCTGCGCGACAACATGCCGTTCGGCCGCCCCGGCGCCGGTGAGTTCGGCACTTACTTCATTGGTTATGCGCGCTCGCCGGCGCCGATCGAGCAGATGCTCGAGAACATGTTCGTCGGTCGCCCGGCAGGCAATTACGACCGCTTGCTGGACTTCAGCAACGCGGTCACCGGCGGCCTGTTCTTCGTGCCGTCGGCCGAGCTGCTCGAAGACCTGGCCGAGCGCACCCCGGGCTAGTGCTCATGCCGGTTTCAATTCACTGTCGAGCAGTGATCGAACTTCGGTAAAACACTTCTCGGCGATGGCCGAACGCGGCTCGGTACGCCGCAGCAGCAAGCCGATCGGTGCATGCACGCTGGCAGCACTGATCGGCACGATACGCAGGTGCTCGCTGAGGCCTTCGAGGCCGTAATCGAGCGGCATGATCGCGCAGCACATCCCGGCGCAAACGGCCTGGATCAACTGGTAGCTGGAGTCGCTTTCGAGCACCGCATGGGGCTGCAGGCCGCGGCTGCGAAAGCTCAGGTCGACCGACTGGCGATAGTGCATGCCCTTGCTCAACAGCCCCAGCGGCACGGCGCTGACCGCTTCCCAGGGCAGTTCAGCCTGCTCGAACTGAAAATGGCGCACGTCATACAGCAGGCCCATGCGCGTGGTGCCCAGTTCGATCACTTCGAAATAGGCGCTGTTGATCTGGTCAAGGTAGCAGATACCCAGGTCCAGCTGGTTACGGCTCAGGCCATCGGTGATCTGTTCGGAGCTCAAGGACGACAGCTGGAACTGCAGCTCTGGATAGCGCTGGGCCAGGGGCTGGAGAAACTGCATGGGGTTGAAGCTCGACAGCGGCACCATGCCCAGGCGCAGGCTGCCGACGATCTGCCCGCGGCAACTGGCGGCTTCAGCCTGCAGGCCGTCATAGGCGGCCAGCAGGGTGCGAGCCCAGGCCAGGATGCGCTCACCGGCCTCGGTAAAGCCTTCGAAACGCTGGCCACGGGTTACCAGCACCAGGTTCAGTTCGTCCTCAAGGTTACGCAGGCGCATCGACAGGGTCGGCTGGGTGATATGGCACAGCGCGGCGGCCTGGCCGAAGTGGCGGGTCTGGTCCAGGGCGAGAAGAAACTTCAGTTGTTTGATATCCATGGCGCAGCCTGGCAAGTCAGTAGGGCGGGTGGCAAAACGGTAAAGCAATGCCCCCGGGCCGTCCAATGGGCATTAGTGACCGGCTGATAGAGGCGCTTGATCAATAGACGATAGACCACCTCGATAAGCCGGTCGGATCTATCGATTGGACGCTAATGGTGTTTGCCTCTAGCGTTGGCCGCAACTTCCTGACTGCTGCCAAGGGGCTGTGCATGAGTATCAAACTGGATGCGGTGTTCGTGCCGCTGAACATCGCCGTGCTGACTGTCAGCGACACCCGCAGCTTCGACACCGACACCTCCGGCGAGCTGCTGGCCAGCCGCGCGGTGGAGATGGGCCACCGCCTGGTCGAGCGGGTGCTGCTCAAGGATGACCTGTACAAGATTCGCGCCCAGGTCGCCGGCTGGATTGCCGAGGACGACGTGCAGGTGGTGCTGATCACCGGCGGCACCGGCTTTACCGGGCGCGACAGCACCCCGGAAGCTGTGGCCTGCCTGTTCGACAAGCACATCGATGGCTTTGGCGAGTTGTTCCGCGCCTTGTCGATCCTCGATATCGGCACTTCCACCGTGCAGACCCGTGCCCTGGCCGGCCTTGCCAATGGCACCCTGGTTTGCTGCCTGCCGGGCTCTACCGGCGCCTGCCGCACTGCTTGGGAGGGTATCCTCGCCGAGCAACTGGATGCTCGCCATCGCCCGTGCAACTTCGTTGCCCACCTCAAGCCTGGCACACTGTGCAAGACGCGTAACTGATACGCCAGGCAGTCCACATAAAAGCAGGGAGCGGGTAGATGAGCGCGATTGTACTTCGCCAGGCCAGGGCCGCCGATGCACAGGCCATTTTCAACGTGCACAAGGACTCGGTCGAGTCCCAGTGTGGTGAGCATTACAGCGTCGAGCAGATTCACATGTGGCTCGATGGCCGCTCACCGGCGACTTATCTGCCGGCCATCGAGCAGGGCAACCTGTGGGTCGCGCAAGCCGGGAGCATTCTCGGCTTTGTCGAGATCGACGGCTTTGAACTCAGCAAGCTGTTTGTCTGCGGTGCGGGTGCCGGGCGGGGCATTGGTGGGCGGCTGCTGAACCTGGCGATCGAGCGTATCCGCGCGACGAAGGCCAGCAGCGTTTACCTGGAAGCCACGCGCAACGCTCAGGGCTTTTATCAAACCAACGGCTTTGTGCCGATCGGCAACGGCACCTTCAGCCGCGGCAACAGTCGCGCGGTGATCGAGATCGTCAAGATGCAGCGCCCGCTTCAGGACTGATCCGTCAGTTGCCCCGGGGCGCTGCCGTCGAGCAGCGCCAGCTCGCCAAACGACACCGACGCATCGATATAGCGCAGCGCCGACTTGGCGTCTTTCCAGCCGACATGGCTCATCAACGCCTTGAGCTCCCAGCCATTGCTGGTGGCCCAGGTGGCAAAGCCGCGGCGCAGCGAGTGCCCGGTATATAACGCGGCCGGTACGCCTGCGCGTTCGAGGATGCGCCGCAACAGGCCGATCAGGCTGTTGCTGTTGAGCGGCTGTTCGCCGAGGTTGCCCCAGCGGTCGAGTTTGCGAAACACCGGGCCGCGGGCAATGCCTGCCACTTCAAGCCATTGCAGGTAAGCCTGGACCGGGCACAACACTTTGAGTGCCGGCGCCCGATGGCGCACGCCCAGCGCCTGGCGGTCGCCCTTGCTGCGCGGCAGGTAGATCGACAGGCCGATACCCGCCTGGGCCTGGATATGCTCGACCTGCAGGCGCGCCAGTTCATCGCCGCGAAATCCGCGCCAGAACCCGATCAACAGCAAGGCCTTGTCGCGGCTGGCGCGCAACAGTGCCGGCAAATCGTGCCCGGCGCGGGCCTGGGCGGCTTCTTGCTCAAGTACGCCAACGGCAGTTTGCAGGTGCTGGATCAACAGCGGTGCCGCCTGTTTCGGTTCGGCCGGGTGCAGGGTGCGGATGCCCTTGAGCAACTGGCGCACCATCGGTGCCTTGGTCGGGTCGGGAAAGCCCTGGCTGACATGCCATTGCCCTAGCGCTGCCAGGCGCTGCTTGAGGGTGCTGATCGAGTGGCTGTGCGCATGCTCGGCCAGGTAGCGGGCGATGCTGTCGGCGGTGGCCGGCAGAAAGCCTCCCCAGCTCACTTCGAAGTGCTCGACCGCAGCCTGGTAACTGCGCCGGGTGTTATCGCGCACTGCGGCCTGCAGGTAGCGCTCGATCGTGTTCATTGCCTCGTTCCCGCCAGGCGTACCGCTCTGGGCACATTTACCCGCCATTCTAGCGTTTCACATGCGATAAGCCGTGATTATTTTATCTCAGAACTTGATTGTTTGAGCGTGAAGAAGATCAATAGGATAGTATGTAAATACATGGTACGTATCACAGTACGAAATAGTAGGAGCTGACATGGCCCGTGGCGGTATCAACAAGGCGTTAGTGCACAAGGCGCGGCAGGCGCTGCTGGCCCGGGGCGAGCATCCGAGTATCGATGCCGTACGTATCGAGCTGGGTAACACCGGCTCGAAAACCACCATTCATCGTTACCTCAAAGAGCTGGAAAGCCTGCAACCGGCGGCACCCGCCAGCACGGCAAACCTCAGCGATGCGCTGGCGGCAGTGGTCGAGCAACTGGCCGCGCAGCTGCAGGAGGAGGCTGAGGCGCGTATCGACCTTGCCCGTAGTGCCTTTGAACAAGAGCGCCAGACCCTGCTGGCGCAGGTGCAGATCAGCCAGCAGGCGCTGGCCGCATTGCAACAGCAACATGAGATCCAGGCAGCGGCGCTGGCCAGCGAGTCAGAGGCCCTGGCCACCGCCCGCACCAGCTTGCAAAGCGAGCAGACCCGCAACGCCACCCTCAACCAGGCGGTGGGCGAACTGAACCTGCGCCTGGCCGATAAGGACGAGCAGGTCCGCTCGCTGGAAGACAAGCACCAGCACGCCCGCGATGCCCTTGAGCATTACCGCAACGCCAGCCGCGAACAGCGCGACCAGGATCAACGCCGGCACGAGGCGCAGGTACAGTTGCTGCAGGTGGAAGTGCGCCAGTTGCAGCAGAGCCTGATCGTCAAGCAAGACGAACTGACCCGCCTTAACCGCGACAACGAAGGCCTGCTGGTGCAGGTTCGCACCCTCAAAGAAGCCCAGCGCGGCCTCAAGACCCAGGGCGATCGCCAGCAGGCGAAAATTCACGGCCTGGAGGTCAAGCTTGCGCAGCTCAGCGGTTCACGCGATGAGCTGGAGAAACAGAACCAGGACCTGGCCTTGAGCCTGGCCGAACGGGTGTCGGAATTGCGCCGCCAGCTGCAGCTGATCGGCAAGCAGGAAGCACAGTTGCGCCAGGCCGAGCGTGCCCGCGAACAGGTTCAGGACAACGGCTGAAGTTTCATGCGCATGGCGCAGCGGCCGATCAGTCCCTGCAGTTGTTCGCGGTTCAACTGTTGGCGCAAAGCCTGGCTCAGTTGCTGTTCAGCGAGTGTCTCGAAGCCCAGGCGGGCATAGAAGGGCGCGTTCCAGGGAACGCAGGCAAAGGTGGTCAGGCTCAGGGCTTCGAAGCCGTGTTCGCGGGCCCAGTCAGCGGCGGCGCCGATCAACCGGCGGCCATGGCCCTGACCTTGCGCAGATTGCGCAACCGAGAGTTCATGAATGAACAGGTCGCGGCCTGCGGGTTGCGCGCAGAGGAACCCCTGCGGCACGTCGTCGGCGTCGGCCAGCACCCACTCATGGCCCTGGTCGATGAACTGGCGGTGCTCGTCGCTGCTCATCACCGGCCCCGTGGCAATCCACTCAAGACCTGGCTGATCGGCAAAAACCCGGGCGGCAGAACGTTCGACGGCGGGTAGCAGTTGCGCGTCTTCGACGCGGGCAAGGCGCAGGGTAACTGACATGGCGAAGGCTATTGAAGGTGGCTTTGCAGTGTCGTCAATCGCCGTTTTTTTCGCAACTGCAAGGGCGCTGCAAGCCTTTTGGACTAACGCCAAAAACGTTTAAGTGCGCTTAGGTATTAAGCCTAAAGCCAGAATCGTTTTTTTTCCCAGAACTGCTATTTCTTCAGGCAGCAGTGTGACCCCTTCGGTCATCTATGGGCAAAAGGACTGTCTAGCATGTCGATCCAGGCGCAGGTTTCCCCCCTCAATCAAAATGTCTCGTCCGCCGCTGTCACTGAAATCCCTACCAACGGCATCCTGAAACTGACCGAAAGCAGCGAAATCGCCCTCGACATCGATCCCGAGGCGGTTGCCAGCTATTCGAAAAGCGATGCCGACCTGGTGGTGCAGCTCAAGAACGGCGAGAGCGTCCGTATTGCCAATTTCTACGCCGAAGGCCAGCCACCCAGTGAGCTGTTCCTGGTCCATGAAGGCAAGCTGGTGGCGGTTAGCCTGCCGCCGGTTGCCGCAGAGGGCATCCTGGCGGCCACCTATGTCGCCCAGGAAAGCGCTGCAGGCTTTGACTCGCTGACCGCTGCCGGGGGCGCCGGTGCCGGTGCGACCGCAGGCGGCCTAGGGGTAGGGGGGATGCTGCTGGCGGGCGCGGCGGTGATTGGTGCGGGCGTTGCGGTGTCGAACAGTGGCGGTGGCGGCGGTGGTGGTGGCGGCGGCAGTGAAACCCCACCGGTGGATACCACCGCGCCGGGTGCAGCGTCGGGGTTGCAGGTGGCCACCGACGGCAGTTCGGTGAGCGGCAAGGCCGAGCCGGGCGCTACCGTCGGCATCGACACTAACGGCGACGGCAAGCCTGATGCAACCGTGGTGGTCGGCGCCGATGGCAGCTTCCAGGTACCGTTGAACCCGCCACTGACCAACGGTGAAACGGTGACCGTGGTGGTCACCGACCCGTCCGGCAACAGCAGCCCGCCGACCCAGATCACCGCACCGGACACCACCGCACCGGCGCCGGCAAGCGATCTGCAAGTCTCCCCCGATGGTACCCTGGTCAGTGGCAAGGGCGAGCCGGGAGCCACGGCGGGCATCGACACCGATGGCGACGGCCATCCCGACATCACGGTGATTATCGGCCCTGACGGCAGCTTCCAGGTGCCGCTTAACCCACCGCTGACCAATGGCCAGACGGTGACCGTGGTGATCACCGACCCGTCCGGCAACAGCAGCCCGCCAGCCCAGGCCAGCGCACCGGACACCACCGCCCCGGCGGCGCCCACGGATGTCGAAGTGGCGCCCGACGGTAGCAGCGTCAGCGGCAATGGCGAGCCCGGTGCCAGCGTTGGTGTCGACACCAATGGCGATGGCCAGCCGGATGTCACGGCGGTGATCGGCAGCGATGGCAGCTTCCAGGTGCCGCTTGATCCACCGCTGACCGATGGCCAGACCGTCACCGTGGTGGTCACTGACCCTGCCGGCAACAGCAGCCCGGGCGTCAGCGTCCAGGCCCCCGATTACCCGGATGCACCCCAGGTCAATGCCAGCAATGGCAGCGAGCTGTCGGGTACTGCCGAGCCCGGCGTAACCCTGGTGATCACCGATGGCAATGGCAACCCGATCGGCCAGACGGTCGCCGACGGCAATGGCAACTGGAGCTTTACGCCAGGCACGGCGCTGGCCGATGGCACCGTGGTCACTGTGGTGGCCCAGGATGCCAGCGGCCACAGCAGCCCGCCGGCGTCGATCACCGTCGACGGCGTGGCGCCGGCAGCGCCGCAGATCAACCCGAGCAACGGTAGCGAGATCAGCGGTAGCGCCGAAGCCGGGGCGACCATCACCCTGACCGACGGCAGCGGCAACCCGATCGGCCAGGCCACTGCCGATGCCAACGGCAACTGGAGTTTTACCCCGGCCACGCCGTTGCCCGATGGCACCGTGGTCAATGCCGTGGCCCAGGATGCCGCCGGCAACATCAGTGGCCCGGCCAGCGTCACCGTCGATGGCGTAGCGCCTGGCGCACCGACGGTCAACCCGAGCAATGGCAGCGAGCTTAGCGGCAGCGCCGAGCCAGGCAGCACGGTGATCATCCGCGACGGTAACGGCAATCCCATCGGCCAGACCAGCGCCGATGGCAGTGGCAACTGGAGCTACACCCCCAGCACGCCAATTGCCGATGGCACCGTGGTCAGTGTGGTCAGCCAGGATGCGGCGGGCAACACCAGCGTGCCGGCAACGGTCAGCGTCGACGCTGTAGCGCCCGCGGCGCCAGTGGTCAACCCGAGCAATGGCGGTGTCATCAGCGGTACTGCCGAACCCGGTTCGACCGTCATCCTGACCGACGGCAGTGGTAACCCGATTGGTCAAACCAGCGCCGATGGCAGCGGCAACTGGAGTTTCACCCCGGGTAGCCCGTTACCCGACGGCACCGTGGTCAACGTCACCGCCACCGACGCCAGCGGCAACACCAGCGCCCCCGGCGGTACTGTCGTCGATGCCCAGGCACCGGCCGCACCGCAGGTCAATCCGAGCAATGGCGCGGTCATCAGCGGTACTGCCGAAGCCGGTGCCAAGGTCATTCTCAGCGACGGCAGTGGTAACCCCATTGGTGAAACCACTGCTGACGGCAGCGGCAACTGGAGCTTTACTCCGGGCGCCGCGTTGCCCGATGGCAGCGTGATCAATGCCGTGGCCCAGGACGCCGCCGGCAACAGCAGCGGCCTGGCCAGCGTCACTGTCGATGCCGTCGCGCCACTGGCGCCGACCATCAATCCGAGCAATGGCAGCAGCCTCAGTGGCACCGCCGAAGCCAACAGCAAGGTGATCATCAGCGATGGCAACGGCAACCCGATTGCCGAGGTGACCGCCGATGGCAGCGGTAACTGGAGTTACACCCCGGGCACGCCGATTGCCGATGGCACGGTGATCAATGTGCTCGCCCAGGATGCGGCAGGCAACAGTAGCCCGCCGGCAAGCGTCACCGTCGACAGTTCCGCGCCTGCTGCCCCGGTCATCAACCCGAGCAACGGCAGCGTCATCAGCGGCACCGCCGAAGCCGGCGCCACGGTGCTGCTCAAGGATGGCAGCGGCAACCCGATCGGCCAGGTGACGGCCGACGGCAGCGGCAACTGGAGCTTCACCCCGGGCAGCCCGTTGCCCAACGGCACGGTGGTGGTGGCCACGGCCACCGACCCGACCGGCAACACCGGTGCTCCAGCGGCCACCACGGTAGACAGCGTCGCTCCGGGCGCGCCGCTACTCAACCCGAGCAATGGCAGCGTCATCAGTGGTACCGCCGAAGCCGGCGCCACCGTCACCCTGACCGATGGCAGCGGCAACCCGATTGGCCAGGTGACCGCCGACGGCAGCGGCAACTGGAGCTTTACCCCGGGCAGCCCGCTGCCCAACGGCACCGTGGTCAATGCGGTGGCCACCGACCCGGCCGGTAACACCGGCGCACCGGCTTCTGCCGTAGTGGATGCCGTCGCGCCGCCGGCCCCGACGGTCAACCTGAGCAACGGCAACAGCCTGAGCGGCACCGCCGAAGCCAATAGCAAAGTCATTCTCACCGATGGCAGCGGCAACCCGATCGCCGAAGTCTTTGCCGACGGCAGCGGCAACTGGACCTACACCCCGGGTTCGGCGCTGGCCGATGGCACCGTGGTCAACGTTGTCGCCCAGGATGCTGCCGGCAACCTCAGCGCACCGGCCAGCGTCACCGTCGACAGCTCGGCGCCTGCGGCCCCGGTCATCAACCCGAGCAATGGCGCCACCATCAGCGGCACCGCCGAAGCCGGTGCCACGGTTGTCCTCAAGGATGGCAGCGGCAACCCGATTGGCCAGGTGACCGCCGATGGCAGCGGCAACTGGGGCTTCACCCCGGGCAGCCCGCTGGCCAACGGTACCGTGGTGATTGCCACCGCCACCGATCCGACTGGCAACACGGGCCTGCAGGCCGCCACCACCGTGGACAGCGTTGCCCCGGGCGCACCGGTCATCAATCCGAGCAATGGCAACACCATCAGCGGCACTGCCGAAGCGGGGGCCAGGATCATCATCACCGATGGTGGTGGCAATCCGATCGGCCAGACCACCGCCGACGGTAGCGGCAACTGGACGTTCACGCCTGCTGCGCCATTGGTCAACGGCGTGGTGATCAATGCCGTGGCCCAGGACCCGGCCGGCAATACCAGCGGCCCGGGCACCACCACGGTGGATGCCGTGCCGCCGCCAGCGCCGGTGGTCAACCCAAGCAACGGTAATACCCTCAACGGCACCGCCGAGGCCAACAGCACCGTTACCCTGACCGACGCCAGCGGCAACCCGATCGGCCAGACCACCACCGATGGCAGCGGCAACTGGACGTTCACCCCCGGTGCGCAACTGCCCAACGGCACCGTGGTCAATGTCACCGCCACCGACGCGGCCGGCAACACCGGCGCGCCCGCTAGCACTATCGTGGATACCTCGTTGCCGTCGATCCCGCAGATCGACCCCAGCAACGGTTCGGTCATCAGCGGCAGCGCCGATGCCGGCAACACCCTCATCATCACCGACGGCAACGGCAACCCGATCGGCCAGGTGACGGCCGACGGCAGCGGCAACTGGAGCTTCACCCCCGGTGTGCCGCTGCCGGACGGCACCGTGATCAATGTCGTGGCGCGCAACCCCAGCGGGGTCGACAGTGCGGCGGCGGTTGCCACGATTGATGGCGTTGCGCCCGCGGCGCCGCTGGTCGAGCCGAGCAACGGCGCCGAGATCAGCGGTACTGCCGAAGCCGGCGCGACCATCCTGCTCACCGATGGCGGCGGCAACCCGATTGGCCAGACCAGCGCCGATGGCAGTGGCAACTGGAGCTTCACCCCGGCCAGCCCGTTGCCCAACGGCACGGTGATCAACGCCGTGGCCCAGGATGCTGCTGGCAACAGCAGTGGCCCGGGCAGCACCACGGTGGATGCCGTGGCGCCTGCCGCGCCGGTGATCAACCCGAGCAATGGCGCGGTCATCAGCGGTACCGCCGAGATGGGTGCCAAGGTCATCCTTACCGATGGCAGCGGCAACCCGATTGGCCAGGTCACGGCCGACGGCAGCGGCAACTGGACGTTCACCCCAGGCAGCCCCTTGCCCAATGGCACGGTAATCAATGCCGTGGCCCAGGACGCGGCCGGCAACACCAGCAGCCCGGTCAGCACTACCATTGACGCGGTGGCCCCGGCTGCGCCGGTGATCGACCCGAGTAACGGCGCGGTCATCGTCGGCACTGCTGAAGCCGGTGCCAAGGTTATCCTCACCGACGGCAGCGGCAACCCGATTGGTCAGGTGACGGCCGATGGCAGCGGCAACTGGAGCTACACCCCGGGCTCGCCACTTGCCAACGGCACGGTGGTCAATGCCGTAGCCCAGGACGCTGCCGGCAACACCAGCCTGCAAGGCAGCACCACGGTCGACGCCGTGGCCCCCGGCGCACCGGTCGTCAACCCGAGCAATGGTGCAGTCATCAGCGGGACCGCCGAGGCGGGTGCCACGGTCATCCTGACTGACGGCGGCGGCAACCCGATTGGCCAGGTTACAGCCGATGGCAGTGGCAACTGGAGCTTCACCCCGGCCAGCCCGTTGCCCAACGGCACGGTGATCAACGCCGTGGCCCAGGATGCTGCCGGCAACAGCAGTGGCCCGGGCAGTACCACGGTGGATGCCGTGGCGCCTGCGGTGCCGGTGGTCAACGTCAGTAACGGCGTGGTCATCAGCGGCAGCGCCGAAATCGGCGCCAAGGTCGTTCTGACCGATGGCAGTGGCAACCCGATTGGTGAAACCACCGCCGATGGCAGCGGTAACTGGAGCTTCGTGCCAGGCACGCCGCTGCCCGATGGCACCGTGGTCAACGCCGTGGCCGAGGACGCCGCAGGCAACAGCAGCGGCCCGGCCAGCACCACGGTGGATGCCGTGGCACCGGCAACACCGGTGATCAATGCCAGCAACGGGGCAGTTGTTGTCGGTACTGCCGAAGCCAATGCCACGGTGATCCTCACCGATGGCAGCGGCAACCCGATCGGTCAGACCAGCGCCGATGGCAGCGGCAACTGGAGCTACACACCGCTGCCGCCGTTGGCCAATGGCACGGTGGTCAACGCCGTGGCGCAGGACGCCGCCGGCAACAACAGCGGCCCGGCCAGTACGGTGGTTGATGCCGTGGCGCCCGGCGCGCCGGTGGTCAATCCGAGCAATGGTACAGCGATCAGCGGCACCGCCGAGGCGGGTGCCAAGGTCATCCTTACCGACGGCAGCGGCAACCCGATTGGTCAAACCACTGCCGATGGCAGTGGCAACTGGAGCTTCACCGTGGACAGCCCGTTGCCCAATGGCACCGTGGTCAATGCCGTGGCCCAGGACGCTGCCGGCAACAGCAGTGGCCCGGGCAGTACCACGGTGGATGCCGTGGCGCCTGCAACACCTGTGATCAACCCGAGCAATGGTGCGGTGATCACCGGCACCGCGGAAATCGGCGCCAAGGTCATTCTTACCGATGGCAGCGGCAATCCGATTGGTCAAACCACCGCTGATGGCAGCGGCAACTGGAGCTTTGTTCCGGGCTCGCCATTGGCCAATGGGACGGTAATCAATGCCGTGGCCCAGGATGCTGCCGGCAACAATAGCGGCCCGGTCAGTACCACGGTTGACGCCGTGGCGCCGGCCGCACCGGTAATCGAGCCGAGCAACGGCGCGATCATTGTCGGTACCGCCGAAGCCGGCGCCAAGGTCATTCTCACCGACGGCAGCGGCAACCCGATCGGTCAAACCACTGCTGATGGCAGCGGCAACTGGAGCTTCACCCCAGGCGTGCCACTTGCCAACGGCACCGTGATCAATGCGCTGGCCCAGGATGCCGCTGGCAACAGCAGCGGGCCGGTCAGCACTACCATTGACGCGGTGGCGCCTGGCGCACCGGTGATCAACCCGAGCAATGGCGCGATCATCAGCGGTACCGCCGAGATCGGTGCCAAGGTCATCCTTACTGACGGCAGCGGCAACCCGATCGGTCAAACCACTGCTGATGGCAGCGGCAACTGGAGCTTCACCCCCGGCGCGCCACTTGCCAACGGCACGGTGGTCAATGCCGTGGCCCAGGACGCCGCCGGCAACAACAGCGGCCCGGCTAGCACCACAGTGGATGCCGTGGCGCCTGCCGCACCGGTGATCAACCCTAGCAACGGCGCGGTCATCAGCGGTACTGCCGAAATCGGCGCCAAGGTCACGCTCACCGATGGCAGCGGCAACCCGATTGGCCAGACCACCGCCGATGGCAGCGGCAACTGGAGCTTCACTCCAGCCAGCCCGCTGGCCAACGGCACCGTGGTCAATGCCGTGGCCGAGGACGCCGCCGGCAATGACAGCGGGCCGGCAACCACCACGGTCGACAGCGTGGCACCGGGCGCGCCGGTGCTGAGCATCAGTGCCGACGGCGCGTTGCTCACCGGTACCGCCGAGGCCAACAGCCAGGTGCGCATCGTGGTCAACGGCGACAGCGCCAACCCGATCACGGTCAACGTCGATGGCAGCGGCAACTTCAGCCTGCCGTTCGCACCACCACTGATTACCGGCGAGCTGCTGTCGGCGGTGGCGGTGGATGCGGCCGGCAACGTCAGCGGCCCGGGCAGCGTCATTGCCCCGGACCTGGCGCCGCCAACCATCAGCGTGCCGGAAGCCGCCGATACCTGGATCAACGCTGCCGAAATCAGCGATGGCATCCAGGTCAACGTCACGGTGCGGCCGACCATGCAGGCCGGCCAGGTGGTCACCGTCAAGTTCGCCGGCCAGAACGGCTACGAGGCCGAGGTCAGCCATACCCTGACCGCCGGTGATATCAGCGCTGGCAGCGTAATCTTGACCCTGACCCCGCCAGGCGGGCAGGGGCCGTTCCCGCAGGGCGCCTCAACCGTCACCGCCGACATCAACGGCGGCGCCGCCTCGACGCCGGCGCCGTTCACCATCGACACCGTGCCACCGGCCACCCCGGTGCTGTCGCTGGTCGGCAACCTGCTGACCATCTCTGCCGAACCTGGCACCGAACTGACGGTGACCCTGAACGTCGGCGGGGTGATAGCAACGGCAACGGTAACCGCCGACAACAGCGGGCTGGCGTCGCTGAACCTGCTCACTGACCTGGACATCGACTTCAGCTGGGACCAACTGCTCAGTGCCCAGGTCTCGGTGGTCGGCCGCGATCCGGCCGGTAACCCGAGCAACGTCGCCAGCATCGGCATTGGCGCTAGCATCGAGCAGCCGGTGACCATCGGCGGCTTCGGGGTCGATGTCAGCCTCAACCCGCTGAACCCCAGGTTTGGCTTCAGCGGTACCACCGAGGCTGGTTCCAGCCTGGTGATTCGCGTCATCACCCCGGTGCTGAACGTCGAATTGCTGCCAATCAACGCCGATGGCACTGGGCACTTTGCCTTGAACCTGCTGAGCCAGAGCGTCCTCACTCAGTTGGGGCTGAACATTACCGACATCCTCAACCTTGGCTCGCAGATCTCCTTCAACGTTGTCTCAACCGATGGTCAGGGCAACGACAGCGCTGCCTATGGCATCACCCTGGTGCCCAACGGCCTGTCGCTGAACATTGGCCAGATCGACGTCAATGGCACCGCCGGCGACGACGTGATGGCGGGGGCCAACGGCAGCTCCGAGCATATCAATGGCGGGGCCGGCAGCGACCTGATCTTCAACGTCGGCACCGGCGATCATGTGGTGGCGGGTGACGGCAACGACACCATCCAGATCACCGCCACCAACTTTGTCAGCATCGACGGCGGGGCGGGCTTCGATACCCTGTTGTTCGCCAACGGCATCGACCTGGACTACAACTCGGTGGGGGTCGGCACGCTGAGCAATATCGAGCGTATCGACCTGGGCAAGGGCGATTCGGGCAGCGTGCTGACCCTGACCGCAGCGGAGGTCAACGCCATTACCGATGCCAACAACACCCTGCAGATCACCGGTGAAAGCAACGACACCCTGAACGTGGTCGGGGCGGTGAACACCGGGACCAGCCAGGCGATCAACGGCGTCAACTACGACGTCTACACCTTTGGCGCCAACATCTTGCTGGTCGAGGACAATACGGTTCAGGTTGTCGTGTGATGGCAGCGCGCATGCAGTACGCGCGCAAGGGACGGCGGCAAGCGCAAGTGGCTCTGTGGCTGCTGGCGCTGGGCCTGCCGATGGTTGCGCCAGCCATGCCACTGGACCAGGCGGTCCGGGCAGGGCTGGCGATTCACCCCGAGGTGCGCTCGGCGATGGCCGAAGCCGATCGCGCCGGAACTGAAGTGGAGATTGCCAAAGGCGGCTACTACCCGTCGGTGTCGGTGTCTGGCGGGCCGCAGGAGTTCGATTTTGGCGATGTGGTCTACGACCTGACCGCCTCGCAGATGCTCTATGACTGGGGCCGGGTCAACAGCAAGGTCGACAGCGCCAGCGCCACCCAGCGCAAACTGTCAGAGGCACTGCTGGTGGCCCGCGACGATGCCGCGCTGGATATCGTCGAGACCTACCTGGATGTACTGGCGGCCGAACGCCGGGTCGAGGCGGTGCGCGAGCACCTGCAGCGCCTCGGCGGCATCCGCCAGATGACCGAGGACCGTGGCGGCGATGGCTATGCCGACCGCAGCGAGCTGGACCGCGCCAACCTTGAACTGGCACGGGCCCAGGAGCAACTGGCGCTGGAGAAGGGCAACCTGCAGGATGCCCGCAACCAGTACGCCCTCCTGGTTGGCCAGGAACCCGATGCCCTCAGCGACCCCGAGCCGCTGTCGCTCAAGCGCTACCTGGCCTCAAGCGACCTGACCCGGGTGATCCACGACGCGCCCTTGCAACGCAAGGCGCTGGAAGACGCCAACGTTGCCGAAGCCCAGGTTCGCGAGGCCAAGGCGTCGTTGCTGCCGCAACTGAATATCGAAGCCACAGCCTTGCGCCGGGAAGTCGGCGGGCATCCGGAAAGCGACTCGGTGGTGGCCCTGCGCTTGCGCATGGACACCTTCCAGGGCCTGTCCAACTTCCGCCGCCCGACCGCCGCGCAGCAACGCCTGGAGTCGGCGCGCTTTACCGCCGATGCCATGCAGCGCGACATCCGCCGCCAATTGCAGACCTTGTTCGACAACAGCGAAACCCTGGGTTGGCGGGAGAAGTCGCTGCAGCAGCAGGTCACCGAGTCGGCGCAGGTCAGCGAGCTGTACCGCGAGCAGTTCGAGGTGGGCCGGCGCGATGTGATCGACCTGCTCAACGTCCAGCGTGAACGCTTCGAGGCCGAGCGGCAACTGATCAACCTGCACATCGAACGCAAACGCATCGAGTACCGGGCGGCCGCACAGGTCGGCTTGTTGGGCCCACTGGTGGAGAATCGCTTGAATGGAAGCTGACAACAGGATTGCCGACAACGTCGTGGTGCTCAACCACGACCCTCTCAACGATCCGCTGCGCGAGGGCTTGCTGTTGCTGTGCCGGCAATTGGGGCGGCCGCTGGGCGATGCCGAGCTGGTCGACGGCTTGCCGTTGGAGCACGGCCGCCTGCCGCTGCGCATGGTCGCCCGGGCGTTGCGCCGCGCCGATATCACCGCGCGGGTCGATCAACTGCCGCTGGCGCAGATGGACAACTACCTGCTGCCCGCGCTGCTGCTGCTTAACGACGGGCGCAGCCTGGTGCTGGTCAAGCTCGACGCTGAGCACGCTCAGGTGCTGGTACCGCAGAGCGATGGCGGCGGCGAGCGTTTGCCCCTGGCTGAACTGGCGGCGCTGTACAGCGGCACGGCGGTGTTCGCCAAGTGCCGGTTTCGCGCCGACGAGCGGGTAGGGGATTACGCCAGGGCGGTGCCCGAGCACTGGTTTTTCGGCCCGCTGAAAAAGCTCTGGCGTTCTTACGCCGAAGTGGCCGCCGCCGCCCTGGTGGCCAACGTCCTGGCGATTGCCTCGGCGCTGTTCGCCATGCAGGTGTATGACCGCGTGGTGCCCAACGCCGCCTTCGACACCCTGTGGATTCTGGCCAGCGGCGTGGCCCTGGCGATTGTCCTCGACGGCGTGCTGCGGATCATGCGCGGGCATTTGCTCAACGTGCTGGGCAAGCGCCTCGACCTGCAGCTCTCCAGCTTGTTGTTCTCGCGGGTGCTGAGCACGCGGATCGCCGCCAAGCCAGCGTCCATGGGCGCCTTCAGCACCCAGGTGCGCGAGTTCGAGTCGGTGCGCGAGTTCTTCACCTCATCCAGCGCCGCGCTGATCAGCGACTTGCCGTTCGTACTGATCTTTTTGTTGATCATTGCCCTGATCGGCGGCCAGGTGGTCTGGGTTCCGATCGTCGCCTGTGTGCTGATGGTACTGCCGGGGCTGCTGACCCAGCGCCTGCTGGGTAATCTGTCGCGGCAGAACCTGCGCGAAGGGGCGATGAAAAACGGCGTGCTGCTAGAAGCCTTCGAGCACCTGGAAACGGTCAAGGCCACCCGCGCCGAAGGCCGTTGCCTGCAGCAGTGGGAAACCCTGACCGGCGAGCTTTCAAGCACGGCAATGAAAACCCACGCCCTGGCCTCGAGCCTGAGCTACGCCTCGAGCATCGTCCAGCAATTGTGCTATGTCGGCGTGGTGGTGTTCGGTGTCTACCGCATCAGCGAAGGGGCGATGACCGTCGGTGCCCTGGTGGCCTGTTCGATCCTCGCCTCGCGAGCCATCGCGCCGCTGTCCCAGGCGGCTGGCATTCTCGGGCGCTGGCAGCACACCAAGGTGGCCATGGAAGGCCTCGACCAGTTGATGGCCGCCGAGCAGGAGCGGCCCCAGGGCAAGCGCTTCGTGCACAAGCCGCACCTGCACGGGCACTTTCGCCTTGAAGGCGTGCGCCTGAGCCACGGTGACAGCCCGCCGGTGGTGGACATTCAGGCACTGACCATCCAGGCCGGCGAGCGGGTAGCGCTGCTGGGCGGCAACGGCGCCGGCAAGTCGACCCTGCTGCGCCTGCTCAGCGGCTTGCTCGATGCCCAGGCCGGGCGCCTGCTGCTCGATGACGTCGCCCTCAGCCAGATCGACCCGGCCGACCGCCAGCGCGGTATTGGCTACCTGCCCCAGGAGGTGGCGTTGTTCCAGGGCAGCCTGCGCGACAACCTCAACCTCGAAAGCGCCGCCCTGAGCGATGACGAACTGCTGGAAACCCTCGACGGCGTCGGCCTCGGCGCTTTCGTGCGCAGCCATTCGCTGGGCCTGGACATGCCGCTGCAGGGCAACGCCAGTTTGTCTGGCGGCCAGCGCCAGGCCGTGGGCCTGGCCCGGGTACTGCTGCAAGACCCGCCAATACTGCTGCTCGACGAACCCACTGCAGCCTTCGACCAGAGCAGCGAAAAACAGGTGATCGACTACCTGCAGCAATGGCTGGGCAAACGTACCCTGATCATCACCACGCACAAAAAAAGCATGCTTGCCCTGGTCGAGCGCGCGGTGGTGCTGCGCCAGGGCCGGGTGATCATGGATGGCCCGCTGGACCAGGTGGTGCAGGGCAGTCAGGTACAGGCCCCACAGGCCGCAGGAGGTGCACATGGACTCTGAGCGCAAGGCGGCGAAACTGCGCCGCGAGCTGGCCGACCCGCTGCTGGCGGTGACCCACCCGGTGTACCGGCCGCTGTTGTGGCTGTTGCTGGCCTGCATCCTCATCGCTATCGCCTGGGCGGCCTGGGCCGAGCTCGACGAGGTCACCCGTGGCGATGGTCGGGTGGTGCCGTACAGCCGCATCCAGAAGATCCAGAGCCTGGAAGGCGGCATCCTCGACCGCCTGCTGGTCAAGGAGGGCGAGCTGGTGGAGGTTGGCCAGCCGCTGGTGCGCCTGGATGAAACGCGCTTTCTGACCAACGTCCAGGAGTCGACCAACCAGGCCGACGGCCTGCGCGCGGCGATTGCCCGCCTGGATGCCGAGGTGCTGGGCAAGGAACGCATCGAGTTCGGCCCCGGGGTCGACCCCGACAGCCCGTTGGCGCGCTCCGAGCGCGAGCTGTTCAAGTCGCGGCGCGGCAAGTTGCTGGAAAACACCCGCTCGATCCAGGCGCAGATCCGCCTGGCCCAGAGCCAGCTCGACCTTGTGCGCCCGCTGGTGGCCAAGCGCGCGGTCAGCCAGATGGAGGCACTGAAACTCAGCCAGGACATCGCCACCCTCAACGGCAAGCTCACCGAGCTGAAGAACACCTACTTCCAGGACGCCTACACCGAACGCTCGCAGCGCAAGGCCGACCTCAGCGCCCTGGAGCCGATCATCCAGCAGCGCCAGGACCAGTTGCGCCGCACCGAGATCCTGTCGCCGGTGCGCGGGCGGGTCAACACTGTGCTGATCAACACCCGCGGCGGGGTGATCCAGCCGGGCGAGGCGATCATGGAGGTGATCCCGGTAGAGGAGCGCCTGCTGGTCGAGGCGCGAATCAAGCCGCGGGACGTGGCCTTCCTGGTGCCGGGCATGCCGGCCAAGGTCAAGATCACCGCCTACGACTTCTCCATCTATGGCGACCTCAAGGGCACCCTGGAGCAGATCAGCGCCGACACCATCGAGGAAGACACCCCGCGCGGCAAAGAGTCGTACTACCAGGTGCTGATCAAAACCGACGGCAGCCAGCTGAAGAAGGGCGATGAGGTGCTGCCGATCATTCCCGGCATGGTTGCCGAGGTGGATATCCTCAGCGGCAAGCGCACAGTGCTCAATTATCTGATCAGGCCGCTGGTCAAAGCGCGCCTTTACTAGCTAGCTGGTTCCTGTGGGAGCCGGCCTTGCCGGCGAAGGGCTGCAACGCAGCCCTTAGTTTTTTACTCTCCAACAACCACAAAAATCATAATTTCGCCTTTCTTCGCGCTCTCCCAGAATGCGACCTACACCCTCCCACGGCCACCCGCGTGGGACAACTCAGTAGGGCGCAGACATGACAATCAATAAAACCAAGATCGATACGCTCGTAGTGGGCGCCGGGCAAGCCGGCGTGGCCATGAGTGAACACCTGAGCCGCCTGGGCGTGCCGCACCTGGTGCTGGAGCGCAACCGTATCGCCGAAGCCTGGCGCACCGGTCGCTGGGATTCGCTGGTGGCCAATGGGCCGGCCTGGCACGACCGCTTCCCGGGCCTGGAGTTCGACGGCCTCGACCCGGACGCCTTCGCTGGTAAAGACCAGGTGGCCGATTACTTCGAAGCCTACGCGCGCAAATTCAACGCACCGATCCGCACTGGCGTCGAAGTTACCCAGGTGCTGCGCAACAGCGATCGTCCGGGGTTCACCGTGCACACCAGCGATGGCCTGATCGAGGCCCAGCAGGTGGTAGTTGCCACCGGCCCGTTCCAGCGCCCGGTGATCCCGCCGATTGCGCCGAAGCAGTCGAACGTATTGCAGATGCACTCGGCCGCCTACCGCAACCCGCAGCAGTTGCCTGAAGGCGCGGTGCTGGTGGTTGGCGCCGGCTCATCGGGGGTGCAGATCGCCGATGAACTGCAGCGCGCCGGCAAGCAGGTGTACCTCTCGGTCGGCGCCCACGACCGGCCGCCACGGGCCTACCGCAACCGTGACTTCTGCTGGTGGCTGGGGGTGCTCGGCGAGTGGGATGCCGAGACCATGCAGCCGGGCAAGGAGCACGTGACTATCGCCGTCAGCGGTGCCCGCGGCGGCCACACCGTGGATTTTCGCCGCCTGGCCCAACAAGGCATGACCCTGGTCGGCCTGACCAAGGGCTTTGATAACGGCGTGGTCAGCTTTGAAGCCAACCTGGCCGATAACATCGCCCGCGGCGACGAGAACTACCTGGCGCTGCTCGATGCCGCCGACGCCTACATTGCCCGCAATGGCCTGGACCTGCCGCAAGAGCCGCAAGCGCGGGAAATTCTCCCTGATCCGCAATGCCTGACCCAGCCGTTGCTGGAACTCGACCTGGCCAAGGCCGAGGTCGGCACCATCATCTGGGCCACCGGCTATTCGGTGGACTACAGCTGGCTGCAGGTCGACGCCTTCAAGGACAACGGCAAGCCCCGGCACCAGCGCGGCGTGTCCAGCGAGCCGGGGGTGTACTTCGTCGGCCTGCCTTGGCTGTCGCGGCGCGGCTCGGCGTTTATCTGGGGGGTGTGGCACGACGCCAAGCACATCGCCGATCACATCGCCAAACAGCGCACCTACCTCAATTACCGCGACGCTTCGCAACGCCAGGCCGAACAGCAAGCGTCCAGCCAACCAGCCAGCCTCATGGGAGCCCGTTGATGCCTACTCATACCCGTATTCGCATGTTCAACACCAAAGACACCTACCCCAACCAGACCCTGGACAACGACCTGTGCCAGGCCGTGCGTGCCGGCAACACCGTGTATGTGCGCGGCCAGGTGGGTACCGACTTCAATGGCCAACTGGTCGGCCTGGGTGACCCGCGGGCGCAAGCCGAGCAGGCCATGCGCAACGTCAAGCAACTGCTGGAGGAGGCCGGCAGCGACCTCAGCCATATCGTCAAGACCACCACCTACCTGATCGACCCGCGCTACCGCGAGCCGGTGTACCAGGAAGTCGGTAAATGGCTCAAGGGCGTGTTCCCGATCTCCACCGGCCTGGTGGTCAGCGCCCTCGGCCAGCCGCAGTGGCTGATGGAAATCGACGTGATCGCGGTCATCCCCGAATAAGGAGCGTGCCATGACCTTCTCCATCGTTGGCCGCTGCGCCGAAACCGGCCAGCTGGGCATTGCCATCAGCTCTTCAAGCATCGCCGTTGGTGCTCGCTGCCCGTGGCTGCGCTCAGGCGTCGGTGCGGTGTCGAGCCAGAACATCACCTTGCCGGCCCTCGGCCCGCAGATCCTCGATGGCCTGGACGAAGGCCTGGCGCCGCACCAGGCCCTGGACCGCGCCTTGACCCGCAACGGCTACAGCCAGTACCGCCAGGTGGCAGTGGTCGATGCCCAGGGCCGCACCGCGGTGTTCAGCGGCAATCATGCGCTGGGCATCAACCATGCCGTGGCCGGCGAACAATGCGTGGCCGCCGGCAACCTGCTGGCCAACAGCGCGGTGATCGAGCGCATGGTCGAGGCCTTCGAGCGCAGCGAAGGCTGCCTGGCCGCGCGTTTGCTGACCGCCCTTGAGGCCGGCCAGGACGCCGGCGGCGAAGCCGGGGCGGTGCATTCGGCGGCGCTGTCGGTGGTCGGCGAGCTGGTCTGGCCGATCGTTGACCTGCGCGTCGACTGGGCTGAGGACAACCCCATCGGCGAATTGGGCAAGCTCTGGAACGCCTATGAGCCGCAGTTGCAGGACTACCTGACCCGCGCCCTCAACCCGACCCTGGCGCCAAGCTACGGAGTGCCGGGCGATGAGTGAGCTGCGCAGCCGTGCATTGTTGGCCAGCCTGATCGGCTTTGCCACGGTCAGCCGCGATTCGAACCTGGCCTTGATCGAGTTCGTCCGCGACTATCTGCACGGCCTGGGCGTGAGCTGCGAGCTGATCTACAACCCGCAGCGGACCAAGGCCAACCTGCTGGCCAGCATTGGCCCGGCAGTGGCGGGCGGTGTGGTGCTGTCGGGCCATACCGATGTGGTGCCGGTGGACGGCCAGGCGTGGACAGTCGAGCCGTTCAGCCTCACCGAGCGTGACGGCAAGCTGTACGGCCGCGGCGCCGCCGACATGAAAGGCTACCTGGCTTCGGTACTGGCAGCGGTGCCGGTGTTTCTTAAAAGCCCGCTGCGCCGGCCGGTGCACCTGGCGTTCTCGTATGACGAGGAGGTCGGCTGCCTGGGCGTACGCAGCCTGCTCGAGGTACTGCCCCAGCGCATCGCGCAACCGGCCTTGTGCCTGATTGGCGAGCCGACCCAGCTCAAACCAGTGCTTGGCCACAAGGGCAAGCTGGCCATGCGTTGCCATGTACACGGCGCGCCGTGCCATTCGGCCTATGCGCCTTATGGCGTCAACGCCATCGAGCAGGCGGCGCGGCTGATCGCTCGCCTGGGCGAGATCGGCCAGCGCCTGGCCGCGCCGCAGCATCACGACCAACGCTTTGACCCGGCGTTTTCCACCGTGCAGGTCGGGGTGATCCAGGGCGGTACGGCGCTGAACATCGTCCCGGCCGATTGCCGCTTCGACTTTGAGGTGCGTGCCTTGCCGGCGTTCGAACCGCAGGCGGTGGTGGACGAGCTGCACACCTACGCGCAGCACACCCTGCTGCCGGCCATGCAGGCGATCAAGGCTGACACGGCGATCCGCTTCGAAGCACTCTCGGCCTACCCGGGCCTGGCCACCGCACCTGAGAGCGGCGCAGCGCAACTGGTCGCGCAGCTGTGTGGCAGCGATGCCTTCAGCACCGTGGCCTTTGGCACCGAAGGCGGCCTGTTCGATGAGGCCGGAATCCCGGCGGTGGTGTGCGGGCCGGGCAGCATGGAGCAGGGTCACAAGCCGGATGAATTTGTCAGCGTCGAGCAGATGGCGGCCTGTGACCGCCTGATGGATCGCCTGGCCGAATACCTCTCCAACAACGGATAACAACAAGGAGTCTGCAGTGAACGATTTCAACCAGTGGACCAGCCTGGCGCAACAGCAGCGCCTGATCGACAGCGCATTTATTCAAGGCGAGGCCTGTCAGGCCGAAAGCGGCGCACGATTCGAGGTGATCAACCCGGCCACCGGCACATTGCTGGCCCAGGTCGCCGCTTGCGGCCAGGCCGAGGTTGACCTGGCCGTGCGCAGCGCCCGCCAGGCCTTCGAACAAGGTCCCTGGGCAAAGATGGCGCCCGGCGAGCGTAAGGCCGTGCTGTTGCGCCTGGCGCAGTTGATGCTCGAGCACCGCGCCGAACTGGCCTTGCTCGACTCGCTGAGCATGGGCAAGCCGGTGATGGATGCCTGGAACATCGACGTGCCGGGCGCGGCCCATGTCTTTGCCTGGTACGGCGAAAGCCTCGACAAGCTCTACGACCAGGTGGCGCCGACCGCCAGCAATGCCCTGGCGACCATCACCCGCGTGCCACTGGGGGTGATCGGGGCGGTGGTGCCGTGGAATTTCCCGCTGGACATGGCCGCCTGGAAACTCGCCCCGGCGTTGGCCGCCGGTAACAGCGTGGTGCTCAAGCCCGCCGAGCAATCGCCGTTTTCGGCGCTGCGCCTGGCAGAACTTGCGATTGAAGCGGGCCTGCCCAAGGGCGTACTCAACGTGGTGCCGGGGCTGGGCGAGGAGGCCGGTCGCGCCCTGGGCCTGCACATGGACGTCGATGCCCTGGTGTTTACTGGCTCCACCGAAGTCGGCAAGTACTTCATGCAATACGCCGCGCAGTCGAACCTCAAGCAGGTGTGGCTGGAATGCGGCGGCAAGAGCCCGAACCTGGTGTTCGCCGATTGCCAGGACCTGGACCTGGCGGCCGAGAAAGCCGCGTTCGGCATCTTCTTCAACCAGGGCGAAGTCTGCTCGGCCAACTCGCGCCTGCTGCTGCAACGCTCGATCGCCGAAGCGTTCATCGAGCGGCTGATCGTCAAGGCGCGCCAGTGGCTGCCGGGCAACCCGCTGAACCCGGCAAGCCGCGCCGGGGCCATCGTCGACAGCCGCCAGGCGCAGCGAATCATGCACTACATCGAGCAGGCCCAGGCTGAAGGCGCGCAACTGGTGTGTGGTGGTCGACAGCTGAGTTTCGACGGTTCGAGCAACTTCATCGAGCCGACGATTTTCACCGGCGTCACCGCCGACATGACCCTGGCCCGCGAAGAAGTGTTCGGCCCGGTGCTGGCGGTCAGCGTGTTCGATGACGAAGACCAGGCGGTGGCCATGGCCAACGATCACATCTATGGCCTGGCGGCGTCGCTGTGGACCGACGACCTCAACCGCGCCCACCGCGTCGCCCGGCGGCTGAATGCCGGCACGGTGTCGGTCAATACCGTCGATGCCCTGGACGTCTGCGTGCCCTTTGGCGGCGGCAAGCAGTCGGGCTTTGGCCGCGACCTGTCGCTGCATTCGTTCGACAAGTACACGCAGCTTAAAACCACCTGGATCCAGCTGCGTGGCTAAAGGCCTGTGGGAGCTGGCTTGCCAGCGATGAGGCCAGCACAGGCAATACCTAATAACAACAATTCGGAGCACCCGATGAACAGCAATGCAAGCGTGCAAACCGGCGCCCTGGCGCCGCCTGCAAGTCGCAAGAAACTCGGCCTTACCGCGCTGTTGGCGGTGGCCATCGGCCTGGTGGTGTCCCAGGGCGTCATGGTGCTGATGCTGCAAGGCGTCGGCATCGCCGGCCTGGGCTTTATCGTGCCGCTGGGCCTGGCTTACCTGCTGGCCCTGAGTTACGCCTGTTCGTTCTCGGAACTGGCGCTGATGATCCCCCGCGCCGGCAGCCTGAGCAGCTACACCGAAGTCGCCATCGGCCAGTTCCCGGCGATCCTTGCGACCTTTTCCGGCTATATCGTGGTGGCGATGTTCGCGCTGTCGGCCGAGCTGTTGCTGATGGAGTTCATCATCGACAAGGTCTACCCACACTCGATGCCACCGCTTACCGTGGCCCTGGGTGTACTGGCGCTGTTCACTGTGCTCAACCTGTTCAACATCGATATCTTCGCCCGCCTGCAAACCGTGCTGGCGGTGGTGATGACCGTGGTGCTGCTGGTGATGGGCCTGAGCGCGATGAACAGCGACATCGTCGCGCCCAACCCGGCGCTGTTCGACAGCGCCCACTGGAACCCGTTGGGCCTGGGGGTGATCGCCCTGACCGCGATGGCGGTGTGGGGCTTTGTCGGCGCCGAGTTCGTCTGCCCGCTGGTAGAAGAAACCCGCCGCCCGGAGCGCAACATCCCGGGCTCGATGATGCTCGGCCTGACCATCATCTTCGTGATCATCTGCCTGTACGGCCTGGGCGCCTTGCTCACCGTGCCGCAGGCGGAGCTGGCCAGCAACGGCCTGCCGCATTACCTGTTCGCCACCACGGTGTTCGGGGAGGCCGGCAAAGTGTTTTTGGTTACCGCCGCGATCACCGCCACCTGCAGCACCCTCAACAGTTCGCTGGCGGCGATCCCGCGCATGCTCTATGGCATGGCCCGCAACGGCCAGGCCTTCGGCGTGTTCAAGCGCCAGGGCAAGCGCACCGGCGCGCCCTGGGTGGCGGTGCTGTTCATTGCCGCAGTCACCGGCCTGCCATTGCTGCTGATGCACGACCATGCCGATGCCATCAACCAGCTGCTGTTGTCGGCCGCCCTGGCCTGGCTGCTGGCCTACATCATCACCCACGTCAACGTCATTGCCCTGCGCCGGCGCTACCCGCAGGTGGCGCGGCCGTTCCGCACGCCGTTCTACCCGCTGCCGCAGCTGTTCGGCATCGCCGGCATGCTGTTTGCGATCTGGAACGTCTCGCCCAGCCCGGACATGACCTTTTCGATTTTTGCCTACGCAGGCCTGGTGCTGCTGATCGTCTCGATCATCGCCGTGCTGTGGATCAAGGGCGTGATGGGCAAGCCACTGTTCAAGCCCGAGCCGCTGGCAAGCGTGCTGGGCACTCAAACCGATAAAGACCCGCAAGGAGATTCGCAATGACCGCTCACGTCAAACCTGCCCGTAGCACCGGCGATTACCAGGCAGCGGATGCCGCGCACCACATTCATGCCTTTCTCGACCAGAAAGCACTGAACGCCGAAGGCCCGCGGGTGATCGTCCGTGGCGAAGGCCTGGCATTGTGGGACAACGACGGCAAGCGCTACCTGGACGGCATGTCGGGGCTGTGGTGTACCAACCTCGGCTATGGCCGCAAGGACCTGGCCGCAGCCGCCAGCCAGCAGCTGGAGCAACTGCCGTACTACAACATGTTCTTCCACACCACCCACCCGGCGGTGGTCGAGCTCTCGGAGCTGCTGTTCAGCCTGCTGCCGGCGCACTACAGCCACGCGATCTACACCAACTCCGGCTCCGAGGCCAACGAGGTGCTGATCCGTACCGTGCGCCGCTACTGGCAGATCCTCGGCAAGGCGCAGAAGAAGATCATGATCGGCCGCTGGAACGGCTACCACGGCTCGACCCTGGGCGCCACAGCGCTGGGCGGGATGAAGTTCATGCATGACATGGGCGGGGTGATCCCCGATGTTGCGCACATTGACGAGCCGTACTGGTTTGCCCACGAAGGCGACCTGACCCCGGCCGAGTTCGGCCTGCGCGCGGCGCGCCAACTGGAAGAGAAGATCCTCGAACTTGGCGCCGACAACGTCGCTGCGTTTGTTGCCGAACCCTTCCAGGGCGCTGGCGGCATGATCTTCCCGCCAGAAAGCTACTGGCCAGAAATTCAGCGCATCTGCCGGCAGTACGACGTGCTGCTGTGCGCCGATGAAGTCATCGGCGGCTTTGGCCGCACCGGCGAGTGGTTCGCCCACCAGCATTTTGGTTTCGAGCCCGACACCCTGTCGATCGCCAAGGGCCTGACCAGCGGCTACATCCCCATGGGCGGCCTGATTCTGTCCAAGCGCATGGCCGAGGTGCTGGTGGAGCAGGGCGGGGTATTCGCCCACGGCCTGACCTATTCCGGTCACCCGGTGGCGGCAGCGGTAGCAATTGCCAACCTCAAGGCGCTGCGCGACGAAGGCATCGTCAGCCGCGTCAAGCACGAGACCGGCCCCTACCTGCAGCGTTGCCTGCGCGAAGTGTTCGGCAACCACCCGCTGATTGGCGAGGTGCAGGGCGCAGGCCTGGTTGCGGCCTTGCAGTTCGCCGAAGACAAGGCCAGCCGCAAGCGCTTTGCCAACGAAAACGACATGGCCTGGCGTTGCCGCACCCTCGGCTTTGAAGAGGGCCTGATCATTCGCTCGACCCTAGGCCGGATGATCATGGCCCCGGCCCTGGTGGCCAGCCACGCCGACATCGATGAACTGGTCGACAAGACCCGTACCGCTGTAGACCGTACCGCCCGCGAATTCGGTCGCCTGTAAACCCAAAAGTGGCCGGCGCGCGCGGGCGTGCCGGCCTATTAGAGGAACCGCTTCATGTCCAGATCCTTGCGTTGCTGTGTTCCCTTTGCCCTGGTTGTGCTGTGCAGCGCGGTGTCGGCTACGCCGCAGAACCTCACCGTCATCTCCTTTGGCGGCGCCACCAAGCAGGCCCAGGACAAGGCCTACTTCCAACCTTTCAACGCCAGCGGCGCAGGACGCGTGGTTGCCGGTGAGTACAACGGTGAGCTGTCGAAAATCAAGGCCATGGTCGATGTCGGCCATACCAGCTGGGACGTGGTCGAGGTCGAGAGCCCGGAGCTGTTGCGCGGCTGTGACGAAGGCCTGTTCGAGCGTCTCGATCCGGCGCGCTTCGGCGACCCGGCGCAGTTCGTCCCGGGTACCCTGAGCGAATGCGGGGTGGCCACCTACGTCTGGTCGATGGTCATGGCCTATGACAACGGCAAGCTGGCCAAGGCGCCGAGTTCCTGGGCCGACTTCTGGAACGTTGCCGACTTCCCCGGCAAGCGCGGCTTGCGCAAGGGTGCCAAGTACACCCTGGAGATCGCCTTGCTCGCCGACGGGGTCAAGCCCGAGCAGCTGTATGAAGTGCTCGGTACGCCGCAAGGGGTGAGCCGCGCCTTTGCCAAACTGGACCAGATCAAGGGCAATATCCAGTGGTGGGAAGCCGGCGCGCAACCGGCGCAGTGGCTGATTGCCGGTGACGTGGTCATGAGCGCGGCCTACAACGGCCGGATCGCCTCGGCGCAGAAAGAGGGCATGAAGCTCAGTATCGTCTGGCCGCAAAGCCTGTACGACCCGGAATACTGGGCGGTGGTCAAGGGCACGCCGAACAAGGCCCTGGCCGAGGACTTCATTGCCTTTGCCAGCCAGCCACAAACCCAGAAGGTGTTTTCCGAGGAGATACCCTACGGGCCGGTGCACCGCGAGGCGCTGAAGCTGCTGCCGGCGAATGTCCAGCAACAGTTGCCGACCGCCGAGGCCAACCTGGCCGGGGCGCGGGCGGTGGATGCCGGGTTCTGGGTGGACCATGGCGAGGAGCTGGAGCAGCGCTTCAACGCCTGGGCGGCGCGCTGAATTCATCGCGGGTCAAGCCCGCTCCCACAGATAATGTGGGAGCGGCGGTGCGACGCCTCGACTTGACCCGCGATGCTGTAGAACCCTAAGCCAGCCAGGCAGCAAACTGCTCCTTGCAGTAATCGACAAACAACTGCGCAGGCTTGGTCAGCTGCGCACGCTTGAGCCAGCCGGCCACCAGCGCGGAGCCTGTGACATCCTCGGCAATCTCCACACAGACCACTTCCTGGCCATCATAGGTGCTGTGGCCATGGGGCTTGGTCACCAGCAGGGCAAAGCCAAAGCCCTGGCCGACCATGCCGCGGACCATCTCGATCGACGGCGAGCTGAAGACGATGTTCGGGCTCAGCTGCAGTTCTTCGAAAATACTCACGAAGTAAGTGCGGCTGGGCTGCACGTCGAGGAGGATCATCGGCTCCAGCGCCAGGTCCCTGATCGAGACCTGCTTCTGCCCGGCAAAGCGATGGCCCGCCGGCACTAGCGCATAGGGGCGCTGGGGCGCGGTCAGGGCTTCGGTTTCAATGGTGCTGTCCAGGTCATGTTCGTAGAAGATCGCCAGGTCGAAGCGCCCGCCGGTCAGGCCTTGCACCAGTTCCTGCTGCTCGCCGTCCTGCAGGCGGATCTCCACCCCCGGAAAACGCTGGCGAAAGCCTGCGATCAAGCGCGGCAGGTAGAGCGGGGCGACGGTCTCGAAGCAGCCGATGTCGATCTGGCCACAGACCACGTCGTTGTCGGCCAGGGCGTTCTGCTCGAACTCGCGGGCCATGCGCAGCAGTTCCTGGGCCTTGCGGTAGAAGCGTGCGCCACCCGGGGTCAGCGACACGCCCTGGGCGTGATGGCGGATGAACAGCTGCACGCCGAAGCTGTCTTCCAGGCCCTTGACCGCCGTGGAAATCGACGGCTGGGCGATGTACAGCTTGCGCGACGCCTCGGCGACGCTGCCGCATTCAACGGTGGTGACGAAATACTTCAGTTGACGCAAGGTATAGGACGCCACAGTGCACCTCTGGCTGATTATTTTGCTACACGATACCCCCAGGACGGCCCGGTGCTGCAGCGGATTTTGCTGGCCATTGAGCATATTTACCCGGGCCTGCCGTTGATCGCCTGGGTGGCACTGCGGACCCGCGCACAGCCTCGAACCTGTACGGCGCGCATTTGTTGCGCCGCTCTTGCGAGGTAACTGCCATGAGCCAGCCACGTCCCGACGATGAACCCCTGTGGAAAGATCCGCTGAACAACCCGCAACGCGAGCACGATCCGCTCAGCGACCCGAATGTCTCTGACCCGCAGCGGCGCGACCAGCCCGAGGACGTCGAGCGGGTGCCCGACGACCAGCCCCTGGACGATCGCCTGCCCGAACCCGACCAGCCGACCCCGCTGTCGGACGAACGCCGCTAATCGGCGCTCAGCTCGTGCACTTGCCAGCGCACCGAGCTGACGCCTTTCTCCAGGCTCACCCGGCTGACCAGGCGTTCCAGCTGGGTGGGCGCATCGGGGCTGCCCATCAGCTCGGCGCGTACTTCCAACTTGGCCGGGTTGGCCAGGTCTTCACTGTGCAGCGACTGCAGGCGCAGGCCGCCGTTGCCGAAGCTGTGCAGCATCAGGCTGCGCACCTGGATTTCATCCTCGGCGCGGCAGGTGATGCGCACCTCGAAGCGCTGCTCGGCCTCGTTGGCCGGCAGCACGTCCTGATGATTCAGACGCTGGGCGATGTCGCGCAGCAGGATATTGGCGCAGAGCACCACGCAGCTGCCCAGCGCCGCCTCCAGCAACAGCCCCAGGCTGCACAGCACGCCAATGGCGGCGGTGCACCAGAGCGTCGCAGCGGTGTTCAGCCCGCGTACGTTGAGGCCGTCGCGCATGATCACACCACCGCCCAGAAAGCCGATGCCCGAGACCACATAGGCGGCAACCCGTGAAGCGTCGGTGGCGGCCATGCCCGGCACTGCCTGGGTCATCAGCACGAACAGGCAGGCGCCGGTGCTGACCAGGGCATTGGTGCGCAGGCCGGTCAGGCGCTGACGCAGTTGACGTTCGGCGCCAATCAGCGCCCCGAGTACCAGCGCGACGGTGACGCGCAGCAGAAATACTTTCCAATCCATAGCAAACCTCGAATCCACGGCAATACGCCGCGTTGTCATCGCCAGTGGGCGATGTACGTGAACAAAGAGAATGCGCAGGGCCACGGGCCTTGAACACCGGTGAAGGTGCAAGGTGTGCGGGAAGGAGAATGAGGATTTGTCATCCACAAGGGATGCGAATCGCCACTGACCGCCATGTTCGGCGTGCCAGTGACAGGGGGAACCTGCTGAACTAGCGCGCCGTGTGGACCTGTCGCAATCGACTAGGGCTACTGTCCAATGCAGGACTCCTGTGTAGGCATGCAAAAATGCGGGCGAGAAACTAACCCTCGGGCAGCGCAGGGTCAAGGGTAAAAACATGACAATTGTTGCATTGGCAGCGGATCGTTGCAGATATGCAACGCTGTGGGTCATCGTGTTGTCTTTCCCAGGTGCGCTTCAAAAGCTACTGTTCCCTGAAAGGACTTTCGAGAGACCTGTGTGCAACCTTTGATCAATTACTGGCGGCTGGTGCTGCATCCCGGTGCGGATACCCTGCGCTTTGCCTTGCGGACCATCGTTGCCTGCCTGTTGACCCTGTACCTGGCGTTCATCTTCGACCTCGACCAACCGAAGTGGTCGGTGATGGCGGTGTTCATCGTCAGCCAGCCGCTGGGCGGCATGACCTTGCAACGCAGCTTCGCCCAGGTGCTCGGCACCACCCTCGGCGCGGCGGTGGCGGTGTTGATCATGGCGGTATTCGCGCAGGCGCCATTGCCGTTCATTATCACCCTGGCCCTGTGGCTGGCCCTGTGTACCGCCGGCGGCACCTTGCTGCGCTACACCAGCTCGCATGCCTTCGTGCTCAGCGGCTTTACCGCCGTGGTGGTGGCGATGCTGGCGATCCCCGAGCAGGACAACACCCTGATGCTGGCCATTACCCGGGTCACCGAAACCCTGCTGGCGGTGGCCTGCGTGTGTGCGGTGAGCCTGCTCAGTGCACGGCCGCAGGCAGTGGCCACGGGCTATTTTGCCAAGGTCGACAACCTCATCAAACTGATGGCCAGCCACGCTGCGGCGGCGATTCGCGGTGAAGAGAGCGCGGCCGAGTTCAGCAAGCGGCAGATGCAGATCCTTGGCGAGATCAGCGCCCTGGAAGGACTGCGCCGCCACCTGTATTTCGACGCCCCGCATTTGCGCGGGGCCAACGGCCTGGTGCAACTGCTCGGCAACCAGTTGGTGCTGCTCAGCTCGCGGCTGACGGTGCTGCGTAACCAGAAGCTGATGATCGCCGAGCGCTGGCAGGGCAGTTACCCGGAGTTCATCAGCCGCTTGCTGGCCGACGAGCTGGCTTTTCTCGACCAGCTGGCGCGGCAGGGCCGGGCCTTGCCAGCCGAGGCACGCGAGCATTTCAGCGCCTTGCAGCGGCGTTTCGACCAGGCCGCGCTACAGGCCGAGCAGCTGCAAAGCGACCTGCCAACGCCGCTTCGCTCATTGGCCTGGGCCTTGCGCTGGGAGCAGGCGCGCCTGCTCGAACAGCTCGGCGAAATGCTCGAACTCAGCGATGCCATCCAGGAAGGCCGTGCCGGCGATTGCCTGTACCGCCAGGGCCGCAGCAATCCCTTGCACCTGGACTGGCGCCTGGCGGCGATGAACGCCAGCCGCGCCTTTATTGCCCTGGTCGCGGCCGGGCTGATCTGGATCGAAACCGCCTGGGACGGCGCCCGCGCCGGCATGATTCTGGTGGGCATCCTCTGCTCGTTGATGGCGACCTTTCCGCGCCCGCTGATGGCGGCGCAGAACTACGCCCGCGGCCTGGGCCTGGCGCTGCTGGTGTCGGCGCTGTACCAGTTCTGGCTGATCCCGCAGGTGGTCGATTTCGAAATGCTCGCGCTGCTGCTGTTGCCCTTGCTCTATGTAGTGGCGGTGGGGCTGTCGGGGCCGATGACCGCCGGCATCGGCATGGGCCTGGGCTTGTCGAGCTTCTTGCTGTTTGGCCCGCAGAACATCGGCGCCTGGCAGAACACCGCGATGCAATGGTTCGAATTCGCCGGTGCCTATGTGTGTGGCGCGGCGCTGTCGCTGATGGTGTATGCGTGGATTTTCCCGTTCAACCCGCAATTGCGCATCGAACGGCTGTTTCGTGAAACCCGCGAACAGGTGTATGCCTTGCTCAAGGGCCCGGCCTCGGACGCGCGCCAGTTCGCTTTTGAGAGCCGCATGCTCGACCGCCTGACCCTGATTATCGGCCTGCTGCCAGCGACCCGTGATGAGCGCTCGCGGGGGCTGTTCGAGGTCAACCTGGCGTGCATGGCCCTGGGCGTGGCCTTGCGCCAGTTGCAGGAGCAGGGCAGGGCCAACCCATTGCTGCCCGAGGCCCTGCGCGCGCAGCTTGAGCAGGTATTGCGCAACACCGGCCGCTATATCGCGGGGCGCACCGCGCTGGTGCTGCCAGACTTGCTGCAGACCCTGCAGGCGTTGGGCGAGCGCCTGGACAACCTGCACGGCGAACAACTGCAGGCGCCGGCCGAGCAGTTGCGCTCGTTGTTTCGCATTCGTGTGGCGTTGCTGGTGATCGCGGGCTTTTTGCGTCACTACAGCCCCTACCTTGAACCCGCTGCCGAAGGAGCCCCGGCCCTTGCCCATTGATTTCGAGATTGGCGGCGTCTACCTGCCGCCGATCGCCCAGGCCCTGCTGCTGGCCATACCGCTGTTGATCGCCGTGCTCTGGCTGCTGCAAAAGCTTGGGGTGATGCAGCGGGTCTGGCATCCGGCATTGTTTGAAGGCGCGCTGTACGCCTGCCTGTGCGCCTTGATCATCCTGTACATGGGGAACTGAACCTTGAACAAACTTGTGGCCCAGGTTTCGACCCTGGTTATGGTGGTAATGGCGCTGCTGCTCGGCTGGTTTGCCTGGGAGCATTACACCCGCGCGCCCTGGACCCGCGATGCGCGGGTGCGCGCCGACGTGGTGACGCTGTCGGCGGATGTCGCCGGGCGCATCGTCAGCCTCAAGGTGGCGGATAACCAGCACGTCGACCAAGGCCAGTTGCTGCTGCAAATCGACCCCGAGCGCTATGCCCTGGCGGTCGAACATGCGCGCCGCGCCATCGAAGTGGCGCGGGCCAGCGAAGGCCTGGCCCAGGCGGCGATCATCTCAAGCCAGGCCTTGCTCAAGCAGCGCCAGAGCGAAGAACAACGGCGCCGCACCCTCAAGCAAGGCTTTGCCATCTCCGGTGAAGAATGGGAGAAATCCAGCACCGACGTGGCCGTGGCCCAGGCCGAACTGATGCGCGGCCAGGCCAACCTGAGCCTGGCCACCGCCAACGTGCAACTGGCCACTGCCGCCTTGACCCAGGCCGAGCTTGACCTGCAACACACACAGATTGTTGCCCCGGTCAGCGGTTATGTGACCAACCTGCTGACCCGCCAGGGCGACTACGCCACGGCCGGCGGACCTTTACTGGCCCTGGTCGACAGCGGCTCGTTCCATATCAGCGGCTATTTCGAGGAAACCAAGCTGCCGCGCATCCACCCGGGCAGCAAGGTCGACATCGCCCTGATGAGCGGCGAACGCTTCCAGGGCACGGTGCAGAGCATCGCCTACGCCATCACCGACCGCGAAAACGCCCCTGGCAACCGCCTGCTGGCCAACATCAACCCCAGCTACACCTGGGTGAAGCTGGCCCAGCGGGTGCCGGTGCGCATCGACATCGACCCAGGCTTTGCCGGCAAAGCCGACCTGCGGGCCGGTACCACGGCGACGGTGACGGTGCGCGAATAGGGTCGAGGTGGTAGGCTTTGCGGCGTTTCTGCCCAGCCACGCGAAGCTCGACGCATGATCCTCAACCTCGCTGTATTTCTCTGCACCCTGACGGCCATGGAGGGCATCGGCTACCTGGCGCATCGCTACATCATGCACGGCTGGGGCTGGTTCCTGCATCGCTCGCACCATGAACCGCACCTGGGGGCGCTGGAAACCAACGACCTCTACCTGCTGGCCCTGGCCCTGATCGCCTTGGCCCTGGTGGCCATCGGCCGCGCCGGGCATGCGCCGTTGCAGTGGGTGGGGGCGGGCGTGGCGGCGTTCGGGGTGATCTACGTGATCATCCATGACGGCATCGTCCACCGCCACTGGCCGTTTGCGCCACGGCCGCGCAACCGTTACCTCAAGCGCTTGTACCGCGCGCACCTTCTCCACCATGCGCTGAAGGGGCGGGATAACAATGTCTCGTTCGGGTTCCTGTATGCACCGCCCATGCACAAGATCAAGCAGCAATTGCGCGCGCGGCGCCGGGGTTGACCCGCAGGCGCGCAATTTCATACAAGATTGTCCGGTGCCGCATGCGTAAGGTAGTAGTGTTCTGTACATGGAGAAGCGTATGAGCCTGCACATCGAAACCCCGTTGATCGCCTCGCGTCCGTTGAGCCTGGCCAGTGGCCTGGAGGTCTGGCTGAAGCTCGACGCGCTGCAGCCCTCCGGCTCGTTCAAGCTGCGCGGCATCGGCGCTGCCTGTGAAGCCTATGCCAAACAGGGCAAGCGCCGCTTCGTGTCGTCCTCGGGCGGTAATGCCGGCATCGCCGTGGCCGTGGCCGGGCGCATTCTCGGCCTGGCGGTGACCGTGGTGGTGCCGGAGACCACCACCGAGCGGGCCAAGCAGCTGATTCGCCAGGAACAGGCCGAGGTGATCGTGCATGGCAAGGCCTGGCACGAGGCCAATGCCCTGGCGCTGTCGCTGATGGGCGAGGATGACGCCTATATCCACCCCTTCGACGACCCGCTGCTATGGCAAGGCCACGCGAGCATGATCGACGAGGTCGCCGCTACCCGCTTCAAGCCCGATGCGGTAGTGGTCGCGGTCGGCGGCGGTGGTTTGTTGTCGGGGGTCTGTGAAGGCCTGGCGCGCAACGGCTGGGGCCAGGTGCCGGTGTTTGCCGTAGAAACCAGCGGCGCCGCGTCACTGGCCGCGGCCATGGCGCAAAAGCAGCTGGTGGCGCTGGACGGGGTCAACACCGTGGCCACTTCGCTGGCGGCCAAGCAAGTGTGCCAGCGCGCCTTCGAGTGGAGCCAGGAGCGGCCGGTGGTCAGCCATGTGGTCAGTGACCAGGCGGCGCTGGACGCCTGCGAGCAGTTCCTGCTCGACCAGCGCATCCTGGTCGAGCCCGCCTGCGGTGCAGCCCTGGCCCTGGCGTACGCGCCCACGGCCGAGCTCAAGCAGCACCAGAAGGTGCTGGTGATCGTGTGTGGCGGCGTCACCGCAACCCTCGACCAGATCCGCCAATGGCGCGCGGCCTGCTAGTTGGATAGCGTCGTCCATCAGGCTCCCGGGCATCCAGGCGTACGCCTGATCGATGCCCGTTACCAGCAATTTGCCTTTCCCCGGCATTTTCACCTGGAGTACCACATCGGCCTGATCGTCACCGGCCAGCAGCGCTACGCCGCTGGCGGCACGCGCCAGCTGGCCGGGGCCGGGGACATCCTGCTGATGGCCCCGGAGCACGTGCACGACGGCGCCAGTGCCGATGACCAGGGCTACGGCATCCGTATCCTGACCCTTGATCCTGCCTGGCTGGCCGAGGTCAGCCGTGACCTGAGCGACGGCCGCCAGGGCCTGCCCAACCTCAATGCCTTGCAACTGCGCCACCCGCAGTTACAGCAGCTGCTTAATGGTTTGCACCAGCCGCACGACCCGCTGGCGTTTGCAAGTCACCTGTGGGAAACCCTGGCGCTGCTGCTCGGGCTGGGTTCCACCCTCAACGTGAACGAGCACAGCAACGGTTTTGATCCACAGCGTTGGCGGCAGTTGCGTGAATGGCTGGAGTCGCGCCTGGATCAGCCGCCGAGCCTGGAAGAAATGGCTGCATTCGTTGATTTGAGCCCGTGGCAGCTATTGCGCCGCTTTCGCAATCACTGCGGCTTGCCGCCCCAGCAATGGTTGACCCACCTGCGTCTGGAGCGGGCCTTGCCGCGGGTGCTGGCCGGGCAGCCCTTGAGTGAAATTGCCCTGGACCTGGGCTTCTACGACCAGGCCCATTTCAGCCGCCTGTTTCGCCGCACCTACGGCGCGCCACCGCGGGGCCTGAAGGTGCTTAAGCGCTAACCCGGGCGTATTCTCAGCGCCTGGGCACATCACCGGCAACCGTGGTCCGGAACATCTCGCGGCGCATGCCGTGGTAGTCAGCGATCGGCAGGTGCCAGGTGCTGCGGTTGTCCCAGATCGCCAGGGTTCCCTGACGCCAGCGCATGCGGCAGGTAAAAGCGGGTGCGCTGGCCAGGTTGAACAGGTAGTCGAGCAGCGGCCTGGCTTCTTCGCTGCGCAAACCCTGGATGCCAAGGGTGTAGGCAGGGTTGATGAACAGCACCTTCTCGCCGGTTTGCGGATGACGGGTCACCAGCGGGTGGCTGCGCATGTCCTGCGAGGTGTCGCTGCCATAGTGGATGGCCATGTTTTCCAGCAGGGCGTTGTGGTTGGCGCCGACCCCGTAGGCCCGCTCGGGGCTGTGCAGTGCATCGAGAGTGTCCAGCAGCGCCTGCATGCCCGCTGACAGCCATTGATAGGCCAGTGCCAGGTTGGCGTAGCAGGTATCGCCACCGTAAGGCGGGATGTCGTGGCCGTAGAGCAGGGTGTAGGCCGGCGGGCGCTGCTGGAAGGTCCAGTCGCTGTGCCAGGCGCCACCGAACACGAAGGGTGCCTTCTCGTCGGCCTCCTTGACCACGTGCACCACGTGCGGATGGTCGGCCATGGTGGTCACGTAGGGCTCGCGGCCGAATTCGCCGAACTGTCGGGTGACCCGTTCAAGGTCGGCAAGGCGCAGGTTCTGCTCGCGAATGAACAGCACCTTGTGCGCCAGCAGCGCCTGGCGCAGTTCGACCCAGCCTGCGTCCTCCAGGCGGTTCAAGTCGAGGCCCTCGACGTCGGCACCGAGGGCGCCGGTGCTGGGCAAGACGCGCAAGTGGCGGTAATCGGCTGCGCGGTTGTGGTCGGGATGGCAGTAGATGAATTCGCTCATGACGGACACTCGTGTGGGCCTGCTGTCATCGGGATTGCAGTTCATCGCGCAGCGCGGCTGCAACCGGGTCGGGGTCATGTCCACGGCTCACCCACCAGCCAAAGCCTGCCGCCGTGAAGAACATGATCAAACTGTAGATCGCCGCCGGTATGGCCATGGTCGAGTTGTTCAGCAGGCTAGGGGCCAGCGCCAGGGCAATCGCCAGGGTGCCGTTGTGGATGCCGATCTCCATGCCGATGGCAATCGCCTGGCGCTTGGGGATTTTCAGCAGCCGTGGCAACCAGTAGCCGACGCCCAGGCTCAGCAGGTTGAACAGCAGCGCCGCGCCGCCTACCACCGGGGCATAGTCGACGACGGTCTGCCAGTCCTTGACCATTGCCAGGACAATCGTGAATACCAGAAACAGCGCGGCGATGATCTTCATCGGCCGCTCCATGCGCGCGGCAAAGCCCGGCGCCAGGCGGCGGATCAGCATGCCGATGGCCACCGGCACCAGGACAATGGCAAACACCTGCAGCACCTTGGCAAACTGCAGCGGGATGGCCTGGTCGGCGGCCATGAAGTAGGCCAGCGACAGGTTGACCAACAGCGGCATGGTCAGGATCGCAATCAGCGAGTTGACCGCCGTCAGGGTCACGTTCAAGGCCACGTCACCGTGGGCCAGGTGGCTGAACAGGTTGGCGGTGGTGCCGCCAGGGGATGCGGCCAGCAGCATCAGGCCTACCGCCAAAGCAGGGGCCAGGCCAAAGCCCTTGGCGATCAGAAAGCAAATGAACGGCAGCAGCAGGATCTGGCAGGCCAGGCCGATCAGCACCGGCCGGGGGAACTTCACCACCCGGGCAAAATCGGCCAGGGTCAGGGTCAGCCCCAGGCCGAGCATGATGAAACCCAGGGCGATGGGCAGGAAGGCACTGAGTAGTGGGGAAGCGGTCATATCGGTCAGCTCACGCCAGAAGGATGAACGGCAGTGTAGGTGAGGATAGCGTCCAGCGTTGGCAGCACCGCGACCTCAAGCCCAGGCGGTGCACTTGGGATTTGCGTTAGAATGGCGGCAGTTTGCCATTATTCAGGACAATACAGGAGTTGTCTCTTGCCTCGCGCCCTTATCCATTACTCGTCCCAGCCACTGAGCGTTTTCAACAACAGGCTGTTTGAGGTCAATACGCAGCACCGCCTGTATGCCGTGGGCGTTAATCGCGGACTCACCACATGGGAAGGAAAACCCGTTAGCGCAATCGTGTTCACGGGTGCGGCAGTTGATGAATTCGAAATCCATCCGTTTAACTTCCCGTTTTTTTTCAAGCACCTGATCGGTCAATACTGGACATGTGAGAAAGGTGACGTGCTTTTTACTAGCGCGCATTCTGTAGGCAATGACGTCTTGCACGTGACTGGGCTTAGCTATCTACCTTCCAGCGCTGAGCGGGTCAGGAGCATGAACACGCGTCTATGGGCATTGAATGTCACCCTGGCTCTGATTTTCTTGGCGTTAATAGCGATGATCCTCACCGATTTGTCGGGCGATTTGGGCACACTGCTCAGAGAATGGCTTAAGGCCGGCTCTTGGGGAATTACCCACGGCACGATGCTGGCAACGTTGCTTTCCTGGGCTGTGCTGCTGACACCTCAACTGAGCAATGATCATAAAAAAGCTGAAAAATTTAAGGCTGAGCTGCAATCACTGGGGGTTTGGCGGGATCCATGGCCCCACTGGAAGCGTCGCGGCCTGTTACTGGTAACGGTGCTAGGCGTTCCTGCATTGATCTATTTCTGGCTGGGTTGATCTCATTACATACCTTGCGGTTTATGCCTGGCAGACAGTAGCATCGCCGCTTTTGCCCCAGGACCCGATACCCGATGCAGTTTCAGCCAGGCATTCTCGCCGCCCCCGTTCCCGCCCAGGCCCGCCACCTGTTCTTCACCTTGCACTCACCCGCTGCATTGCCGGGCGTGCTCGATGGGCTGCTGCAGCAGGTTGATGGCAGCCGTGTGGTGGCCGGTTTCGGCGCGCCGCTGGTGCAGGCCCTGGGTGGCAGCATCGACGGCCTGCGCGGGTTTCCCCAGCTGACCGCGGCGGTCGACAACCCCTGCACCCAGCACGACCTGTGGCTGTGGCTGCGCGGTGACGACCGTGGCGAGCTGTGGCTGCACAGCCAGGCGCTTGAGCACCTGCTGGCCCCGGCCTTGAAACTGGCCGAGGCCACCGATGCCTTCCGCCACAAGAGCGGCCACGACCTGACCGGCTACGAAGATGGCACCGAGAACCCGGTGGAAGACGCTGCCGTTGAAGCGGCGATCCTTGCCAGTGACGTGCCGGGTTTGAACGGTTCGAGCTTTGCCGCGTTCCAGCTGTGGCGCCATGACCTCAATTGTTTCAAAGCTTTGCCGCAAGCCGAACAGGACGACATCATCGGCCGGCGCAAGGCCGACAACGAAGAGCTCGACGACGCGCCGGAGTCGGCCCACGTCAAGCGCACCGCCCAGGAAAGCTTCGCCCCTGAAGCCTTTATCGTCCGCCGCTCGATGCCCTGGGCGGATGAGCGTGGTGCCGGCCTGGCGTTCCTGGCTTTCGGTCACTCGTTTGATGCGTTTGAAGTGCAACTGCGGCGCATGAGCGGCCTGGAAGATGGCGTGGTCGATGCCCTGTACCGCTTCAGCCGGCCGCTGACCGGCGGCTATTACTGGTGCCCGCCGCTGGGCGAGCATGGGTTGGATTTGAGCGCTGTGCTCGGGCGCTGAATCAATCGCGGGTCAAGTCGAGTCGTCGCACCGCCGCTCCCACAGGATTGATGCAGACCTGTAGGAGCGGGCTTGACCCGCGATGAGGCCCGTACAAGTGTAAGAAAATTTTACGGACTTTTTACGAAGGTGCGTCAAGCACAAAGCCATACTGCCGGCGCATTTCTTCGAGACGTCTGACCGTGAGCCAAGCCGCAACTTCCGCAAGCGCCCATTCCCCCGTAAAAACTTCGTCACTGAGCCTGTTGATCGCCGCCGCCGGCGTGGTCTATGGCGATATCGGCACCAGCCCGCTGTACACCTTGAAGGAGGTCTTCGCCGGCCATTACGGCGTGCAGGCCAACCATGACGGTGTGCTCGGCATCCTCTCGCTGGTGTTCTGGTCGCTGATCTGGGTGGTGACCATCAAGTACGTGCTGTTCGTGCTGCGTGCCGACAACCAGGGCGAAGGCGGGATCATGGCCCTGACCGCCCTGGCGCGGCGGGCGGCGGCGCCGTACCCGCGCTTGAGCCGGGTGTTGGTGCTGCTCGGGCTGTTTGGCGCGGCCTTGTTTTACGGCGACAGCATGATCACTCCGGCGATTTCCGTGCTGTCGGCGGTGGAGGGGCTGCAACTGGCCTTTGACGGCATCGACCATTGGGTCGTGCCCTTGGCGGTGGTGGTGCTGGTGGCGCTGTTTCTGATCCAGAAGCATGGCACCGCACGCATCGGGATCATTTTCGGCCCGGTCATGGTGCTGTGGTTCAGCGTGCTTGGCGCGCTGGGCATCTATGGCATCGTCCAGCGCCCGGAAGTGCTGCTGGCGATGAACCCGGCCTGGGCGGTGAACTTCTTTATCGTCCACCCGGGCATGGGCGTGGCGATTCTTGGCGCGGTGGTGCTGGCCCTGACCGGCGCCGAGGCGCTGTATGCCGACATGGGCCATTTCGGCCGCAAGCCGATTGCCCGCGCCTGGATCCTGCTGGTGCTGCCGGGGCTGGTACTCAACTATTTCGGTCAGGGCGCGCTGATCCTCGGCAACCCCGAGGCGGTCCGCAACCCGTTCTACCTGCTGGCCCCGGACTGGGCGCTGCTGCCGATGATCGCCCTGGCCACTCTGGCGACCATCATTGCCTCCCAGGCGGTGATTTCCGGCGCCTTCTCGCTGACGCGCCAGGCGATTCAGCTGGGCTACGTGCCGCGCATGTTCATCCAGCACACCTCAAGCCAGGAGCAGGGGCAGATCTACATCGGCACGGTGAACTGGGCGCTGATGGTCGGCGTGGTGCTGCTGGTGATCGGCTTCGAGTCGTCCGGCGCCCTGGCGGCAGCCTATGGCGTGGCGGTCACTGGCACCATGCTGATCACCACCTTGCTGTCTTCGGCGGTGGTACTGCTGCTGTGGAAGGCTCCGCGCTGGCTGGCGCTGCCGTTGCTGTTGGGCTTCTTGCTGGTCGACAGCCTGTACTTTGCCGCCAACGCGCCGAAGATCTTCCAGGGCGGCGCCTTCCCGGTAATCGCCGGTATCGCCTTGTTCATTCTGATGACCACCTGGAAACGCGGACGCAAGATCATCGTCGAGCGCCTCGACGAATCGGCCTTGCCGCTGCCGCTGTTCATCAGCAGCCTGGCTGCGCAACCGCCGCACCGGGTGCAGGGCACTGCGGTGTTCCTCACCGCCCGCGCCGACGCCGTGCCCCACGCGCTGCTGCATAATCTGCTGCACAACCAGGTGTTGCACGAGCGGGTGGTGCTGCTCACCGTGGTGTCCCAGGACCGGCCGCGGGTGCCGGCGGCCCAGCGTTTTGAAGTACAGGCCTTTGGCGAGGGCTTCTATCGGGTCAACCTCAACTTCGGTTTTATCGAAGAACCCGACGTACCGGCGGCGCTGCAACTGTGCCACCTCAAGGACCTGGATTTCAGCCCGATGGTGACCACCTACTTCCTCAGCCGCGAGACGGTGATCCCGACCAGGCGCATCGGCATGGCGCGTTGGCGCGAGGCGCTGTTCGCGTTCCTGCTGAAGAACGCCAACAGCAACCTCAAGTACTTCAACCTGCCGCTGAACCGGGTGATCGAGCTGGGCACCCAGGTCGAGATGTAGCCCGGGGCCTAGGCGGTGGCCGCTGCGGCCAGCGGCGCCGCCTTGCGCACCAGGCGCTGCAGGCGGCTGGCGATGGCAAAGCCGATCAGCGCCAGCAGCATCATGGCGATGAACACATAGTTGTAGCCTTGCTGGCCGGGGAAGTGGTCAAGGAGCGCGCCGTAGCCGACGTAGGCGAACATCCCCGGCGCATAGCCGATCAGGCAGCCGATGCCAAAGGCAGAGCCGGTGATGTGCGGGGCGATCCCGACTTCACCCATCGGCGCCCAGAACACCCCGCGCATGGAAAACACGATGAAGGCGAACGACAGCGTCGCGGCCATGCCGGCATAGATGAAGCCCGGGCTCTTGGGCACCAGGAGGATGATCGCCATCATCGGCAGCAGCGCCAGGAACGCCCACTTCAGGTAGCGGCTGGGGCTCTTGAAGTGCTTGTCGGCGATAAAACCGCCGGCCGGCCCGCCGAGGATCTTCAGCATGTACTGGTTGATGATGCCGTAGGCGCCGACCAGTGCCACCGGCAGGCCGTAGACTTCCTTCAGGTAGGGGATGAAGTAGGTCAGGCCGCAGTAGACGATGTAGACCATGAACACGTTGAAGCTGACCAGCCAGATCGCCGGCACCTTGATTGCCTCCATAAGGTTGGCCAGCGGGTTCTTGGCGCTGGTCTGGGCCTGGGCCTGATTGCCTTTGAGCAAGAACCAGGTCAGCACTCCGGCGGCGATGTCGATCAGCGCGTAGAACAGGATCGCCGCTTTCAGGCCGTGTTCGCCGCTGCCCAGGGCAACGAACACGCCCAGCGCACTAAACGCCACCAGGGTGTCGACCACCCCGCGGCCGCCTTCGAGCAGGCCAAACATGCGCCCTTGCTCCTGATCGTTGCCCAGGCCGCGAATGGCCTTGAGCAGCGCCGGCCAGTAGATGCAGTCGGCGCACACCGCCAGCAGGCAGAACACCAGCATCAGGCTGCTGAACGGCGGGAAGGTGGCCAGGTACAGGCCCAGGGCGCCGGTACCGATCAGGCCCAGGGGGATCAGCTTGCGGGTATCAAAACGGTCAGCGAGCATGCCGCCGACCACGAACAGGCCAGTGGCGATGATGGCGTTGGCGCTGAGCAGCAAGCCGATCTGGGTGTGCGAGAGGCCCATGAACTCCTGCATGGGTACGTAGAACGCATCCTTGAGGTTGGCCAGTTTGTAGACGGTGCCGCCACCGAGGATCAGTATCAGGAACTTGAACCATTTGGCCTTGTTTTGCGCAGTCATTGTTATTCTCCAGGCGTAGTGGGGTAGGGGCTCAAAGGCTGGCAGGGCTGGCCAGGGTCAACTCGGCGAGGGTGCGCAACTCGGCCAGCAAGGTTTTCACGTAGCTGACCTGGTTGTTGGCCCAGCGCTGTTCGCCGGCCAGCATCTGCTCGAGGGTCAGGCCGGCGGGCAGCGGCGTGTCGCTCATTTCCCGGTAGGCAATGAACGGGTCGGCCAGCTCGTTGCGCTGGCGGAAGGCCGGGGCGAGGTAGTGGTTTTCCTGTTCGAGGATGAAGGCGATCACTTGCGGCTGCTGTTCACCGAGCATCAGCAGCTCGAACAGCATGCGCGCGCCGGGCAGCTCGTCCTCGGCGCTGCCCTGCAGTACCCCGCAGTGGCCAAAACCCTGGTCTTCGGCCACCACCCGCACGCCCTTGAGGTGGCTCTGGCGGATATGCGGGGCGAGGTTGTGCAGGGCCTGCAGCGGTTGCTCGCAGGCATTGATCATGTTGCCGAAATCGAACAGGGCATTGAGCCGCGGATGATTGACCTGGCGCAGCAACTGGGCGATCTCGTCGCTCTTGAGCTCTTCATGCTGCTCGAAATCAAAATGCAGGTCGTGGGCATCGGCCAGCCGGGCCAGGTACAGCAGGTCGCCACCGATCTGGTCCATGACCTGCGAGAGCAGGCCTTCATAACGCGAGTACACGCGAATATTGCGGCTGCCGATGACCTTGGCCACGGCCACCACCGCATCGACGTCGGCCTTGCGCGTGCTGCTGATTTCCAGGTGCACGTCCAGTTGCAATGCGCGGGCTTTTTCGGCGAAGGCACACAACTGCCCGGCGTTCATCTGCGACAGGCTGTTGTGCTCGCCATCGAGCATGTGCAGGCTCAGCCCGGCCAGTTCATGGCGATAGGCGAAGTCGAGCAGGTCAAACGGCGTGACGCGGCCGTGGGTGAGGTTGGTCAGCAGCGGATAGGCGTGGGCAAACAGCCGCGCCTGGTCGAGGCGTTCAAGCAGGCGGCTGGCCAGCTCGCGGGTCAGCAGCGGCGCCTGGGCACCTTGCGCATTGTGGTTCAGTAACGTAGCGAAGCGTTCTTGTAGTGTGTTCATTCGAGTCGTTCCTGGTGCGGGCACCGGTTCTACCGGCGCCGTCTTTATCGCGCCGGCAAGGAACACTCGATAGATCCATTACGGATCATTTGATAAGGCCACTTTCAGACCCGGTGGCCAATCGCCCGCAGCGCCTGGACCAGCGCCTCGACCTTGGCCTCGGCCTGGTCCTGTGGCGTGCCGGCAAAGCCAAGCAACAGTGCCGGCGGCAAGTAGCGGTTCAGGCAGTAGTCGCTCAGGGCGTAGGTGTGCACGCCATGCTCGGCCAGTTGCCGGGCCAGGGCCTGGTCATCGAGCTGCGGCGCAAGCCAGGCGATCAGGTGCATGCCGGCCTCGACCGGGGCCACCTGGAAAAAACCGCCCAGGCGCCGCTGCAGCACCTCGAGCAGGCACTGCTGGCGGGCCTGGTACAGCGCCCGCATGCGGCGGATATGGCCAATGAAGTGGCCTTCGCTCATGAAATCGGCGGTCACCGCCTGCAGCAGGGTCGGCGGGCTGCGGTCGAGCACTGCGCGCAAGGTGCAGAACGGCTCGACCAGGGCCTGGGGCAGAATCACATAGCCCAGGCGCAAGGAGGGGAACAGCACCTTGCTGAAGGTGCCGACATAGATCACCCGTTCGCTCTGGTCCATGGCATACAGCGCCGGCAACTGCCGACCGGCGTAGCGCAGCTCGCTGTCGCAATCGTCTTCAATGATCCAGCTGCCGCTGGCAGCCGCCCAGGCAATCAGCGCCAGGCGCCGGTTGTGGCTGAGGGTCATGCCCAACGGGTGCTGGCGCGACGGGGTGGTGAAGGCCAGGCGCGCTTCGGGGCAATCACGAATACCCTGTTGCACGTCGATACCCTGGTCATCGACGCGCACCGGCACCACCCGGCAGCCGTGGGCCTGAAAGGCGATGCGCGCGGCGATATGCCCCGGGTCTTCCATCCACAGCGGCTCGTCGGGGTTGAGCAGCAGCATCGCCAGCAGGTTGAAGGCCTGCTGGGCGCCGGAGACGATCACCACCTGCTGCGCGTCGCAATCGATACCGCGGGCGTCGAACACGTACTCGGCAATGGCCTGGCGCAGCGTCTGCAGGCCTTGCAACTCGCCATAACCGAGCAGGGCCTTGCTCGGCTTGTGGCCGTGGCGGTTGAGCAGGCGCTTCCACAATGCCTGGGGAAAGGCCTCGAAAGCGCCATGGCTGGGCAGGAACGAGATCGGCGCCTGATCGCCGCAGTGGGCGTAGGACACCCCGCGAAAATGATCGCTGCGCAGCGACAGCATCGTCTGGGTCAGGTCCGACAGTTTGGGCGGCGCAGGTGCTGACGGCTCGGCATCGGTACTGCGCTGCCACTCATCACCGACATAGGTGCCAGCGCCGGTGCGCGAGACCAGGAAACCCTCGGCAATCAGCTGGTCGAAGGCATTGAGCAGGGTGATGCGCGAAACCTGCAATTCCTGGCTCAAGGTGCGCGTCGACGGTAGGCGAATGCCCCCTTGCAGACGGCCGGTGAGGATCTGCTTGCGGATCTGCAGGTACAGCTGGCGATAAAGCGGGGTGGCGCTGTCGCGATCGAGGTCGATACCTGCAAACAGCAAACCGGCGGGGGACTTCATCGAGCTCTCGCAGACACTAGGAAGGGCCTGGACATGCTACGAGAAAGCCCGCCAGGCGGCCAGCCCAGGGCGCTTGTCATCAAATGAAAACAGCTTGTCGTCCGATGCGAAGCACCTGCCTGGCGTAGGGCATAGAGTCCAGTCAACAAGAATTGACGCACGGCGTCAGGATGACTGGAGTGACATGCATGGCCAAAGTCGTACGCTTCTATGAAACCGGTGGCCCCGAGGTCCTGCGCTACGAGGACGCCGAGGTCGGCGAGCCGGGCCCGGGCCAGGTTCGCCTGCGCCAGGTGGCGGTGGGGCTGAACTACGCCGACACCTACTTTCGCAACGGCACCTACCCGATCCCGCTGCCAAGCGGCATGGGCGTCGAGGCCTCGGGGGTGGTGCAGGCGGTGGGCGAGGGCGTGACCCAGGTGGCGGTGGGCGACCGGGTGACCTACACCGGTTTTCTCAACACCCTGGGCGCCTATTGCACCGAGCGGCTGATTCCGGCGGCAGCCTTGATCAAGCTACCGGAAACCATCGCCTTCGAAACCGCCGCAGCAATGACCATGCGCGGCCTGACCTCGGCCTACCTGATGCGCCGCCTGTATGACTTCAAGCCGGGTGACAGCGTGCTGCTGCACGCCGCCGCCGGCGGTGTCGGCCTGATTGTCTCGCAGTGGGCGCGCCTGCTCGGGCTGACGGTGATCGGCACGGTGTCCACCGACGCCAAAGCCGAAGTGGCCCGCGCCCATGGCTGCAGCCACACCATCAACTACAGCCATGAAGACGTCGCCAAGCGCGTGCGCGAGCTGACTGACGGGGTTGGCGTCAACGTGGTGTTCGACAGCGTCGGCAAGAGCACCTTCATGGCCTCGCTCGATTCGCTCAAGCGCCGCGGGCTGATGGTCTGCGTCGGCACCGCCTCGGGCACTATCCCGCCGTTCGACCCGCAGATCCTGGCGATCAAGGGCTCGCTGCACCTGACCCGCCCGGCCCTGGCCGACTACATCGCCGACCCGGCGGAGAAGGCGGACCTGGCCGGCGAGCTGTTCGAGCATGTCAGCAGCGGGCGGATCAAGATCGAGATCAACCAGCACTACGCCTTGCAGGATGCGGTTCAGGCTCACCGTGACCTGGAAGCGCGCAAAACCACCGGCTCGTCAATCTTCGTCATCTGAAGAGGGCAACAGCATGCACATCGAACAACTGACCTGCGCCATCGGTGCCGAAATCACCGGGGTCAATCTGGCAGATGCAATTGATGACGACGACCTGTTCGAGCAGCTGCGTGCGCAGTTGCTCAAGCACCGGGTGCTGTTCTTGCGCGATCAGACCTTCAGCCGCGCCGAGCATGTGGCCTTTGCCCAGCGCTTCGGCGAGCTGGAAGACCACCCGGTGGCCGGCAGCGACCCCGAACACCCGGGCCTGGTGCAGATCTACAAGCGCCCGGACCAGCCGGCCGATCGCTACGAGAACGCCTGGCACACCGACGCCACCTGGCGCGAGGCGCCGCCCATGGGTTGCGTGCTGCGCTGTGTGGAGTGCCCGCCGGTGGGCGGCGACACCATGTGGGCGAACATGGCGCTGGCCTACCAGAACCTGCCGGATGACGTGAAGGCGCGGATCGAGGGCCTGCGCGCCCGGCACAGCATCGAAGCCAGTTTTGGCGCGGCGATGGCGCTGGAAAAACGCCTGGCGCTCAAGGCGCAGTTCCCCGACGCCGAGCACCCGGTGGTGCGCACCCACCCGGACACCGGCGAGCCGGTGCTGTTCGTCAATGCCTTCACCACCCACTTCAGCAACTACCACACCCCGCAGCGAGTGCGTTTCGGCCAGGACGCCAACCCCGGTGCCAGTGACCTGCTGCGCTACCTGATCAGCCAGGCCTACCTGCCCGAGTACCAGGTGCGCTGGCGCTGGAAACCCAACAGCGTGGCGATCTGGGACAACCGCAGCACCCAGCATTACGCGGTGATGGACTACCCAGCGTGCCACCGCAAGATGGAGCGCGCCGGCATCAAGGGCGAGCGCACCTTCTGAAGGCCAGCAACACCCCAGGACAATAACAAGACCGAGGACTACAGCATGCAATTCTTCGACGATTCGTTGCACCCGGAAAACATGGAAAAGGTGGTGATCACCGTGGCTCCCTATGGCCCGGAGTGGATGCCCGAGGACTTTCCCGAAGACATCCCGCTGACCATGGACGAGCAGGTGCAAAAGGCAGTCGACTGCTATGAGGCCGGCGCAACCGTGCTGCACCTGCACGTGCGCGAGCTGGACGGCAAGGGCTCCAAGCGCCTGTCGAAGTTCAACGAACTGATTGCCGGCGTGCGCGAAGCGGTACCGGAGATGATCATCCAGGTCGGTGGCTCGATCTCGTTCGCCCCGGAAAGCGACGGCGAGGCGGCCAAGTGGTTGTCCGATGACACCCGGCACATGCTCGCCGAGCTTACGCCCAAGCCCGACCAGGTCACCGTGGCGATCAACACCACGCAGATGAACATCATGGAGCTGCTGTACCCGGAGTACCTGGAGGGCACCTCCCTGGCCCATCCGGCGATCCACGCCGCTTACAGCGAAATGACCGTGCCGGCCGGCCCGGCCTGGGTGCGCGAACACCTGCGCCGCCTGCAGGCCAGCAACATCCAGCCGCACTTCCAGTTGACCGGCATGCACGCCCTGGAAACCCTCGAACGCATCGTGCGCAAGGGCGACTACATGGGCCCGCTGAACCTGACCTGGATCGGCATTGGTGGCGGCTTCGACGGCCCCAACCCGTTCAACTTCTTCAACTTCATTCACCGTGCGCCCAATGGCTGCACGCTGACTGCCGAATCGCTGCTGAAAAACGTGCTGCCGTTCAACACCATGGCCCTGGCCATGGGGCTGCACCCGCGTTGCGGCAACGAAGACACCATTATCGACCAGCACGGCAAGCGCTTCGGTTCGGTGCAGCAAATCCAGCAGACCGTACGCGTGGCCCATGAACTGGGCCGTGAGATCGCCAACGGCAAGGAAGCGCGGGCCATTTACCGCATCGGTGAGCAGTACAGCAGCATCGAGCAGACCCTCAAGGCCAACGGCATGGCACCTAACCGCCAGCCGGGCCAGAAGGGTGTGCCGCAGCGCGCCTGATTGGCCAGGCCCGGCACGTGGTTACGTGCCGGGCCGGCGATCCACAGCGCTGACCGTCGGGCTTTTCAGCTTTTCAATAAAAACAATAAGTAAGACTCATGCCAGACAACCCCAAGGAGGCAGCATGGCCGCCTATATCGCCAGCGCCACAGACGATGGCGCCGACACTTCACGAGGCATTTCCCGGCGATATGCCTGGATTGTCTTTGCCCTGACCTTTGGCCTGCTGATTTCCGACTACATGTCGCGGCAGGTGCTCAATGCGGTGTTCCCGTTGCTCAAGGCCGAATGGGCCCTGAGCGACAGCCAGTTGGGCCTGCTCAGCGGCATTGTCGCGCTGATGGTCGGGCTGCTGACCTTCCCCTTGTCACTGTTGGCCGACCGCTTCGGGCGCATCCGCAGCCTGGTGCTGATGGCCGTGCTGTGGAGCCTGGCCACCCTCGGCTGCGCCCTGGCCGACAACTACCCGCAGATGTTTGCCGCGCGTTTTCTGGTCGGTGTCGGCGAGGCCGCCTATGGCAGCGTCGGCATTGCCGTGGTGGTCGCGGTGTTCCCCCGTGACATGCGCGCGACCCTGGCCGGGGCCTTCATGGCCGGCGGCATGTTCGGCTCGGTGCTGGGCATGGCCCTGGGCGGCTTGATGGCCCAGCACTTTGGCTGGCGCTGGGCGTTCGCCGCGATGGCCCTGTTCGGCCTGTTGCTGGCATTGCTGTACCCGCTGATCGTCAAGGAGGCGAAGATCGCTCCGCAGCGGGTCAATGCCGCCGCCTGCAAGATCGCCCGGCCACTGCACACCTTGTACGGCAGCCGCTCGGTGATCGCCGCTTACGTGGGCAGTGGCCTGCAGCTGTTCGTCGGCGGCACGGTGATTGTCTGGATGCCCAGCTACCTCAATCGCTACTACGCCATGGGCACCGACCAGGCCGGCGTGGTCGCGGCCATCATCGTACTGTGCAGCGGCATCGGCATGATCCTCTGCGCCATGCTTTGCGATCGCCTCGGCCGGCAGCGCCCGGACCGAAAGATCAGCCTGGCGATCGGTTATTGCCTGGGCAGTTGCCTGTTGCTGTCGCTGGCCTTCGCGCTGCCCTCGGGCACCGCGCAACTGGTGCTGATCTGCCTGGGGATGATGGTTGCCGCCGGCACCAACGGCCCGTCCAGTGCCATGGTCGCCAACCTGACCCATTACTCGGTGCACGGCACTGCCTTCGCCACCCTGACCCTGGCCAACAACCTGCTCGGGCTTGCGACCGGGCCGTTGATTACCGGCCGCGTCTCCGACCTGATCGGCCTGCAGGCCGCCTTCCAGCTGGTGCCGCTGATCAGCATCGCGGCAGCGGCGGTGTTTTTTATTGCCAAGCGTCATTACCACCGTGACATGGCCCGCCTGGAGTTGAATCCGTGAAGCACGTTTTGTCGATCGAAGTGTTCTTCGACTTTATCTGCCCCTGGTGCCTGATTGGCCAGGCGCATCTGCAGCGGGCGCTGGAACAACTGCGCCGCGAGCGGCCGGAGGTCGAGGTCAAGCTGCTCTTGCGCGGCGTGCAATTACTGCCGCAGATGGCCAGGACCGGCCAGCCGTTCGAGGCCTTTTACCGCAAGCGCCTGGGCAGCGATGAGGCGGTACGCCTGCGCCAGGCGCAGGTGCGCAGCGCCGCCAAGGCCGCAGGGGTGGAGATCGATTTCAGCCGCATCAGCCGCATGCCCAACACCGCCGACGCCCATCGCCTGCTGCAGCGCGCGGGGGCGCTGGGTTCGCCGCAGCAGGCCGAAGCGCTGCTGGCCAGGCTGTTTGCCGGCTACTTCCAGCAGGGCAAGGATTTGGGTGACCCGGTGACCTTGATGCATATCGCCAGCGCCTGTGGCCTGGAGCCTGGGCGGGTTGCCGATTGCCTGCGCGGCGATGCCAGCCCGTTCATCGGCGCCAATGACCAGGCTGCCGACGGCGTGCCGTGCTTTCGCTTCAACCAGCGCCTGCGGGTCTCGGGGGCACAGCCGGTCGAGGTGTTGCTGCAGGCCATGGCCCAAGCCCTGGAACACGAGGTGGCGGCATGAGCGGGGTGTATCCGGTACCGGCCGACAAAGTCCCGCCCCGTGGCGGGCGGGTGTTGCTGGAATGGGCGGACAGGAGCGTGGCGCTGTTCAACGTTGCCGACAGCTTCTACGCCATCGACGACAGTTGCCCGCACCAGGGCGCCTCGTTGTGCGGCGGGCGCCTGGACGGACGGGTGATCCAGTGCTGCGCCCACGGCCTGCGCTTTGATCTGGCCAGCGGTTATCTGCTCAACTCGACGCAGCTCAAGGTTGCCAGCTACCCGGTCGAGCAACGGGATGGGCAGCTGTTCATCGTGCTTGCGAACAAGGAGGCGGGCCAATGACCGTGGTCGCAATTGCCGCCGCCAACCACCGCGCCCGGGAACTGGCGCCGGGCTTTATCGTCAGCCTGATTGCCGCGGCGGCGGCGAGTTTTCTCAGTGAGCATTACGATGCCCCGGTGATGTTGTTTGCCTTGTTGCTGGGCATGGCCCTGAACTTTCTGGCCAGCGATGGCCGTTGCAAAGCCGGGATCGAATTCACCGCACGCACGGTATTGCGCCTGGGCGTGGCGCTGCTGGGCATGCGCATTACCCTGGGCCAGATCGCGAGCCTTGGCTGGAAGCCGGTAGCGCTGGTGGTGATTTTGGTGGTGGTGACCATCCTGGTCTCGGTGGTGGCGGCGCGGGCCCTGGGTTTTCAGCGCTTGTTCGGCATGCTCACCGGTGGTGCCACGGCGATTTGCGGGGCCTCGGCGGCGCTGGCCCTGGCCGCGGCCTTGCCCCATCACCCGCAAAAAGAGCGCGCCACCCTGTTTACCGTGATTGGCGTGTCGGCGTTGTCGACCCTGGCGATGATCCTCTACCCGATGATTGCTAGCTGGCTGCAGCTGTCGCCGCAACAGGCCGGGGTGTTTCTTGGCGCGACCATTCATGATGTGGCGCAGGTGGTGGGCGCGGGGTACAGCATGTCCACCGAGACCGGCGACATTGCCACGGTGGTCAAGCTGATGCGCGTGGCCATGTTGCTGCCGGTGATTGTCTGCGCGGCGATGATCACCCGCCGCGCCGGCGGTGATGCCGGTGGGCAGCGGCCACCGTTACTGCCGTGGTTTGCGGTGGGTTTTGTCCTGCTGGCGTGCATCAGCAGCACCGGCTGGGTGTCGGCGGCGGTGCAGGGCGGGGTCAACGACCTGTCGCGCTGGTGCCTGGTGGTGGCGATCAGCGCTCTGGGCATGAAGACTCAGTTAAAGGAGCTGGCGGCGGTGGGCTTCAAGCCGATTGCGTTGATGGTCGGGGAGACGGTGTTCCTGGTGCTGCTGGTATTGGCATTGATGCACTGGGGGTTGTAGACGGTTGCCCCCAACCGTTGTGCATGCTCCGCGAACTTGTGGGAGCTGGCTTGCCAGCGATGGTAGTCCAGGCAACGCCTGATGTGCCGGTTGAACTGGCCTCATCGCTGGCAAGCCAGCTCTCACAATGTATCTGTGTACGCCTTGCCCCGCGATCGAGCGCGCAGCGGTCGCAATCCATTCAGCGCTGTTCTTGCCGGCGCTCATGCTGCGCCCGCCAACTGGCCGGCGGCATGCCGAACTGGGCGATGAACCAGCGGGTAAAGGAGCTGGGCATCGAGTAGCCGAGCATGTCGGCAATGCGCCCCATTGTATAGCTGGGGTTTTCCAGGTAGCGGATCACCAAGTCGCGGCGCACGCCGTTGATCAAATCGCTGAAGGTCACCCCGCATTCCTCCAGGCGCCGCTGCAAGGTGCGCACGTTCATGCCCTGGGTTTGCGCCACCTGCTCGATGGTCGCCCGGCCCATGGGCAATAGCAGGTAGATGGTCTTGCGCATTTCCAGTTCCAGCGACAGCTTGCCACTGGCCTGCAGGGTGTCCAGGTAACGCTGCGCCAGGCGCGCCATGGCCTGGTTGGCCAGCGGGTTGGCGGTGTCGAGGTCGGCGGCCGGGCAGACGATACCGTTGAACTCGCTGCCAAACACCAGCTTGCAGCCAAAAATCCGCCGGTGAATGGCCAGGTCCGCCGGCGCCGCATGGGTGAAGTTGGCGCTGATCGGGTGCCAGTGGGCGCCAAGCAGGGCGGCGCACAGGCGCAACATCACGCCAATCGCCAGCTCTGTGGCCTGGCGCCCGCGCTGGGGCTGGTCGGTGACCACTTCTTCCCGAATGATCACGGTCTTGCCGGCTTCTTCGATATGAATGGCCAGGGCGTCGTTGAGCAAATGCCGGTACTGGACGATCACCTGCAGGGCGTCGCGCAGGGTGCGCTGGTGGCTGAGCAGCAGGCTGATCTCGCCAAAATCCGACAACTGGCGCAGCTCGGCCATGCGCAGGCCGAAGGTTTCGCAGCCACTGACCCGCGCCGACTCCTCCAGCAGGGTCACCACGCTGGACACCGCGATACGCTGGTTGGGGTCGTCGAGCAGGCTGGCGCTGAGGCCGACCTGAGCCAGCAGGGCATGCGGGTTGAGCCCCAGGTGCCGGGACACCTCAAGGTAGTTGGTCAGGCTTGCAGCACGTACGAGGGCGGTCATTTTATTGTTTTCCACGCATTCATCAGGCGCCCCGCTTCTATGGCGGGTAGTTCGATTCGTTATAGCGTGGGTGTCGCCAAATGAGAAGCCGTTTTCGGCGGCTGAAAAAAGCCCGATGACCTGCACCCCCGGGCCACTCGGACATACGCCACAAACCCTGTCATCAAATGAAAAGTCGCTGACGCGCAATGTAAAGCGCCAGCGGGGAGGGCTGATTACTGTGGCTGTGCAAGCGCTCGGGATTACCTTCGAGCGGACTGTCCTGAGCCTAGGTGCCGACGTGGAAAAACTGCATACCACCGCTACTGTCCTGATCGTCCCCGGCCTGCGCGAGCATGTGCCCGAGCATTGGCAGACCCGGCTGGCCGAACGCCTGGCCAAGGTCCATACGCTGGCGCCGCTGCAGGTCGATGGCCTGGACTGCAACGCCCGGGTCGACGCCATCCAGCGTGCGCTTGAACAGATTGAAGGCGAGGTGTTGCTGGTGGCGCACAGCGCCGGGGTGCTGATGGTTGCCCACTGGGCGGCGCGTTACCAGCGGCCGATCAAGGGCGCGCTGCTGGCGGCGCCACCGGACCTTGCGGCCAGTTGGCCGGCGCACTACCCAAGCCCGCAAACCCTGCGCGCCAATGGCTGGAGCCCGCTGCCGATGACGCCGTTGCCGTTCCCGAGCATCGTCGCCGCCAGCAGCGACGACCACCTGGCCAGTCTTGACGCGGTCAGGGCCATGGCCAGCAACTGGGGCAGCCAGTTGCTGGAACTGGGCGCTGTCGGCCACCTCAACCCGGCCGCAGGCTTTGGCCCCTGGCCACGGGCCGAACAACTGGTCCAGGCCCTGGACCTGCAGTAACGCACGGACGCTTGAACCACGCCCGCATTCGACGGGCGGCGATAACAACAATAACAATAAGTGGAGCCATCGCGATGTCCAACCCTCGCATTCACCGTGCTGTGAAGCCACAGCGCTGCCTGCTCGCCTGCGCCATCGGCTTGCTGGCGCTGCCTGGCGCCCAGGCGTTCGAGCTCGATACCGGCAGTGAAGACTGGGCCGTGCGCCTGGATAACACGGTCAAGTACAACTACGGCGTACGCACCGAAAGCGCTGACAAACGCCTGCTGGCAACCCCCAACAACAACGACGGCGACTACAACTTCCGCAAGGCCAGGACCACGGTCACCAACCGTATCGACCTGCTCAGCGAGCTGGACGTGATCTACCAGGGCAACATGGGCTTTCGCGTCAGCGCCGCCAGCTGGTACGACAAGGCCTACGACAACACCGGCTCCAACGCCAACCCGTTCGTCAACGGCAACGGCGGCCAGTCGGGCATCAACCCCAGCCTCAACGGCTTGCCCGGCACCGGCGTGCCGCTGGGCAGCCCGCACCTGAGCAACTATGCCCAGCGCTACTACAGCGGCCCGTCCGGTGAGGTACTGGATGCCTTCGTGTTCATGCGTCGCGAAGTGGGCGATTCGTCGCAGATCAGCGCCAAGCTCGGCCAGCACAATTTGTTCTGGGGCGAAACCCTGCTCAACCCGGTGCATTCGCTGAGCTACGGCCAGTCTGGCCTGGACCTGGCCAAGCTGGCCGCCTCACCCGGCACCGAAGCCAAGGAGCTGTTCGTGCCGCGCAACCAGCTGTCGGCGGCGTTGCTGGTCAACCCCGAGCTGACCATCGGCGCGCAGTACTTCCTCGACTGGGACGCCGCGCGGCTGCCGGAAGCCGGCACCTACTACGGCGGTTCGGACCTGGTGGGCGAGGGCGCACAGAGCTTTCTGCTCGGCCACACCGGCACGCCCGGGCTGATCCCGGTGCGCGGCGCGCTGACCAACATCCGCCGCGGCCACGACCTGACCCCGGACAAACGCGGCGACTGGGGCGTCATGGCCAAGTGGTCGCCCGAATGGCTGGGCGGCACCCTGGGCGTGTATTACCGCAAGACTTCGGAGATCCTGCCCCAGGCCTGGCTCGACGCCCGCGGCCTGACCGTCGCCAACGGCCCGTTCGGCAGCCCGCCGGGCAGTGCCCAGGGCGCGGTCGGCAACCTCTACAACTCGCTGCAAAGCGCCACCTACCAGTTCGCCTACGCCGACAACATCGACATCTATGGCCTGAGCCTGTCCAAGGATGTCGGCGGCATCAGCGTCGGCAGCGACCTGAACATCCGCCACAACATGCCCCTGGCGAGCATTCCAGCAATCCTCAGTGCGCCGGGCCAGGCCGGCCTGGGTGGCGGCTTCGGCCTGCTGCCGGCGCGTTTGCCCAGCAGTGGCGTGGTCTATGAAGCGCCGTCCGACGGCGACAGCATGAGCGCCACCGGCGACACCCTGCACTGGACCCTCAACGGCCTGATGACCATTGCCGATACGCCGCTGTTCGACTCGGCGACCCTGCTCGGCGAGCTGTTCTACAGCAACCTGCTCAAGCTCGATAACCACAACGCGGCCTTGTACAAGGGTAAAAGCAGCTACCGCGGCATCGACCAGCCGACCCGCGACAACTGGGGCATCGCGGTCAACTTCACCCCGACCTGGTACCAGGTGTTGCCGGGCATGGACCTGAGCATGCCGCTGTCGATCAACGTCGGCCTGGACGGCGTATCGCCGGTGCAGGGCGGCGGCGCCGAGAACACCGGCAACTACGCCGTGGGCCTGAGCGCGGCGATCTACAACCAGTACTTCGTCGACCTCAAGTACGTCGATGGCTTCGGCAAGACCCAGTCCTGCAACAACGGCCAGACCGACGGCAGCACCCCCAACGCCCTGGACGGCGAGCAGGACTACACCTGCTACGGCGGCGGTTACGCCGCGTTCTCTGGCGGCGCCGCCACCACCGAGGACCGTGGCGCGCTGTACCTGACCCTGAAAACCACCTTCTGAGTCACACAGGAAAACAACCACATGAACTACGTGCACACCCTGTTGGCCACGTGCCTGTCGCTGGCTGCCCTGAACCCGGCCCATGCCGCCGTCTCCAACGACCAGGCCGCGCGCCTGGGCACCAGCCTGACGCCGATAGGCGCAGAAAAGGCCGCCAACGCCGACGGCTCGATTCCCGCCTACCAGGGCGGCCTGCTGACCCCGCCAGCGGCATACCAGAGCGGCGCGAGCATGCGCCCGGACCCGTTCGCCGCCGAGCAACCGTTGCTGGTCATCGATGGCAAGAATGCCGAGCAGTACAAGGGGCAACTGACCGCCACCACCCAGGAACTGCTCAAGCGCTTCCCCAGTTTTCGCGTCGATGTCTATCCCACTCATCGCACCGTGGCGCTGCCGCAACCGGTGCTCGACAACACCCTGAAGAACGCCGTAGGTGCGCGCAGCCAGGAGGGCGGTAGCGCGGTCGACAATGTGCTGCCGGGCATTCCCTTCCCGATTCCGCAGAGCGGTGCCGAGGCCATGTGGAACTTCCTGTTGCGCTACCAGGGCGTGAGCATGACCGCCAAGTACGACTCGTGGAACGTCGATGCCGCCGGCAACGCCACCCTGAGCACCACCGGCCAGGCCAACATCAGCTACCCGATCTACGAGGACATGAGCAAGCCGATCGGCGCCAAGGACACTTACTACCAGATGAAACTCACCTACACCGCGCCGGCCCGCCGCGCCGGTGAAGCGATGATGCTGCGCGATGCCGCCAACCCGCTGGTGCAACCGCGCAGCGCCTGGCAGTACCTGCCGGGCCAGCGCCGGGTCAAGCTGGCGCCGAACCTGGCCTACGACACGCCCAACCCGGGCACCTCGGGTTCGGGCACCTACGATGACGTGTTCGTCTTCAACGGCGCCCTCGACCGCTACGACTGGACCCTGGTCGGCAAGCAGGAGATGTACGTGCCGTACAACACCTATCGGCTGACCTACAACACCGACGTCAAGCAACTGACCACCGCCAACCACCTCGCGCCGCAATTCGTGCGCTGGGAAAAGCACCGGGTCTGGGTGGTCGAAGGCAAACTCAAGGACGGCGCCCGGCACATCTACCACAAGCGCCGCTTCTACCTCGACGAGGACAGCTGGATCGCCCTGGCCTCAGACCAGTATGACGCCCGTGGCCAGCTGTACCGCGGCAGCTTCGCCTTCCTCAGCCAGAGCTACGACAAACAGACCCCGGATGCCACGCCGTTCATGATCTACGACCTGATCGGCGGCACCTACAACCTCAATGGCGTGGTCGGGGCCTACGGCGGCATTCGCTACATCGAGCCGCTGTCGCGCACCCAGTGGTCGCCCGAGTCCCTGGCCGGGGCCGGCATTCGCTGAGCCTGTCGAGCACGCACCGAGGAGGATCAGGGATGGCTTTTTTCAAACGCTGCAGTGTGATGCTGCTGGCCTGGGCCGCGCTGCAGGGCGCGGCCCGGGCCGAGCCTTACGTCGACGTGCTCGACCTGCCGGCGCAGCCCAGCGCCCTGGCCGTCACCAGCGCCTTGCGCGATGTCAGCGTCGCCGGCACGCGCCTGGTGGCGGTGGGGCCACGGGGGCACATCCTCTACTCGGATGACCAGGGCAGCCACTGGCAACAGGCGCAGGTGCCGGTCAGCGCCGACCTCAATGCGGTGAGCTTCGCCACCGCGCAGCTGGGCTGGGCGGTGGGCAACGACGGGGTGATATTGCACAGCCGCGATGGCGGCCAGCGCTGGGAAAAACAGCTGGACGGGCGCGTGCTCGGCGAGCAGGTGCTGGCTTATTACCAGGCACGGGCGCAAGCGGGCGGCGATCAATGGGCACGCTGGGTGGGCGAGGGTGAGCGCCTGGTCGCGGAGGGCGCCGACAAGCCGTTGCTCGACGTCTGGTTCAGCGACCCGCTGCACGGCTTTGCGGTGGGCGTGTTCAACCTGCTGCTGCACACCGTTGACGGCGGCCAGCACTGGACGCCGTGGCTGGAACGCAGCGACAACCCGCAAGGCTTGCACCTGACCGGCCTGGCCAGCGTCGACGGCGCGCTGTACATCAGCGGCGAGCAGGGCCTGCTGCTCAAGCTGAGCGCTGCGGGCGACCATTTCGAGCGCCTGAGCACCCCCTATGCCGGCAGTTATTTCGGCGTCATTGGCAAACCTGGGGCGCTGCTGGCCTACGGCTTGCGCGGCCACGTACTGCGCAGCACCGATGGCGGTGCCGGCTGGCAAGTGATCAAGACCGACCTGAACACCAGCATCACCGCCGCCAGCCTCGACGCCCGCGGGCGGTTCTGGCTGGCCAGCCAGGCCGGCGATCTGCTGGTCAGTAACGATGACGGCGCAAGCTTCAGCCCGCTGGCGCAAACCCAGCGCGCGCCGGTCAGCGGCGCAGCCTTTGATAGCGGCGCCGCGCTGGTGCTGGTCGGTGAGCGCGGCATCCGCACCCTGGCCCCCGACCAACCGCAGCAGCCATAACAAGAGAAAACCCTGATGGCCGACATCCAACAAGACACCTTGCCGGTGATCCGCAACCTCGGCGACTTCGATGCACGCTCCGGCAATCGCCTCGAACGCCTGGTGTTCAACCACCGGCTGGCGTTCATGCTGTGCATGCTGCTGGTTACCCTGGTGCTCGGCAGCATGGCCATGACACGCCTGGAGCTGCGGCCCAGCTTCGAGAAGATGATCCCGCAGAGTCATCCCTACATCCGCAACTACCTGGACAACCGCCAGGCGCTGCGCGGCCTGGGCAATTCCCTGCGGGTGGTGGTAGAGAACACCCGTGGCGATATCTTCGACCCGGCCTACCTGCAGACCCTGCGCCAGATCAACGACGAGCTGTTCCTCAGCCAAGGTGTCGACCGCGCCTGGATGAAGTCGCTGTGGAGCCCGGCGGTGCGCTGGACCGAAGTCACCGAAGAGGGCTTCCAGGGCGGCCCGGTGATGCCCGATGCCTACCAGGGCTCGGCCGCCGATATCCAGCAACTGCGCCAGAACATCGAACGGGCCAATATCGTCGGCAGCCTGGTCGCTCGCGACTTCACCTCAAGCATGCTCATCGTGCCGCTGCTCGACCAGGCCTCGGCGACCGGCGCTGGCATCGACTACCACGGCTTTTCGCAAAAACTTGAGCAGTTGCGCCAGCACTACGAAGCGGGCGGCGTCTACAAACTGCATGTGATCGGCTTTGCCAAGCTGATGGGCGACCTGATCGACGGGCTGCTGCAGGTGATGCTGTTCTTCGCCCTGGCGGTGCTGACCACGCTGCTGATCATCTACCTCTATACCCGCTGCGTGCGCAGCACCTTGCTGGTGGTGCTGTGCTCGTTGACGGCGGTGGTCTGGCAACTGGGGATCGTCGCCTGGCTGGGGTATGCCATCGATCCGTATTCGATCCTGGTGCCTTTTTTGATCTTCGCCATCGGCGTGTCCCATGCGGCGCAGAAGATGAACGGCATCATGCAGGACATCGGCCGCGGCACCCACCGCCAGATCGCCGCGCGCTACACCTTCCGGCGTTTGTTCGTCGCCGGGGTCACCGCCTTGCTGGCCGATGCGGTGGGCTTTGCCGTACTGATGCTGATCGACATCCCGGTAATCAAGGACCTGGCGATTACCGCCAGCATTGGCGTGGCGGTGCTGATCTTCACCTCGCTGCTGTTGATGCCGGTGGCGTTGTCGTATGTCGGCGTCGGGCGCAAGGCCGCTGAACGGGCCTTGCGTATCGACCTGCGCGCCGCCGAGCATCGCGGCTTTGGCAAACTCTGGGACCTGCTCGATCGCTTCACCGAACGCAAGTGGGCAACCGGCGCCGTGCTGGTGGCCGCCTTGCTTGGTGCCGGCGGTTTCTGGCTGAGCCTGCAACTGAAAATCGGCGACCTCGACAGCGGCGCCCCGGAGCTGCACGCCGACTCGCGCTACAACCGCGACAACGCCTACATCACCGGCCATTACGCGCTGTCCAGCGACACCTTCGCGGTAATGATCAAGACCGCCCCGGAAGGCTGCCTGCGCTACCAGACCCTGGTGCTCGCCGACCGCCTGGCCTGGGCGCTGCAACAGAACCCGCAGGTGCAGACCACCTTGTCGCTGACCAACGCGGTACGCCAGATAACCGCCGGCACCTACGAGGGCAACCCCAAGCTGAGCAGCATCCAGCGCAACCAGGACGTGCTCAACTACGCCGCCCAGCAAGCCTCGGTGAACGCCCCGGAGCTGTTCAACAACGACTGCTCGCTGATGCCGGTGATCGCCTACCTCAAGGACCACAAGGCCGACACCCTCGACCAGGTGGTGGCGATTGCCGAGCGCTTTGCCCAGGCCAACAGCAGCGAGGACCGCCAGTTCCTGCTGGCGGCCGGCAGCGCCGGGATCGAGGCGGCGACCAACATCGTGGTGCGCGAGGCCAACCGCAGCATGCTGTTGTTGGTGTACCTGGCGGTGACGCTGTTCTGCCTGATCACCTTTCGCAGCTGGCGCGCGACCCTGGTGGCGGTACTGCCGCTGATGCTCACCTCGATACTCTGCGAGGCGCTGATGGTGATGATGGGCATCGGCGTCAAGGTCGCCACCTTGCCGGTAATCGCCCTGGGCGTGGGCATTGGCGTCGATTACGCGCTGTACCTGCTCAGCGTGCAGCTGCATTACCAGCGCCAGGGCCTGTCGCTGGCGCAATCCTACAAGAACGCCGTGGCCTTTACCGGGCGGGTGGTCGGCCTGGTCGGCATCACCCTGGCCGCCGGCGTGGTTGGCTGGGCCTGGTCGCCGATCAAGTTCCAGGCCGACATGGGCATCCTGCTGACCTTCATGTTCCTCTGGAACATGCTCGGCGCGCTGGTGCTGATCCCGGCGCTGTCGCACTTCCTCTTGCCCGCCAGCCAGGCGCGGGCGCCTTCACCCAGCCCCGGCAGTGTCGAGGGGCTGAACCTTAACAGCCAAAAAGCCGAGTGTTCATCGCATGTCTGATTACCTACCGCCGTTGCGTGACATGGATTTTCTGTTCAACGAAGTGTTCGACATTCCTGGCCAGTGGGCGCGCATTCCGGCCCTGGCCGAGCAGGTCGATGCCGACACCGCGCGGGCCATCCTCGAGCAGGCCGGCAAGCTCATCGCCCAGCAGGTGGCACCGCTCAACCGCAGTGGCGACGAGCAGGGTTGCCAGTGGCATGAGGGCCGGGTGAGCACCCCGGATGGTTTTGCCCAGGCTTATCGCAACTATGCCGACGACGGCTGGGTCGGCGTTGGCGGGGCTTGTGAATATGGCGGCATGGGCATGCCCAAGGTGATTGCCGCCCAGGTCGAGGAGATGCTCAACGCCGCCAACCTGTCGTTCGCCCTGTACCCGATGCTGACCGCCGGCGCCTGCCTGTCGCTGCTCAACCATGCCAGCGAGGCGCTCAAGGCGCGCTACCTGCCGCCCATGTACGAAGGGCGCTGGTCGGGGTCGATGTGCCTGACCGAACCCCATGCCGGCACCGACCTGGGCCTGATCCGTACCCGAGCCGAACCCCGGGCTGATGGCAGCTACCGGGTCACGGGCACGAAGATCTTCATCACCGGCGGCGAACAGGACCTGACCGAGAACATCATTCACCTGGTGCTGGCCAAACTGCCGGACGCACCGGCTGGCGCCAAGGGCATCTCGCTGTTCCTGGTGCCCAAGCTGCTGGTGGAGGAGGACGGCGCACTGGGCGAGGCCAACGCGGTGAGCTGCGGCTCGATCGAACACAAGATGGGCATCAAGGCCTCGGCCACCTGCGTGATGAACTTCGACGGCGCCGTCGGCTACCTGGTGGGCGAGGCCAACAAGGGCCTGAATGCCATGTTCACCATGATGAACTACGAGCGCCTGGGCGTCGGTATCCAGGGCCTGGCGCTGGGCGAGCGCTCGTACCAGAACGCCGTGGCCTACGCCCGCGAACGCTTGCAAAGCCGCGCTGCCACTGGCCCGGTAAACGCGCAGCAGGCGGCCGACCCGATTATCGAGCACGCCGATGTGCGGCGCATGCTGTTGACCATGAAGGCGTTGAACGAAGGCGGGCGGGCGTTCTCCACCTATGTGGCGCTGCAGCTGGACCTGGCCAAGTACAGCGAAAATGCCGATGAGCGCAGCCAGGCGCAAGCGCGGGTAGCGCTGCTGACGCCGGTGGCCAAGGCGTTCTTGACCGACATGGGCCTGGAAACCACCGTGCACGGCCAGCAGGTGTTCGGCGGCCATGGTTATATCCGCGAATGGGGCCAGGAACAGCTGATTCGCGATTGCCGCATCACCCAGATCTACGAAGGCACCAACGGCATCCAGGCCCTGGACCTGCTCGGGCGCAAGCTGGTCGCCGACGGTGGCCGCAGCTACGCGGCGCTTGCGCAGGAGATCAAGGCCTACGCCCAGACCCTGGCGGCCTCACGCGCCGAGTTCAAGACCCCGCTGTTGCTGGCGCTGGCCAATCTCGACGACCTCACCGCCTGGGTGCTCGACCGCGCCCAGGGCAACCCCGAGGAGATCGGCGCGGCGGCGGTGGAGTACCTGCAGGTGTTCGGCTACACCCTGTATGCCTATTTGTGGACGCGCATGGCCGATGTCGCTATGCAGCAGCACGGCGCCTTCTACCAGAGCAAACTGGGCACCGCACGCTTCTATTTCGCCCGCCTGCTGCCGCGCATCGATTCGCTCAGCGCCAGTGTCAAGGCCGGCAGCCACAGCCTGTTCCTGCTCAAGGCCGAGCAACTGTGAAGGACACGCCCATGACCCGCACCCGCATCATCGAACCTGCGCCCGACGCCTACAGCTACCCGTTGCTGATCAAGCGCCTGCTGTTGTCGGGCGTGCGCTACCAGCCCGGCCAGGAGATCGTCTACGCCGACAAGCTGCGCTACAGCTACAGCACCTTGCTTGAACGCATCCAGCGCCTGGCCAATGTGCTGAGCGCTGCCGGGGTCAAGCCTGGCGACACCGTGGCCTTGCTCGACTGGGACAGCCACCGCGCGCTGGAGTGCTTTTTTGCCGTGCCGATGCTCGGCGCCGTGCTGCACACCGTCAACGTACGGCTGTCGCCCGAGCAGGTGCGCTACACCATGAACCACGCCGAGGATCACCTGGTGCTGGTGCATGACGACTTCATGCCGCTGATGACCCAGTTGCGCGAGCAATTACCGACGGTCAAGGGTTACCTGCGCCTGAGTGACGGCGCTGAAGTGCACACGGAACTGCCGCTGCTGGGCGAATACGAAGCGCTGCTGGCCGATGCCGACAGCCACTTCGACTTTGCCGATTTCGACGAGAACTCGGTGGCCACGCTGTTCTACACCACCGGCACCACCGGCAACCCCAAGGGGGTGTACTTTAGCCATCGGCAACTGGTGCTGCACACCCTCAACGAACTCGGCACCTTCGCCGCCTGCGGCGGTGAGCCGCTGTTGCGTTCGGGCGATGTGTACATGCCGATCACGCCGATGTTCCATGTGCATGCCTGGGGCGTGCCCTACGTGGCCACGGCCCTGGGCATCAAGCAGGTGTACCCCGGCCGCTACGAGCCCAACCAACTGGTGCGGCTGATGCGCGAAGAGCAGGTGAGCTTCTCGCACTGCGTGCCGACCCTGTTGCAGATGATGCTCGATTGCGACGAAGGCCAGCGCACCGACTTTAGCGGCTGGAAGATGCTGCTCGGCGGCAGCGCGCTAACCCAGGGCCTGGCCGCGCGGGCCAGCGCCAGGGGCATTCGCGTGCACTGCGGCTATGGCATGTCCGAGACCTGCCCGCTGCTGTGCGTGACCAGCCTTGGCGCCGCTGACCTGGCGTTGCCGATGCAGGCGCAACTGCCGTTGCGGATCAACGCCGGGGTGCCGATCCCGCTGGTGGACCTGCGCATCGTCGACGAACAGGGCAAAGACGTGGCCCACGACGGCGCAAGCCTCGGTGAAATCGTCGTGCGCGCGCCATGGCTGACCCAGGGTTACCTCAAGGAGCCGGAGCAGGGCGCCGCACTGTGGGCCGGCGGCTGGCTGCACACCGGCGACATGGCCTGCATCGATGAACGCGGCGCGGTGCAGATCCGCGACCGGATCAAGGACGTGATCAAGACCGGCGGCGAGTGGATCAGCTCGGTGGAGCTGGAAAGCCTGATCAGCCAGCACAGCGGGGTCGATTCGGTGGCGGTGGTGGGGGTGGCGGATGCGCAGTGGGGCGAGCAGCCGCTGGCCCTGGTGGTCTGCGTTGCCGGCGTCGAGCTGGATCAGCCGGCGCTGGCCCGGCACCTGCAGCCATTTGTCGACAGCGGGCGCCTGAACAAATGGGCGATTCCGCGCCTGGTGCGCTTTGTCAGCGAAATTCCCAAGACCAGCGTCGGCAAGATCAACAAGAAGCTGATTCGCCAGAGCCATTGTGGCGTCTGAGTAAAGCAAGTGGGCATTCGACTTGCGCCGCGATGGGCTTGACCGGCCTCATCGCGGGGCAAGCCCGCTGCTACCTGTCAGACTTCAGTGAGATCCGAGGTGGGCGGGGTGGGGGTGTTGACGCTGTCCAGTTGCTGGTCGGCAAGATCCTGGGCCAGGGCAACCATGGTCATGGTCGGGTTCCACGAACCACTGGCCGGCCACAGCGCACCGCCGGTGACGTAGACGTTCTCCACGCCATGGGGACGGTAGTCCAGGCCAACCACGCCTTCGTCCTTGTCGCCGATCCACAGGGTCGAGCCCTCGTGCACCAGCCCGGCCACCCGCCGTTCAGGGATGCTTGGCCGTTCGCCGGTCCAGTGGCCCAGGTTCGGGTCGCCGTGCCAGTACTCGACCTTGCCTTCGGGGGCGAACACCCGCTCCATCATCTGGAAAGTGCCTTCGTCCATAGTGTCCCAGGTTTGCTGGTCGGTTTTGCTGGCCAGCACCTGCAGGTTGACGTTGGTGGTCGGGTCGGCCTGGTCGTTGAGGTGGAAGTGGTTGTCGGGGTTTCGGAAGTCGATCTCGCCAAGCACGGCGCAAACGAACACCAGATGGTCCTTGGACGATTCCAGTTGCGCCATCGACGCCGTGGCGACCACGTCCGGCATATAGCGCGCGGCTTTCTGCGCGTTCTTTGCAGGCTCGCGGTCTGACAGCACCGACAACTGCACGTGGTACTGCATGCCGCTTTGCTTGTTCTTGCCGGCCAGGTAAATGGCCGCGAGCTCAAGCTCGGCCAGCTTGTCGGCGAACGGGTAGTCCTTGCGCGGCACCCGTGCCACCACCGAGGTGATGAAGTGGGCGGTGAAGCGATCGCCGGCACGTTTGATTTGCGGGAACGAGTTCATCAGCAAGGTCGCCGGTGGCAGGGTGCCCATGGCCAGGATCAGCTTGGCGTTGCCGATGTTGATCACCCCGCGCGAGGTTTGTAGCGCCGTGGCCGCGCCATCCTGCTGGTGGATGCGCTCGACGATGCACTCGGTGATGATCCGCAGCGGGCTGCCAGTACCGGCAGCGGCGCGGTCGGCCTGTTTGCCGGCCAGCTCCATGATTGCCGCCGGGGTCGAGAACTTGGCAAAGTCCACGCCACCGGCGCGATCGGCCGCGGCGGCCAGGGGCGCCGACAACCAGCGGGTGGCCGAGTCGATCTTGCCGATGTTGTGCTCGAGCATGTTTTGCAGCTCAAGCTGCAGGGTGCCGTAGACCGGGCGTTGCTCGGTGACATGGGCGCGCACCTGCGGGTCGAGCTGGGTGTCGATCTTGTCGGCCGGGATGACGTTGAGCAGCTTTTCGGCCGACTCGAAGCGGGCCTCGGCGGCGGCGATGGTCTGCTCGGGCCAGTAGGCCATTTCCTCCTTGGTCGGCCGAGGGCACCAGGCGCTCCACATGATGCTGCGGCCACCGAAGAACGGCACCATGCCGTGCTGCCAGCCGATGTTGCCCGGTGGCTGGCTGGCGGTACGCGCCGAGAGGGTCCAGGGGAAGGTTTCGGAGAAGCCGCCGAGGGTTTTCTGATAAGGGATCGGCAGGTTCTGGAAGTGCTCGGGGAGGAAGAACGGCCCGCGCTCGACCATCAGGATCCGCGCCTTGGGCTGGCTTTCGAGGATGCGTTCGGCGAAGGCCAGGGAACAGAAGCCGGTGCCGATGATGATGAAATCGAACTGTTCTTCTTCGCGAACCTGCTTCCAGGCCGACTCGGAGAGAAAGAACACGTGGTCCAGCACCTTCTGGGCGTTGGGTGTTTGTGGACCTGGGGTAGGGTAGCCGTGACCGAAGTTGGTCGAACTGGTGACTGCGCTCATTGTTGCCTCCAATCATTGTTGGCAGAGGGTCTATCGTCCTTGTGCAGCGTGCAGCCGGGGGGGCTGCGCTGCTAACGCTAGCAGAGCGAAGTGGCAATTCAAGATCACTTGGTCGGGGGAGCCGCGGGCCTCAGGCAACCCCGGAGTACTTCACCGCTGCCGCCGCCCGCGACGGCACATTGAGGGTGCGCAGCAACGACGACACATGAATGCGCACGGTAAACGGCGAGATGTCCAGCGCGCGGGCGATTTCCTTGTTGGTCTTGCCCTGGGCGATCAGGCGCAACACCTCTTGCTGGCGTGCGGTCAGGGTTGTGGCGACGGCGCTGCTGTCCAGCGGCAGGAGCCCGGAGGGGGAAAAACGCACCAGCACTTCACCTTCACGAATGGCCAGGATTGCCTGGCCGATCTCGTCCGGTGCGATGTTCTTGCCGATGAAGCCGTCAATGCCGGCGGCCATGACCTCGCCGATCAGTTCCTCGTCATCGACCATCGATACCACGATCAAGGTGGTGCGCCGTAATTGCTGACGCAGCTCGACCAGCTGGCTGATGCAGGTCAGCCCCGGGAAGCGCAGGTCGAGGATCAGGGTGTCTGGTTCCGGACCGTTGGCGACCAGCTTGAGCACCGTGTCGAAATCACCGGCCTCTTCGCTCCGGGCATCGGGCAGCAGGCGCTGGACCGTACGCAGCATCGCTTCGCGAAACAGCGGATGGTCGTCGGCTATGATGATCCGGCATGCCATGGTGAGTGCCTCCCTGGGCCTGGCGTTCCTTTCGGACGTGCTACTTTACCACCGGGTGCGGGCACCGCCCGGTGTTCTTGCTGGATATGACGACTGTCGCACAAGGATGTTCCGATGAAGTTCGAGAAAAACTCCGAGCTCGACCAGGCTAACCTGCGCATCATTGTCGCCTGTATTGCCGTGGTTTATATCAGCGTGCTGGGCTTTCTGCCCGGGCAGCATTTTGAAACCTACCGGCCGATCGTGATCTACATCATCCTGTTCCTGCTGCTGTCGGTGGTTATACGCCAGGTTATCGTGCGCTGGCCGGGGGTGTACCCGGCGCGGCGCATTTTCAGCATGGTCCAGGACTACACCGGTACCTGTTTCGGCCTGGTGGTGGGCGGCGAGGCGGCGTTGCCGCTGTACGCGGTAATGGTCTGGGTCAACCTGGGCAATGGCATGCGCTTCGGCTCGCGCTACCTGGCGATCGCCACCGCCCTGGCGTTGCTGGCGCTGCTGTGCGTCTACCGCCTGACGCCGTACTGGCAGGCGCAACCGTTCATGGTGCTGATGCTGATGATCACCAGCACGGTCATCCCCATGTACGCGCACCTGTTGCTTGAACGTACGCGCAAGGCTTCGGAGGAGGCCACCGCCGCCAACCTGGAAAAATCGCGCTTTCTGGCCCAGGCCAGCCACGACCTGCGCCAGCCCATTCATTCCATCGGCCTGTTCACTGCCTGCCTGCGCGAGGCGCGCCTGGGCGATGAAGAACGCCGGCTGGTCGACAACATCGACCGCTCGCTGCTCAACGTCTCGCAGCTGTTTCGCTCGATCCTCGACCTCTACACCCTCGACAACGGCCGCCTGCAGCCGCGCCTGCAGCCTGTGCAACTGGGCGAGTTTGTTCACGACCTGCTGCGCCAGAACGCCGAGGCGGCGCGCTGGGCAGGCGTTGAGTTGCGCTTGCGGGCCTGCGCGCACTGGGTGCAGATTGACCCGGCGCTGCTGGCGACCATGGTCCAGAACGTGCTGTCCAACTGCTTCAAGTACGCGCCGCAGCGCCCGGTGCTGATCGGCGTGCGCAAGCGTGGCGAGGGCCTGGCCATTGTCATTTATGACCAGGGCAGCGGCATCGAGGCGCAGGAACTGCCGAAGGTTTTCGAAGAGTTCTACCGCGTGCGCCAGTTGCGCGACAAGGACATCGAGGGCGTGGGCCTGGGCCTGTCGATTGTCCGGCGCCTGGGGCAGATGATGGGCATGCAGGTGACGATACGTTCGCGAGTGGGCCATGGCACGGCCGTCAGCCTTGAAGGTTTGCGCGAAATTTCCGCGCCCAAGCGCCAGGCCTACCGTGAAGACCCGAGCCAGGTCGGCCTGCTGACCGGTTTGAAAGTCTGCCTGGTGGAGGATGATCGCAACGTGCTGCTGGCCACCAAGGCCTTGCTCGAGCGCTGGGGCTGTGACGTCCAGGCCGAACTGAGCGGCAAAGACCTGGCCAGCGACTGCGACATCATCGTCGCCGACTATGACCTGGGTAACCACGCCACCGGCATCGAGTGCATCGATGAGCTACGGGCGCAACGGGGCAGGGCGGTGCCGGCGTTGATTCTTACCGGCCACGAAGTGGAGAAGATCCAGGCGGCCCTGCACGACCGCCAGATCGCGATCCTGTCCAAACCGGTGCGCCCGGCCGAGCTACGCGCAACCCTGCGGGCGTTGCGCGAAGCCTCGGCAGCGCCGGTTTAGCGCGCAATCAGTAGCGTTGCAGCGGATTTTGCGGGCGGCCACTGTTCTTGTTGTAGCATTGCGCGCCCATGCCCATGCCCATCGAGGCGATACCGACCATGACGCCGCTGGGTAGCTCGCAGTTGTAGTCACCCGATGCGGTGCTGGCGATGTAGTAAGTGGAGCTGTGGTCGCTGCGCACGTTGGAAATCTTCGTCACCGGCTCGCCGATGGTGGTTTGCGCGGTGGACTTGAGACGGTCTTCGTTGGGTTTCATGGTCTGGCAACCGGCGACGGCGACCAGCAGGGCGCTGAGCAGGGTGATCTTGCTGAATGCTGATTTCATGGTGCATCTTCCTTGGTGTTGTTCTGTTTTACCGGCACAACGATCCCGCACGCCGCATAGGCGCGGCGTTGGGGAACACTGGGGGTTGCCGAGGAATATAGCGCCAGGGAGGAGGGGGGTCGATTAGCACAAATGGGCTAATGGCATATTGATATAGGCCTGCTGGACGATCAATTGCGTTTTAACCAGGGTGCTACCGCGCGATGAGCACCCTCGACGTTGTTTACCTGCGCCAGTCATTCAGAACGAGACTGTTTTCTCTACCGTAACGTCGCCAGTACCGAACAGTTTGGGGACAGACTGAAGGAACGGGCTTTGTTGATAGTCGTAGATTGCCTTGCCATTGAGTAAAAGGGTGTAACTCGGGAATCCATCGTGAGCGCCTTGTATCCGGATCTGTTTACGTTGAGCATCAATAGTCAGCCGAAAGCGATAATCGATGTCAGGCATGAAACGAACGCCGCTGGCAGTCTGTCCGCTGGTACTGATCGCAAACACATCGCCACTGGCGTCGTCCAGAGTTGCTGTGAACGCGTTTCGAGTGGAGTCAAGACTCCAGCCGTATATGGTCGTCTTGCCGGTGGTTGGCGACGCGGCTGAGAACGTTCTGTTTTCGCAGTCGAGCGTCAACACATGGCGTGACTTCTCACCCACCTGGGCGGCCCCGCCAACATCCCTGATGGCTGTGACCACTTCGATTTTCAGCAAGGGGAGTCGAGGTTTTGACGAGCGCGCAGAGGCCGAGGCCTCACGCTTGGCGGTGAACGGCCAGAACCACGAACCCTTGGCAGCAGCGGAACTGCGCACGGTCGGCGCGCCAACATCGACCTGACCATCGGCACGCCGAACAGACACCGGCGCGCCTCCCTGGATTGCAGACTTGATCGCCTCTTGAATGACCGGAGTATCCGGCAGCGAAGCCGGTGCCGCTGCATTCAGTTGCTCGATCAGTTTGTTGTTGACCTGAGCGGTTTGCTCTTGGCCCTGCTGCGTAGTGATACGCCCGGCGGCAGCATCTTTACTGATCTCATCTTTTACTTTACTTGCCGTGTCTAGCAGCGAAACGGGAATGCCATACGCTGAAGCGACCATCTTCATTGCCTCGATAGAGGCATCGATTTGCTTCTTCGACAATTCGGCACCCAGCTCGCCGAACTTTTGCGTCGTTGCATAGGATTGGCTGAGTGCCTCACGCGAATTCTGCTGAGTACCTGCAAGTCCTGTTGCATCGCGAAACGCCGCGCCATTGGTTACCGCAGCTATGGCTGCGCCTAGCCCGGTCGGATCAGGCGCGGGCGGGACACTGGTCGCGACCTGATTAATGATGGCCGCGGGCATGGGCTGGGCCCCGGCAACTACCGGGTCTTTGTCTCGGGAGTCTAAAGAAACGGGCTCAATGGCGGTCGGCTCATCGGGTAGTGGATGCTGCCAGTATTGCCAGTTGCGGCTGTTGTCAATTTTCTCACAACCATTGCAACTGCCCATGACCGATTCAGCAAAAACACCGCGCGTTGGGACTGCGATACGTGTCGACGGCATTGGAATGGCCGGGCGGTAATGTGCCAGCAACCAGTCTTCATCGATGTCTCTGTCTGCGCTGTCTTCACTGATATTGTCATCGAAGTAATCCAGCCGGATCCCCGGTGCCACAGGCATGACAAGGCAGTTACCAATAATGGCAACCAAGCGGTTTTCTACCACCGAGGCAACGCTACGCCCACTTGCGTTGGGGGCAATGAATCCGTCGAGCAATACAAAGCGACGCTCGGCATCCATCAGCCACCAAATGGCTTTGTGGTAATACTCAAGGTTGTTGTTTAGATGTTCGAGCATCCGCACAGAGCGCTGCTGGTCTTCAAGGCGCTGATCAATCAATTCATGAGGGCGAAGACCCAGGGTAAAATCCACTGTGCCGGCACGTTGAAGGCTGTGCCGATCAGTTGCACCCGCTATCAATCGGCTGTGCAGGTGGGCCGTAATGGGCAGACACTCGGCGTCATGAACCAGGACACTGTTGAATTCTGCAATCGTGGCATCGCTATAGATGCGAACTGCACTCAGGCTTCGACGGGAAAAAACGCTGTCAATGGTATCTCCACGCTCGGCAAACACTACCTTGTGCTTGCCACCTGCGGTGTATCGCGTGGCGAGGCGGGGTTCAAGCGATAGCGCCACCTCTGCGCCATCTACCCTGCAAACGACCCTCAGCGCGCTGACCATTTTATCGGCCAGCACCGGAGCAATCACGTCCTGGTAATAGGTGGCGCGCTTTTCAGCAGGGGTGCGCTTCAGCGACGCCAGTAATGAAGGCAACGGCGACGAGCTAGGAAACTTCACGCCGAAGTAGTCTTGCCAGGTTGTGGTGTCTTCCAAGGCTCCAGGTGGAAAAGGAAAATCCAGAGTAATGGTTACTTCCAGGCCGAAGTTGATTATCGCTTCATCGGCGTAGACCGCGCTGTGCGGGTAAGCATTGCTGCTCAGGCGTGCGCAAGCGTCCAATCCCGCACGCTGCTCGTCGGCCAGATACTGATTTAGCGGGCCGCGCCAACGCAAGGCCTTTTCCACGGTGAACAGACTCAAAGGAAAAGGGATATACAAGCATTCACGCACGGCGGCCAGTTCATGATCGACCCGGAGGTGACGTAGTACTTCAAAGTACTGAACGGTTATTGCGTGGCAGGCATTTCGATTCGCCACGGTCTCCGTCACTACTCGTGCAGCTTCTGACTGATTCACTTGTTGTACAGTTGTCACTCGCTGGGAGCGCAGCGCATTTGCCGACTGGACGGTCTGATCACGCAACTGGTTGATGAAATTGGCGGCAAGGGTACGCGTCGAGTTTTGACTTGCATTCGACCATGCACTGGACGAGCCCCCCGAAGCACTGCCGAATCCAACCGGGCCGAGGGAAAGACCGAAGCCCGAGCTGCCGGAGCGCCCCCCGGAATCGGAGTGGGCATTGACCGACTCGTTGAGTGCACTGTTCACAATCTCGGAAATATCACGTTCGCGGCCCACGAAGTTGAACATGGACTCGCGGTAGTCTTGAGTGGATTCCATCTGTAGCGTGTCTCGCCGGTCCCAGTCGATCACGGCAATGTTCTTTTTCTGCAGCGGCGCAAGGGGTAGCGAGTAACGAAGGTCTCCTAATGAGTAACCATCGGCGCGCCACACCTGGCGCAGGGTAAGTATTCGCCCATGTGCAATAGAGACCGCTTGGGCAATACGGGGCCGTTCATCCCAAGTGATTTGCTCATCGCGCGAAAGCGGAACCCGAAAATAGCGATTGATACTGCTTTGCGAGGGTGGCACGACTGTATCCTTGACGGGGGGTTGCGCCAGGCTGTCGTCCGTAATTGCGTCACTGATAGCGCCGCGCGTTACCAACGGGTCGGTGGTGCGTATGACAATGTCAAACTTGAACTCTTCCAGGGTTCTATTCGCTTCTGCGAAGTCGAGCCCCTGGCAGTCGCAGTCCTTTCCCTTGTCGCCTAGCCAATCAATGGGTTGCTGAGCCGCCGTGTCCATCACCAGGTTACTATCAATCTGCAGCAGCACCGGCTTGGGGAACTGAGCTTCGATACTGACGCCCTCTGCCGAGGGCTCGTAGAGCAACTCAAGGGCAAGTGGCAACGCGATCCCGCTCAATTGCAGTAATGCGTATCTTGAATTCAGACCTGTATTAGCCGGGTAGCTGAACTCGAAATAGCCCGCCTGGTCGGTTTGGGTAACGGCTAGCGCCTGAGGAACCTGTAGGATCGGACCTGTCTCCCAGTCGGGTGCACAGCACAGGTCCGGCTCGAACTCCGCCGGCGGGCAACAGTCGTCTATGAACTGTGGGAATGCCGGTTTCACATAGATGGCCAATGTCCGCTGACCGAACGGCTGTCCGTTCGAAAGCCACAACCGACCATTGACCGTATTGATTTTCTGACGTGGGCGCTGTGGGGCTGCGAGTGCTGCCCGCAGTTCTCTGGACGGTGCAACATCAACCTCCAGATCATTCGCCCCCTGGCCACCCAGCCATTGTTCGAGGCTGTCGTTGCGAACCGTACAGGTCAGCAATTGGCTGCCATCCGGGCCAAACACGTCAAGTCGGGCCCAGGTTCCATAAATGACAGCATTGTCAGCGAATCGGCAAACCCCCTGGATATTGAAACCATAGGTCATCTGCTGTCCGGCATCGGCCTCGGCAGTAAGCCAACCCATTAACTGGGTAAGTTCAAACTTGCCCGTGGGCTGCGGCACCTGTGTTGCAGTCTGATCAGCCGCTTCAGCGTCCCCGGGTACAGGCTCGGCGACGGCAGGTGCAGCGCGTAGCTTGCCGAGAACGTCAGCCCATTCACTTTTACTCACAGCGCCCAGTCCGATATCGCTGAATCGGGAGCCCGCCCATTGAGAAAACAGCTTCTGCACGCGGGTCCACTCGCCCTGTTGTGATCGATCAAGAACCCACGTCTTGGCGTCCTTCAACTCGGCGCTCGGCTGCGGATCATTCAAGAACGTATCGAGTGCAGTCATTATTTTCGCACCCAAGCCGAGGGGGCCGGGCAGGGCACTTGCGGCCTCTATCAAGCGGCGGATCAAGGCTTCGATCTTTTCCTGAAATTTTCCGATCAGGTTTTCCCCGGAGGCTTCTTCAAAGCTCAACGTCACGGCAAAAGGAAGTTGCTTTAAGGGCTCTTCCTGGGCGGCCGCCGGGGCATCAGCGCCGGAACTTCGCAGGCTGGCGCGAAAGGCGACTGACAGGCGCGAGAAAATAAGATCGAATTGTTCTTTCAGGTCATCCGGGTCTTGCCCGTCTTCAGCAACGAAGTTGAATTTACCTTGCAAGTGTTTATGCTGGCTCACGTTGCATCTCCTTCAACTGATCCGTTCACTGAGACGGTGCTTGGACCTGATGGTCGAATCTGAATTTAATAAAAACATGACGCATGGGGGCGAGACAGGCCGTCAGTTGCTGCAAGCGTTCGGCACGTTGTGCGTAGCCTTTGGGATAGGGTTGATCCGGCTCAGGGATCTTTAGCCTCGCGCAGGCCGGGTACAGCCCATCACGGCCGGTTTCGGCAGTGGCCTCGGTACAGGCAGGTCTATTGTCGATGTTCTTTTTTCTGCTCAGATTGAGCAGTGGGTAGAACCCATCCTTGACGTCAAGGTAGTAGTCCTTGAAGCACGACTGCCAAAAAGCAAAGTCTGACTTTTTCGGCCCATCCAGCACACCATCGGTCGGTAGCGGGTTGTCGCTGAATTGCTGACTTCGTGCGGGCGCCGCGATGATCTCCTGAATCATGTTTCGAATAAATTGCGCACGCTTTTCGCCCAGAAGCTTGTTGTCCTCAGTACCGCCAATAGGGTCGGTGTGTGCAACGATGGCAAGTACTTCAATACCATTGAAGGGTAAGAACAACGCTTTGAGGTCTTCTCTCATCTTGGCGCTGTGCGCGGGGCTCCTGGGCGTTGATAGTTTAAAATCGAAAACAAAATCCGTTTGCAGGTCGGCTTTTACAATATTATCTGTTCCCGGAACGGTGGTTGTCGGTGGTACTGAAACAGGTGGGCTGGGCGTGGTGCCGGGCGCAGCACAACGACAATCGGCCATGCTCCGGGCCAGCAGCCAAAACATCAACGCTGCTAATAAAAGCGCCAGCAGCAGGACAAACACAGCAATGCGCGCACCCGCAGGCTGCGCGTCGGATCGAGTTGATGCCAGCGGCGTGGGGGCAGGGGGGCCATACTTTTCTATCAGCGCCGCCTGCAATGCCCGCAACTGATCTTCAGCCCCCGTTGACAGCAAGCGTGCCTGCTCCGGCCAAGTGCTGTAACGGTCTATATCCGGTTTGCTTTCGCCCACTGGAAAAGTAAAGCGGTCCAGGCGATGTCCGATACAGCGAGTGGACATTCTGTGCAGGCGCGTTGGGCTCGCACATTGACCAAGTGCCGCAATGCAGGCGGGAGTGAGGTACAAAATACCCAAGGGCAAAGGGCTGCCTGGAGGTTCAGTGCGAAGCGGCCGACGCGGCACAATCAACCACCACAGCAGGGGGATTGCGGATGCGCCAAGAAAGAATATCCACGCCGTGCACAGAGAAAGAGCCATCTCGCCTCCGTTCTACCTGTACTCCAGTTATTGAAGTAGCGTAAAGCCGAAGACGCTGAAGAAGAGGCTAGTACAGGTTGATGGGTTGCGCGAAAGTTTAACGAGGAAGAGTGGTAATGCGCGACGACATTAATGGAAAATATAACTCAACTAAATAGTCATTTAGTTGAGTTATATTTTTGCGCTATAAAAAGAGCGGGGCAGTCGTGCACCCATAGACTCAAGCGTGCTTATCGCCGCCTGTGGAAACTCCTCGCGCAAGGCCTGGTTCAACCATTGGATAAACCAGCTGGCATCTTCTGACAACGGCTGTTGCGGTGTCAGCACTTGATAGCTTTCAAGTGCAACTTGCGCATCGGTACAGCGCACCAGCGAGCCTTCTGCCAGTTCGTGCTTGACCAGCACTTCGGTGGCCAGGGCAATCCCGTGCCCACGCCGGGCCAGGTTCAAGGCAATGTCGTTGCTCATGTGCGAGGTATTCGACCTGACCTTGAGCGGTAACTGTTGCGCCGCAAACCAGCTGTTCCACCAGGTGCCGTCGTCGACGTGAATCAGCTCGCAGTTCGGCAAGTCCTGCACCTGCAGGGCTTTATTCGGCAATTTTGCCAGGTACGTCGGCGAACAGACCGGGAAAACCGGCGGTTTGATCATCCTCAGAAGCACCCCTGAATGCTCGCCCGGCAGGCCAAAACCGATACCCAGGTCAGCCTGACGGGCATCCACTGACGTGAACGAGGCATTGGGTTCAATGGCCAGCTTCAGGCCCGGGCGCAGGCTGCGCACTGCATCGACATGCGGCGTCAACCAACGCGAAGCGAACGCCGGAACGCACAGAATACGCAGCCAGCGCTCCTGCTGGCGACTTGCAACCCGCGAGCCGGCATCGGCCAGAATCTTCAGGGCCTGGGTCGCGGCCCGGTGAAACTCAAGCCCGGCCGCGGTCAGAGTAACGCCGCGGGGCGTACGCTCGAGCAGTTGCACGCCCAGCCAGTCCTCAAGGTTTTTCACGTGGCGGCCAATGGCCGGCTGGGTCACGTGCAGCGCCCGCGAAGCGGCTACGTAACTGCCCAGGCGCGCAGCCGCCTCGAAGGCACGAATGGCATTGAGCGGAGGCAGACGGTCGCTGGGCATGGCGTTCACTGTTGTTAGTTTTTGTAATATCGACCCGGACTTTATTGTTCTTTTATCGCTCCGGCAAGTTGATAAGCTCGAAATCGACTGACGCAATTTCACTGGATGTCGAGGAAGTACCGATGTTACGCAGAACAATAAAAAAACAATCCACCCAGGTTTTTTCGCTGTTGGCATTGAGCATTGCCGCACTGGGCTTGACCCATAGCGGTATCAGCCTGGCTAGCGACCAAGGCGCACACTGTGGCGTTCCAGGGCTCAGCGTTTGCCCGCAACCCTTTGATAAAACGCTGCCCGACCCGCACAACATGCTGACCTGGGACCAGGCCACACGGGTAGTGGGTTTTCGTAATACCTACCGCCTGTACGAAGGCGATGTATTCAGCACCCAGGGCGCCAAACCATCGCCATTAATGCCGGCCAGCAGCCCATTGCCAGCCATTGACTATGCAATGAACGGCAAGCACTTCAGCATCGATAACTACATCGCCAACCAGAGCGTCACCGGCCTGTTGATCCTCAAGGACGGCAAGATTGCCTACGAGTACTACGGAAAGGGCAACAGCGAAAACACCCTGTGGACCTCGCGTTCAGTGGCCAAATCGGTGGTCAGCGTGCTGGTGGGCGTGGCGATAAAAGAAGGCAGGATCAACTCGGTAGACGACAAAATCACCCGGTACATCCCGGAACTCAAAGGCACGGCCTGGCAAGAGGTGACCTTGCACCAGTTGCTGGAGCACACCTCGGGCGTGGTCTGGGATGAAAACTACGCGTCAGCAGACTCCGATTTCTCCCACATGACCCAGTGCGAAGCCAAGCCTGCGCCGTACGACTGCGTGTTCAACCTGGTCAAATCGGTGAAACGCAAACCCGGGGTCAAACCGGGCGAAGTCTGGTCCTACAACACTGGCGGCGCCTGGCTGGTGGGCCGCGTGCTGGAAAACGCCACCGGCATGACCCTGGCCAAATACCTCGAAAGCCGCATCTGGAGCCGTTACGGCATGCAGCAGGATGGCGTCTGGCATGCCTTGGTCAAAGACAAAGTCGACATGGGCGGCCACGGCTTCAACGCAGCGTTGCGTGACTGGGGCCGCTTTGGCCAGTTTGTGCTCAGCGGCGGTCAGTTACCATCGGGCGAGAAGATTCTGCCGGATGACTGGATTGCACGTTCGACACACTGGACGACAGCCAAAGGCTCGGTCACGCCATCGGCACCGAACGGACAGTACGGCTATCAATGGTGGTACTCGGCGCCGGCGCCTGATGCCAATGCCGAACCCAAGAAAACCGCCACCAGCGAACAAACGTTCTGGGCGCTTGGGATTTACGGCCAGACCATTGCAATCAACCCGGCGGAGAAACTGGTGATGGTGCAATGGTCGACGTGGCAGAACGCAGAGACACCGAGTTCGCTGTATGACGAGCAGGCGTTGTTTGTGAATGCGGTGAGTGAAGCGTTGCACGGCAAGTAACGGTGTAAGGCTGAAAACGGGTGGTGCCAGGCTTGAAATCTGTCCTGGCACTGCCCGTGGGCTGCTATAGATGACTACGCATAATGTATATTATGTTAAATCAAGTGTTATGAAAGAAAGCCGGGCCTCATGTCCAATCCCACAACTACACGGAAGTAAATGTCACCGTCGCGAATTGCGGACACTTTTACCCCATCAACCCTTTGAGCCCTCTACTCACGTGGCTTCCAGCGACTCGGCATTGCTCAAATGCGCCTCCATTCCGACGAAATGCGGACACTTTTGCAATCATACGATTTCCGTAACCCACTGATTTTACTGGGTCGCACGCTGATACGATGATTTGAACCGTTCTACCTAATTCCTCCGCTATCTGGACACTCGTGACCACTGCAGCACTGGCGTCTGAATTGCTACAATCCTTGTAATTCGGGGCTTCCAGTGACATCTGCACAAAATACGGACACTTTCCGAGTCGCGAGCCGAATCGCATAATGTGGACACTTTCCGAGATTTTTAGCCTTGGAAAGATACCTACGCCAAAGTGAACTCAGCGTTGCTTTATGACCTCGAAGCCAGGAGCGCCAGGGCCTGCAGCCATGCTGGCCTGCGAAACCCTCCGTTTCGGTGTTCTAGGTGCACCTAGCGCTCAGCTGAGCCATGGAGCTCTTTTTGAGTGGATCTGACAATAATGCGGACACTTTCCGAAGGCCCAGTTGAGAGTTCATGAAGCTAGAATCCCATTTTTCCTGGCCTCGGGATGTTTTGCACTTAATGCAGACACTTTCCGAAAGCGGCTAAAATTAAATTAACGTGGACACTTTCCTCAGGCCGCCGCTTTGGGGCTACGACTGTCAATACTTAGTCAATATTGATCGAGCCGTACGTTCGAAAATCAATTTCAATTATTGATTCGTGTAATCAGCAGCCCCGTATTCGTTGGGCGGAAGCTGAACCTTGGAGTGGAAAAAGCAATATATGCTATATGTTAACAACAGTGCTGCAGCACAATTATTTTGAAGCGCAAGGATTAATAGCGCTTACTGCGCCCAGGCCAATATGTCAAGTCCTGACTGGCATTTAGCGGATGAATGGGCATGGCATGTTTGTGGTTGCGACCGGCCTAACTTGTGGATATCATCCGCAGACTCCCATTAACTAGGCCCGGCGATTGAGAGTAGGTTGTATAGGAAAGCGAAAACTTCCTAAAACAGCCAGACTAGGAAGTTCTCAATCGCTAAGTAAGGCCACCTTTTCTCGGTAAGTTAGATGCCCTGCACTCCCCAGCCAATCTTTGAATCTCACGGTGACTTTGTGGATCAAGATTTCACTCTGGGCCGGCCATCCATCGCGAGCGCCGACCAGTACCTGGAGAGCTTTGCCGCAGAGCTGAAAGCCATCCCGGGCTTCATGGCCGTGCGTGGCTATCTGCGGTGTTACGCGGACAACGCGCTTACCTATAGCACTTATCGTGGGCACGTCGAACGCCTGCTGCTGTGGTCGCTGATCATCCGTGAGAAGCCCGTCACTGGACTGAAAAGGCTGGATGCGGAAGCTTTTCTGGAGTTTTGCAAAAACCCGCCAGCCAGTTGGGTTGGCTCCGTTGTCCGCAATCGTTTTGTTACCAAACAAGATGATGCTTTGGCTTTGTACTCGGAAGTTGGTCATAATCCAAAATGGAAACCTTTTACTCATCGCGCGCCTAAACAAAATAAAGCGCTGACTGAGGATGTTGATGGGTTTCGGTCTGCGGACTATCATTCATCCAAAGGCAGCATGAGTAATGTGTTCAAGGTCGCTAATGGCTTTTACGAATATTTGGTCGAAGAAGAACTCGCCAGTTCCAATCCCTTTCGTAAGGTCACAAAAAAAGGACAGTACAGTTCATCCCAGCAGGAGTCGAACTCTTCCCGCGCGCTAACACCCTTACAATGGGATTACGTGATTGATACAGCGGAAACAATGGCTGAAGCTGAGCCTAAAAAACATGAACGCACCTTGTTCATTCTCCTCACGATGTTCAGCATGTATCTACGTATATCGGACATAGTTGGGCGTTCCAATTGGCAGCCCACCATGGGTGATTTTCGTTTGGATGCCGATGGAAATTGGTGGTTCCATGTGGTGGGTAAAGGAAACAAGTCCGGCAAGATTGCAGTACGTGATGAGTACGTGGAGAAGTACCTAAAGCGCTATCGCACATTCATTGGGCTGGGCCCATTGCCGAGTTACCAGGAGAAGTCGCCGCTTCTGAAAACGCTAAGCGGCCGCGCAGGTCTCTCTGACCGGCAAGTACGCGCCCTCCTCCAAGCCGTGTTCGACAACGCGCTGGTACGCATGCGCGATGAAGGGCGCGAGCCCTACGAAATGGATAGCCTGCGGGTGGCATCGTCTCACTGGCTTCGCCATACCTCGGCCACGTTCGACGCGCCGTTCAGAAGTGCCAAGGATCTCCAGTACGACCTGCGCCACTCGAACTTGGCTACGACTCAGAACACTTACTATCACTCTCATGATCAAGAGCGGGCACTGTCCGTGAAGCGATTGGGGACACGGGATAGAGGCTAACGTTTACGGCGGTCAAATCGAAGGAGTACAAATGTATTCCTTCGTCTCAATCATCGTCGCTCAACAACTGAAGCCTCGGTCAGTGGAAAGGCATCTCGTCAGGGTCTTAGACTGGCTTCGCGCCGAGGAGCGATCAGGGCGCGGTTGGGATACCCACAAAAGAGGCCTTAATCACTTCGCGCAAAATTGCTAAAGCACTTAGAGAGGTTGAGCATGCCCCGCTTCGATGTTGACCTGTGCCGAGTGTCTCGTGAGCACTACATCACGGGGAAAGCAGCCATCAATTTTCCATGGCCAGAGACGACTACAGGCGGCTGGCATCATCTTTCCTACTGGGATAGGGAAGCTGGCCAGGTCAAGGTTTCACTCGCGGGAACCCATTACCCCGACACCTCAGTCTATTTTGGTGAGCTTGGCATCTTGGACGCTATCCACGAGCTTAGTCGACGCGGCTGGACGATAGATCACGAGATCTACATAGCTGATCATTTTCGTGCCGCTGCAGATATGGTTCTCGCCTGGGCGTTCGGCCAGTCGAAGCACTGCAATGTCGAGTTGTCCGACTGGTTTCCGGAAGACCAGGATCGATGCTACATCCTTCAACTGCTCACCTCTGCCACCGACAAAATGAGCAACTCACAGCGTGACCGTATCAATCAGTGGGCTGAGTCACAGCTTCGGCGAACTGGCTGATTTACATACACTGTGCAGTTTTGAGCTACCGTGGCCTGATCTCACCCACACTTTTCAAGATCATACGATGAAAGAGCTTCGAATTGCCGCAGAAGTGCTTGAACGCCTCAGTCACAACCAGGACGCCCTAAGAGCTGCGGTAGAAGAGCTAGCGAAATGGGTAGGTGATCGTGGGGCAACCTCAGTTGTTGGCAACGTCAACGGGGCGCTGGCCACAATGGACGACAATATAGATGCAGTGCGCAACGGGATCGCTGAGCTAGTAGCGGCAAGCGTGAAGCCGTAGCGAGCCGTCCCGACTCGATGAGGCGAAGTTTTTAGCTTCAGGTCAGGATGTCGTAAACCGAGCCACCGTCGTGCGCCGATGGCTCGGCCCTTCGGGCGTCCATCCGTCACGCCTGCGCGCTCCGCTTGCTCTCCCATACGCCTATCCTCGAGTTCGGTGGATATCTGAGCTGCCCCAGCAAACTCTTCCGCTCAGGCAATGCCACTCGACTAAGCTGAAAAGACAGCCAGGTATTGCTTGAAGGACAGTTCTAACTTCGAGGGTGCAAAGGATATGCGCAAGAAAGGTCAGTCTTGGCTTCTGCCGCTGCTGGTTCTATTCGTCGTGCTCTGGGCGATTGGCAAGAAGGATCCGCCTACAACTGAGCCTGCCGTCAGCCAGGCGCCGGTGAACACCTTGGCAACGGTCTCTTCACCAGCGCCCCGGCCAACACAAGATTCTGCACTAGAACACTTCGTCAACGCGGACAAGCTGAACCTGCGAGCTCAGCCAGGTGGGAAGGTAATTTCCAGCCTCAAGCGTGGCGAAAAGGTGCGGGTCTATGAGCAGAAGGAGGCATGGGCTCGCATCAGCCTCGACGGCCAGCCCCAGCGTTGGATTTCCTACAAGAATCTCTGCAGCGGATCGAATTGCTTCGCCACCTCGCAGCCGAAACGAGATCGCCCCGCTCCGCAACCAGCGCGTAGCACATCGCCAGAATATGGTTCATCGTGTCCCTGCTCTTCCGGCCGAGTTTGTATAGGCCCAAGAGGCGGGCGCTATTGCATCACGTCCGGTGGTAACAAGCGGTACGGCGTTTAGTTGCCTTGCTCATGCTGATGCTGCCAGTCAAGGATTTGGCCAACCGTTTTCTGAGGCCAATTCTCCTGCAACGACCTCAGCGCTGCGTTGGAGGTGATCATAGGTACCTGCGAAGTGAATGCTTCAATCTTCCTGCCTGGCCGTGCGAACTTGAGACGACTGCGGCCGGGAAGAAGCCTTATTGCTTGCCCAGGCTTTCGGGCGACGCTCAACCAGTGCCGCCCATAATCGGTCTCGCACCTGCGCGACAACTGCTGCTCCACTTCTCTTAATCGACGATGCATCGACTTGGGAGCTAGGTGCTCCCACCACAGGCGATTCAATCTGACCATCGAGCTATGACCCTCTGAGTTGTCAACTTGTCATTCACACCCAACGCGGCGAGGCAACATGAAGCGTTCCAACAATTCGATCTGTAGGGCTAAAGTCGTTTCCGGCACCGAGTTGAGTCGCATTGCTCCGCCAGTAAATGCATTCTAGTAAAGGAGCCCCACCACAAAGGAAAAACCATATGCTCAAAGCGGCAGCTCAATTCGTTGTAGGCGCGATCAAAGAAGAATTTGGACACCCCTCCTCCTTAGTAAAACTGATTGCCAAGGAACCGGGCCTCAACAAGCCATTGGTTGAATACGACAAAGGTATTTCCAGCGATGAGGTCGTGAAGTGGCATGAGTTCGGCAACCTTTCTTATGAACGTAACCGCCCATGCAAAGGTAGCCTCAACGGATTTGGGCACTGCCCAGGCGCCAATCGAAACTATGGTGGCGTGTCGGTACGTCGTGAAGACTTACTCAACCTCGGCACGACTCGAGAGGTGGAGAGATGGGAATGCGACATTCAGGACGTAGATGGCTTTTCGGCTTCCAAGTCAGAGCTCCACTTGTTCAAAAGCATGGATGCGATGGTGGAGAAGAACTCGAAAGAGATGATTGATGAAATCACCCCAGAGAAACTAGCCGAGAACTTGGCTTGGGATGAAATCCGAATTATAAGCCGTGTGGATCATGACTTTTTTCAGACCTGGTCGTGGGATGGGCGAGTTTTCTTGATGAATAGCGGTGGCTCCCATCATTTTGCTGCATCTAAGTACATCGCGAAACGCCTCAACATCGAGGTACCTCTAAGTGGTAGATACCGAGTTCACGGCATCAATCAGGTGGCTTTGGAGAGCCTCACTCAAGATTTCGAAATCTTCGTGATGTCGTCTTATCACACGCATCAAATGGGCTTTCACAGAGCCATGCAGAGCTTCAAGGCAACCTACTACTGGAAGGATCTGCCACGTCCATACACTGATCAATGTGCGGTTTTCCTACCGAAGGCAGAGAGAAGGTCAGCCAAAGTCGCCGAGATTTTACACGCGTCAGCTTTCCAAGACCTCGGCCGCTACCTGAAAGATATCAGCACGCGCTGACTCGAGAACCGCATGGGACTTCCAGCTATTTTAGGGAGTCCTGTTCGCGAAATCACAGCCGTCCTGCGACTTTTTTCTTCAACGCATTCAGCATTCGCTTTACCTCTATTTTTTTGGTTCAAAACGATGGTTTCCTCATAAACTGGATAGCCTCAGTGTGGGTCGACACTTGATGAAGATGAGGCAATTGAGAAACTCCATTCGGAAGTGCTGTGCAACCATTGTCGGTACGTTCTGGAAAAGGATCAGCGTCGCTTCCGGCCTGCTTGGCTCGAAGCGGAAGTCTTGATTCTTGGGGGCGTCTGTCGTAAACCGAGCCGCTCGCCAAGGCGACGTCCCGGCCAGATGGACTTCCATACTCGCGTCTCGCCCCCTAGGCCTGCGTGCTCCGTTTGCCTCCAGATTATTCCGAGCCGATTACTCCACCAATCGCCTTGCATCCCGAAGGAATGGGGGGCCAGCTACTGGGGCGCAGCAATCGCTCTTGAATCGGCGGCTGCATAGCTGCTCCCCTAAACTCCGCCGCCTTTGACACACTTTTTCAAGTAGGTCAGCCCTGCATGTTCTCATTCACCATCAATCTGACTAGCCTCCGCCTGATTGGCTTCGATGGCTTTGATCGCGGCAGCTCCTCCTCGCTTGGTGAGGTCTATGCCGATGACCTTGATGTCTTCAACGTTAGGAAACCTTGAAGCTATGGCCAACCAGTGTTCTTGCAATGCGATTACTAGATCATTAAACCCGACCCGGCCTTGGGTGGGCGTCTCCCACGTGGCCTGACCTCCACAGTTTACCAGCAAGAAGATGCCGCAGCTTGAGCTAATATCGCGGAGGTAATCCCCGCAGAGTTGGTTCTCGAGTCGTTCGAAATGCCCGGGGCCGCTCCAGTTCTGTGAAAGCTTAAGTTCGACAGGCACGGGCGCGTAGTACTGACTGTTTTGGAATCGATAATCAGGCCTTTTGTCATCGGCGAGCTGCTCTTCCTGCGGCACGACGTAGCGTCCCGCAGCATTATCCCTCAACCACTTACCGATGAACTTCCGAATGGAAGTCTCCTGATTGGTCTGGATCAAAATTTCTGCGTAGCTCGAATCGCTATCTTCAAGATCATGCTTTAAGTCCAGAAGTCGATCGATCGCCAGATTCCAGAGGTCACGGTGGGTGGATGGAGTGCTTTCCAGCGACTCATGAAAATCGACGACCTTCGATGGTTCCCATGGCGGCGTCTGCGAGTCGGCTGTAGCTTTTTGCTGAGCGTAGAATGCGCTCCAGGGACGTAATCGCTCCGCAGGGTGGGCCTGTGCGATTTCCTGCAATGCTAGGAATGATTCCTTCCCAGGTGTCTCTCGGATAAAAGCTAAAAGCCCATCACGAGCATTCTGGGCATCGTCCCTAAGGATGGTCTGAAGTAGCCATGTGTTTCTGGCTGACTTCGGCCACCGCCGATTTTGAACGTGGCGAGTCGATCCGAAACGCTCAGATCACTCACTC
>NZ_JBIUWO010000016.1:0-101179 GCF_044743505.1 Pseudomonas sp. NPDC087612
AGCTCTTATTTTTTAAATGGGTTTATGAAAAACCGCCCCCCATCCCGGGCTGTTTTTTTTTTTTGCTTTTTGCTTCCGGGGGGTGGGGGGTGGCCCCGCTATCGTTTTCTCACACCAAAATGGCAGGGGGGGCAACCCCCGCTCCCACCCAGCCCACCCCATCCAGCCATCCCCACCAAGCGCATTCATCTATTCATGTGCGCTGCCGATACATTAAGGCACAATGCCATTATTGATCTGCCGGGTCGGAGATTACCCTTGTTTCGTTTATCCGCTGTACGCCTGAGCCACTTCCTGCCATCGGTCTGTTTGCTGGTGTCGGGGCTCGCGGCCGCTTATGTGAGAGACCTCAGCGTCTTTTTCACCTCACTGTTCAATGTCCTGCCTACTCTGGTCCTGTTGCTCGGCGGCGCCTATTGCGCCGTGTACCGTCGTCAGCGCGAACTGTTTCTGATGCTCACGGTGTACATCGCCTACTTTCTCCTCGACACCCAGACCGACTTCTACCGCGACAACGGTCGCGTGCGCGAAGACGCAGCGGTGGTGTTCCACCTGGTTTGCCTGCTGTTGCCGCTGATGTTTGCTCTGTATGGCGCCTGGCAGGAGCGTACCCATCTGTTTCAGGACATGGTCGCGCGCTTCGCCGTACTGCTGGCCGTGGGCAGCGTCGCCCTGGGCCTGGAGCAGAGTTTCCCGCAGGCGCTGCTGAGCTGGCTGGCGGAGATCCGCTGGCCATCGCTGCATGGCCAGTGGATGAGCCTGATCCAGCTGGCCTACCCGGTGTTCTTCTGCGCCTTCATCCTGCTGGTGGTGCAGTACCTGCGCCAGCCACGGCCGTTGCATGCCGCGCAGTTGATCGGCCTGATCGGTATCTTCTGGATGCTGCCCAAGACTTTCATCCTGCCGTTCACCCTGAACATCATGTGCAGCCAGGTGATGCTGATGATTGCCGCAGCGGTGTCCCACGAGGCTTATCAGATGGCCTTCCGCGATGAGCTGACCGGCTTGCCCGGCCGCCGCGCGCTCAACGAACGCATGCAGCGCCTGGGGCGCAACTATGTGCTGGCGATGACCGACGTCGACCACTTCAAGAAATTCAACGACACCCATGGCCACGACGTCGGTGACCAGGTGTTGCGCCTGGTGGCCAGCAAGCTGTCCAAAGTTACCGGCGGTGGTCGGGCCTATCGCTATGGCGGTGAGGAATTTGCCGTGGTGTTCGCCGGCAAGAGCATCGAGGAGTGCATGCCGCACCTTGAGGCCGTGCGCGAGGTGATCGCCAACTACAACATCCAATTGCGCAATCAGGACAGCCGCCCCCAGGACGACCAGCAAGGGCGCCAGCGCCGCGGTGCGTCGGCGGCCTCAAGCGTTTCGGTGACCATCAGTATCGGCGTCAGCGAGCGTCTGGCCGATCATCGCTCACCCGACGAAGTGCTCAAGTCCGCCGACCAGGCCTTGTACAGCGCCAAAGGTGCCGGGCGTAACTGTGTCGTCGCCTACGGTGTACAGGCCAAGCGTGGTGCCGTACGCATGGCGTGACCGAAATAGACTATACAGTCGCCAGATGACCCTATGTGTCACAAAAGTTGTTCGGTTACACTGCTTGCATAACAGTGATGCGGCCTACGGGCCGTCCCCGACTCTAGTGTGAGAGGTAGCCATGGCTGACTATAAAGCGCCCCTGCGCGATATGCGCTTCGTCCTCAATGAAGTCTTCGAGGTGTCCAGGCTCTGGGCGCAGTTGCCGGGCCTGGCCGAAGTGGTCGACGAAGAAACCGCGCTGGCGGTGCTCGAAGAAGCCGGCAAGGTCACCAGCAAGAGCATCGCGCCGCTGAGCCGCAGCGCCGATGAAGAAGGCTGCCACTGGGACAACGGTGCGGTGAGCACCCCGGCCGGTTTCATCGAGGCCTACCAGACCTACGCCGAAGGCGGCTGGGTGGGCGTCGGTGGCGACCCGGCCTACGGCGGCATGGGCATGCCCAAGGTGATCTCGGCCCAGGTCGAGGAGATGGTCAACTCGTCCAGCCTGGCGTTCGGCCTGTACCCGATGTTGACTGCCGGTGCCTGCCTGTCGATCAACGCCCACGCCAGTGAAGAGCTCAAGGAAAAGTACCTGCCGAACATGTACGCCGGTATCTGGGCCGGCTCCATGTGCCTGACCGAGCCGCACGCCGGCACCGACCTGGGCATCATCCGCACCAAGGCCGAGCCTCAGGCGGACGGCAGCTACAAGGTCAGCGGCACGAAGATCTTCATCACCGGTGGCGAGCACGACCTCACCGAGAACATCATCCACCTGGTGCTGGCCAAGCTGCCGGACGCCCCTGCCGGGCCGAAGGGCATTTCCCTGTTCCTGGTACCGAAGGTCCTGGTCAATGCCGATGGCAGCCTGGGCGCGCGCAACCCGGCCACTTGCGGCTCGATCGAGCACAAGATGGGCATCCAGGCCTCGGCCACCTGCGTGATGAACTTCGATGAAGCGGTCGGTTACCTGGTCGGCGAGCCGAACAAGGGCCTGGCGGCGATGTTCACCATGATGAACTACGAGCGCCTGGGCGTTGGTATCCAGGGCCTGGCCTCGGCCGAGCGCTCCTACCAGAACGCCATCGAATATGCCCGCGACCGCCTGCAGAGCCGCTCGCCAACCGGCCCGCAAGCCAAGGACAAGGTCGCCGACCCGATCATCGTCCACCCTGATGTGCGGCGCATGCTGCTGACCATGAAGGCCCTCAACGAAGGGGGGCGTGCGTTCTCCACCTATGTGGCGATGCAGCTCGATACCGCCAAGTTCAGCGAAGACGCCCAGACCCGCAAGCGCGGTGAAGACCTGGTGGCCTTGCTGACGCCGGTGGCCAAGGCATTTCTCACCGACCTCGGCCTGGAGTCGGCGGTGCATGGCCAGCAAGTGTTCGGTGGCCACGGTTACATTCGTGAGTGGGGCCAGGAGCAACTGGTGCGCGATGTGCGCATCACCCAGATCTACGAAGGCACCAACGGCATCCAGGCCCTCGACCTGATGGGGCGCAAGGTGGTTGGTAGCGGCGGCGCGCTGTACAAGTTGTTCGCCGACGAGATCCGCCACTTCACCGCCAGTGCTGGCAGCGAGCTGGGCGAATTCGTCAAACCGCTGAATGCCGCCCTCGACAACCTCGACGACCTGACCGCCTGGGTGCTCGACCGGGCCAAGAGCAACCCGAATGAAATCGGCGCGGCGTCTGTTGAATACCTGCAGGCGTTTGGCTATACCGCTTATGCCTACATGTGGGCATTGATGGCCCGTACCGCCCTGGCCAAACAGGGTGAGGACGACTTCTACGCCAGCAAGCTGGGCACCGCACGCTTCTATTTCGCCCGTTTGCTGCCGCGGATTCACTCGCTGAGCGCTTCGGTCAAAGCCGGTAGCGAGTCGCTGTACCTGCTGGATGCGGCGCAGTTTTAAGCGTAATGGTTGTTTGTAAGCATTCTCTTACATGACGTGGTGACTTTTCGCCTCTATCGGAAGATTGGATCCACAGTTAATCTTCTCACATGGACGTAGCGCAGGAAGCGCAAAGTACAGAACACGGACACGAAGGATTCCTGCCAGGATGGCGGGGCGAAAAGGATGTCAGGGAAACAGTCTGCAAAGCCCCGCTTCGGCGGGGTTTTCTTTTGCCTGCGATTTGACCTCAGCCCAGTACATCCAGCGGCGACACGCCGATCTGGCGCGGGTCGGCTTCTTCTTCCAGCAGGTTGCGCAGCAACTCCACCGAGGCTTGCTGGCGCTGCGCATCGCGAAACACCAGGCCGATCTTCAGCGGCACCCGTGGTTCGCTCAATGGCTTCCACAGCAAGTCCTGGTCATCTTCGACCACTTCCTTGGCGCGCCCGGGCAGTACCGTTGCCAGCGAGGTGTGCGCGAGGCTGTCGAGAATCCCGCCCATGTTGTTCATTTCCGCCTGCACTTGCGGGCGCCGGCCGAGGTTGGCCAGTTGCGACTGCCAGATCTGCCGCACCTGAAATTCTTCGCCGAGCAGCAGCATCGGCAATTCGGCGGCCTGCTTGAGCGATACCTTCTTGAATTCGCGCAAGGGGTGGGTGTTGGGGATGACCAGTTGCAGCTCGTCTTCGTACAGTAACAGCCCATGCAGGCCGGGCTGGCGCGGCGGCAGGTAGCTGATGCCGATGTCCAGGCTGCCATTGAGCAGGCGCCGCTCGATCTCCAGCCCCGAGAGCTCATAGATCTGCACCACCAGATGCGGCTGCGCCTTGCGCACCCGGTCTAGCAGTTGCGGCACCAGGCTTGGCCGCACGGTTTGCAGCACGCCGATGGCCAAGGTGCGCAACGACTGGCCCTTGAAATTGCGCAGGGCCTCACGGGCCCGCTGCAGGCCATCGAGCAAGGGCAGGGCGTGGTTGTACAGGGTGTGCGCGGCCAGGGTCGGCAGCAGGCGCTTGTTGCCGCGCTCGAACAGGCTGACATCGAGGTTCTGTTCAAGCTGGCGGATCTGCTGTGACAGCGCCGGTTGCGACAGCGACAAGCGCTCGGCGGCCCGGCCGACGTGGCCCTCTTCATACACCGCGACGAAATAACGCAGTTGGCGAAAATCCATAAGTAATACTTATCAAAAATGCTCGAAAAACCAAATGGCCGTTAGCCGCCAAGAAGCCTAGTCTATCCCGTATTCACAAGGTTTACAGGGCCAGAAGGCGCGATGAATACCGTGTATGTGGATGGCGTTTACATAGGCAAGGCAAAAAACCTCGGGCATGGCTTGTTGACTGATATCGATAAGCAGGAGGTTGCAAGACGCTTGTGGTTATGGCCGCAAGGGTTGGGTAACGACGAACACGGCGACCCACGCTTTCATACCGGCCCCGAACGGGCCTTGCACCACTACCCGGCCGAGCATTACGCCTGGTGGCGGCAACGTTATCCACAGATCGACTGGCGCGCCCCGGGTTTTGGCGAAAACCTCTCGACCCACGGCCTGGATGAACATCAGGTCTGCCTGGGCGACATGTTCCGCTGGGGCGGGGCGCTGCTGCAGATCAGCCAGCCGCGTTCACCGTGCTATCGCCTGAGCCATCGCTGGGGTTTGCCGAACCTGCCGCAACAGGCCCAGGACAGTGGCCGCTGTGGCTGGTTCTACCGGGTGCTCAGGCCTGGTTTCGTCAGCGCCGACGAGCCTTTTGAACTGATTCAACGCAGTTATCCGGGCCTGACCGTGGCCTGGGCGCTACGCACTTTTTACCGTGAACCTCTGGAGCATGCAGGTTTGAAAAAGCTGGTGGATTGTCCGGCCCTCTCGTCTCGCTGGCGCGATATCGCCATCAAACGCATGCGCACCGGTCAGGTCGAAGACTGGACCGCGCGTTTGCTTGGCCTGCCGCTTGAGGGGCTGCGCGCATGAACCTGTTCAACCTGCGCCGCCCGGCTCCGGTCGTGGCCGAGCGCAAGATCGCTCCTGCCGTTAATCAACCTGTAGACGCCCAGTCGCGTGAATACCTGATGCCAGCGGTAGCGCGTGCTCCCCAGGTGTTCGTCCGCGGCCAGGGCTCGTGGTTGTGGGACAGCGAAGGCCATGCGTATCTGGACTTCACCCAGGGCTGTGCAGTCAACAGCCTCGGCCACAGCCCCAGCGTGCTGGTCAAAGCCTTGGGCAGCCAGGCCCAGGCGCTGATCAATCCGGGTGCCGGTTTTCATAACCGCGGCCTGTTGAATCTGGTCAACCAACTGTGCGAAAGCACTGGTAGCGATCAGGCCTATCTGCTCAACAGCGGCGCCGAAGCCTGTGAAGGGGCGATCAAGCTGGCGCGCAAATGGGGCCAGCTGCATCGCAACGGCGCCTTCCACATCATCACCGCCAGCCAGAGCTGCCATGGCCGCAGCCTGGGCGCGTTGTCGGCTTCCGACCCGTCGCCGTGCAATCGCTGCGAGCCGGGGTTGCCGGGCTTCAGCAAGGTGCCGTTCAACGACCTTGAAGCGCTGCACGCGGCGGTCGACTCGCGCACCGTGGCGATCATGCTCGAACCGATCCAGGGCGAAGCCGGGGTGATTCCGGCGACCCAGGCGTACCTGCAGGGCGTCGAGCGGCTGTGCCGCGAGCTGGGCATCCTGCTGATTCTCGATGAAGTGCAGACCGGCGTCGGCCGCTGCGGGGCGATGCTCGCCGAACAGCTGTACGGCGTGCGTGCCGATATTCTCACCCTCGGCAAGGGCCTGGGTGGCGGCGTGCCCTTGGCGGCCCTGCTGGCCCGTGGCAGCGCCTGCTGCGCCGCGCCCGGCGAGCTGGAAGGCAGTCACCATGGCAATGCACTGATGACTGCGGCAGGCCTGGCGGTATTGCAGACCGTGCTGGAGGTGGGCTTCTTCGAGCATGTGCAAGATTCCGGGCGGCACCTGCGCGATGGCCTGAGCCGGTTGGCCGGCCGCTATGGCCAGGTCGAGGTGCGTGGCCAGGGGCTGCTCTGGGCGCTGCAACTGAGCGAAGACAATGCGGGTGAGCTGGTCCAGGCTGCCTTGCACGAAGGCCTGCTGCTCAATGCCCCGCAAGCCGACGTGTTGCGCTTTTCGCCGGCACTGACGGTGAGCAAGGGCAACATCGACGAAATGCTGTTGCGCCTGGCCCGGGCCTTTGCCCGCGTGCATGCCGCGCAGCAGAACCAGCGACGCGAGGCCACGGCCTGATCAATACATCGCGTTAACGAATTTTCCGAACCGTCTCGCGTTCCTGCGCATCGCCCCGGGCCTGTTGTTTTTGGCTTGGGGCGTTTTTTTGTCTGCTGCCAACGAGTGGAACCCTGGTGCCGCGCTAGAGTCAGTTCTAGTACATCTTTGAAGGGAGCTGCCCAATGGATTTTATTCGCATCATCATCGCCATTCTCCTGCCGCCGCTGGGTGTGTTCCTGCAGGTCGGCTTCGGCGGCGCCTTCTGGCTGAACATCCTGCTGACGTTGCTGGGGTACATTCCGGGCATCGTGCATGCGGTGTATATCATCGCCAAGCGGTGAGGCCAATCGCGGGTCAAGTCGGGTCGCGATAGCGATCTAACTGCCCTCCAGCACCCGCCGATAGAACTTCCATTCCTCTTCCAGCGCATGCGCCAGGTTGCTCGCGGTACGAAAACCGTGACGCTCCGATGGGTAGAAATGCCCTTCGGCGCGAATGCCGTTGGCTTTCAATGCATCCAGCATCGAACGGGTCTGTTCCGGCACCACCACGGCATCCAGCTCACCCTGGAAGAAGATCACCGGCACCTTGATGTTGGCGGCGTGCAGCAACGGCGTGCGCTGCTGGTAACGTTCGGCGTCGACTACCGGGTCGCCGATCAGCCAGTCCAGGTAATCGCCTTCGAATTTGTGCGTGGCACGGGCCAGCGCCTGCGGGTCGCTGACGCCGTAGAGGCTGGCACCGGCGCGGAATACATCATGGAACGCCAGGGCACAGAGGGTGGTGTAGCCGCCAGCGCTGCCGCCACGGATGAACGCGCGCTGCGGGTCGATCAGCTTGCGTTCGGCCAGGTGCCTGACCACGGCGCAGGCATCTTCGACGTCAATCTCGCCCCAGCGCAGGTGCAGGGCCTGGCGATAGTCGCGGCCATAGCTGCTGCTGCCTCGGTAATTGAGGTCGGCCACGGCAAAACCGCGCTGGGCCCAGTACTGGATGCGCGGGTCGAGCACCGGGTAGCAGGCCGAGGTCGGCCCGCCATGGATGAACACCAGCAGTGGCGGCTGCGCCTCACCGTTCATGGCCGGGTAGAAGAAACCATGAGCGAAACCATCGCCACTGGGGTAGCGCAGGGCCTGCGGGCGGCTGATGCGTTCGGCCGGCAGCGGCAAGGCACCGCCTGCCAACACCTGCACCTGATGATTCTGGCGGTTGATGGCGATAACCGCAGGTGGGCTGATGGCCGATGCGGCAATGGCATAGATGTGCTGCTCGTCGAGGTCGAGACAGCGGAAGCGGTTGTAGTTCGCGCTGTAGTCTTCTACCGAACCATCGGAATGACAGATGCCTAAGCGGCTGAAGCCGTTGTCGAACCAGCTGGCCAGGTAGCGTTGCTGATCCAGCGCCAGCCAGGTGCTGGCGCCCAGTTGCCAAGGCGCACCGGCATGGTCGGCAGCGGCGGCCGGCAATGCGCTCCAGCCTACGGTGGTTTCGCCCCAGGGCTGCCAATAACCGTTGCGGTCGGACAGGCAATACAAGCGGCCGCCGGCATCAAAATGCGGTTGCTGCAGGGACTGTTGCGGGCCTTGTTCACCGGCGATACAGCGCGGTGTGCTCCAGCGGCCATCGGCCTGGCGCTGGCAACAGAGCAAGCGGGTTGCGGTCCATGGTTGCTCGGGGCGGCTCCATTCTATCCAGGCCAGGCGCGAGCCATTGGCGCTGAGGGTGGGCGCGGCGTAGAAGTCGGCGCCTTCGGCCAGTACTTCACGGCTGCCCTTGGCAATGGCCACCAGGCGATGCTCGACCGCTCCGGGTCCATGGCTTTCTTCCACTGCCAGCACCTGGCCATTGGCCCAGCGCAGATCGCCGTAACGTTTGACGCCCTCAGTCAGAGGTTGCGGCGATCCGCCGTCGAGGTTCTGGGAGTAGAGCTGTTGGTCGGCCTCGTTGACAAACACCAGGCCATCGTCGCTCAGGCAGAAGCTGCCGCCACCGTACTCATACACCCGGCTGCGCACGCTGAAGCCATTGGGCGTCAGGCAGCGGGCCTGGCCATCGCGCCAGTGCCAGATCCGGCAGGCGCCGTCGCTGGGGCGAAACTCATTCCAGAACAGGCCCTGGGTGGCAACCCGAAGCTCGGCAAAATCGGTACCGGCGGCGACCGCCTGTTCGGCGCTGAAACGCTCAGCCGCGGACAATGACACGGGAGTTTCGCTCATTACGGAAGGTCAGCTCATCGATGGTCTGGTGGGCATGCTCGGCGTCTTCACGCGCCTTGAGGATGATGCCGTGTTCAGCCGACTTGGCGCAAACCGGGTCGGCATTGCTGGCATCGCCGGTCAGCATGAAGGCCTGGCAGCGGCAGCCACCGAAGTCTTTCTCTTTTTCGTCGCAGGAGCGGCACGGTTCGGGCATCCAGTCATAACCACGGAAGCGGTTGAAGCCGAACGAGTCGTACCAGATGTGCTGCATGCTGTGCTCGCGCACATTGGGAAACTGCACCGGTAACTGCCGGGCGCCATGGCAGGGCAGGGCGGTGCCGTCCGGGGTGACGGTGAGGAACACGCTGCCCCAGCCGTTCATGCAGGCCTTGGGGCGCTCTTCGTAATAGTCCGGGGTGACGAAGATCAGCTTGCACGGGTTACCGGCGGCCTGCAGTTTGGCCCGGTACTCGTTGGTGATGCGCTCGGCGCGTTCTAGCTGGGCGCGGGTTGGCAGCAGGCCGACGCGGTTCAGGTGCGCCCAGCCATAGAACTGACAAGTGGCCAGTTCAACGAAGTCGGCTTCCAGGGCCACGCACAGCTCGATGATGCGGTCGATCTTGTCGATATTGTGCCGATGGGTGACGAAGTTCAGCACCATCGGGTAGCCATGGGCTTTTACCGCGCGGGCCATTTCCAGCTTTTGCGCGAAGGCCTTCTTCGAGCCGGCCAGCAGGTTGTTCACCTGCTCGTCGCTGGCCTGGAAGCTGATCTGGATATGGTCCAGCCCGGCCTCTTTGAAGGCGGCGATCTTCTGCTCGGTGAGGCCGATGCCGGAGGTGATAAGGTTGGTGTAGTAACCCAGGCGCCGGCCCTCGCCGATCAGTTCGGCAAGGTCCTGGCGCACCAGCGGCTCACCGCCGGAAAAACCCAGTTGCGCGGCGCCCATTTCCCGCGCTTCGGCCATCACCTTGAACCACTGCGCGGTGCTCAGCTCCTGGCCCTGGGCGGCGAAGTCCAGGGGGTTGGAGCAGTACGGGCACTGCAGCGGGCAACGGTAGGTCAGCTCGGCGAGCAGCCACAGCGGCAGGCCGACGTCAGGTTTTGCCGGCAATTCAGGCAAGGCTGATCCAGTGTTCGGCACGGGCCACCTCCATGAACTGCTCGATGTCGTCACCAAGTTCAGGTACGCCAGGGAACTGCTTGTCCAGCTCGGCGATGATCGCGGCGACGTCACGCTGGCCGTCGATCAGCCCGCCGATCAGCGCAGCGCTGTCGTTGAGCTTGATCATTCCTTCCGGGTACAACAGCACATGGCCCTTTTGCGCCGGCTCGTACTGGAAGCGATAGCCCGGGCGCCAGGCCGGAACTTGCGCGCGATTAAAACTCATAGGGCGATTCCTTTGTGCCAGACCCTTTCGCTGGTGACACTGTGATAGGGCGGGCGGTTCAGTTCGTAAGCCATGCTCATGGCATCGAGCATGCTCCAGAGGATGTCCAGCTTGAACTGCAGGATCTCCAGCATGCGCTGCTGGCCTTCAACTGTAGTGTAGTGCTGCAGGGTAATCGCCAGCCCATGCTCGACGTCACGCCGGGCCTGGCCCAGGCGGGTGCGGAAGTACTCGTAGCCGGCCGGGTCGATCCACGGGTAGTGCTGCGGCCAGCTGTCGAGCCGCGACTGATGGATCTGCGGGGCGAACAGCTCGGTCAGCGAGCTGCTGGCGGCCTCTTGCCAGCTGGCGCGGCGGGCGAAGTTGACGTAGGCATCCACGGCAAAACGCACGCCAGGCAGCACCAGTTCCTGGGAGCGCAGCTGCTGCGGATCGAGGCCGACCGCCTGGCCCAGGCGCAGCCAGGCTTCGATGCCGCCGTCTTCGCCAGGGGCGCCGTCATGGTCGAGCAGGCGCTGAATCCACTCGCGGCGGATTTCGCGGTCCGGGCAGTTGGCCAGGATCGCGGCGTCTTTCATCGGGATGTTGACCTGGTAATAGAAACGGTTGGCCACCCAGCCCTGGATCTGCTCGCGGCTCGCGCGGCCTTCATACATCGCCACATGGTAGGGGTGATGAATGTGGTAATAGGCACCCTTGGCGCGCAGGGCCTGTTCGAATTCGGCGGGGGACAGCGGTTTGGCGTCGCTCATGTCGGCTCCTAGAGGGTGATGCTCATGCCGTCGAAGGCCACTTCGACGCCGCGGCGTACGCATTCGGCGCGTTCGGCCGAGTCCTCATCAAGAATCGGGTTGGTGTTGTTGATGTGGATAAGCACCTTGCGCTGGCGCGGGAAGCCTTCCAGCACCTCGAGCATGCCGCCCGGGCCGTTTTGCGCCAGGTGGCCCATCTCGCGGCCGGTGCGGGTACCGACACCGCGGCGCTGCATTTCATCATCCTCCCAGAGGGTGCCGTCGACCAGCAGGCAGTCGGCGTCGCTCATCATCTGCAACAATTTGCCGTCGACCTGGCCCAGGCCCGGGGCGTAGAACAGCTTGCCGCCGGTGCGCAGGTCTTCGACCATCAGCCCGAGGTTGTCACCCGGGTGTGGGTCGAAGCGGTGCGGAGAGTAGGGCGGTGCGGCGCTACGCAGCGGGAAGGGGGTGAAGCGCAGGTTCGGACAGGCATCGATGACGAAGCTGCCTTCGAGCTCGATGCGCTGCCACTGCAGGCCACCGTTCCAGTGGCTGAGCATGGTGAACAGCGGGAAACCAGTGCTCAGGTCCTGATGGACCATGTCGGTGCACCAGACCTGGTGCGGGCAGCCTTCGCGCAGGCTGAGCAGGCCGGTGGTGTGGTCGATCTGGCTGTCGAGCAGGACGATGGCATTGATGCCGGTGTCGCGCAGGGCGCGGGCCGGCTGCATCGGGGCAAAGCTTTGCAGCTGTGCGCGGATGTCCGGCGAGGCGTTGCACAGCACCCAGTGGATGCCGTCGTCAGACAGGGCAATCGATGACTGGGTGCGCGCCGTGGCGCGCAGGCTGCCGTCGCGAAAGCCTTTGCAGTTGGCGCAGTTGCAGTTCCACTGGGGAAAACCGCCACCGGCGGCGGAACCTAGAATCTGGATGTACATGGCCACTCCTGCCGCGTCCTGAAATAAAAACGCCCCGGCGGGCCGAGGCGTTGTACCGCAAGCAGGTTCAGCGGCTTGCGAAATACATGGTCACTTCAAAGCCGATACGCAGGTCAGTGTAAGCAGGTTTGGTCCACATGGGATTACTCCTTCCGGATAGGTCTGGGGGTTGTCAGCTACTTATTTAGTCCACCCTCCAGGTGAGGGGTTCCATAGCCAAGATTGCGCTATCTTACTAAAAAAATACGGACCGAATGGTTAAATCTAAGATAAACGCCGTTACCGGGACGGTAAGAATCGCCTGCATCAGTGCCAGTTTTCGCTGGGCGCCGGGCCGTTGGCCAGGCACAGCCAGCCGTGTTCGGCCTGGCTTACCTGGCGGGCCAGGTGCTGCAGTTGCGACGTTTCGACCGCCAGGATCGCCGCTTGCAGATCGCTCAACTGCGGCTGGCGATGGCCGGCCAGATGCGCCTGCCAGGCCCATTCGGCCACCTCGTTGTTGGTCATCGCCGCTTCGTCGAACTGGGCGGCGAGGGCCTGTTTATCTGCAGGGTTGCCGCTCAGTGTGGCGGGCAGGTTATCGAGCAATGCCTGGATGTGCCCGATGATCTCGGTATGGCTGGCCGATGGCGACTGCACGCCAAGCAACAGGCCGTTGCAGCCCTCGATCTGTCGGAAGGCGCTGAATACCGCGTAGCCCAGGTTCAGTTCGACCCGCAGGCGCTGATAGAAAGGCCCTTGTAGCTGCTGGGCAAACAGCCGGCCTGCGGCTTGGTCCTCGATCGGGCAGAACAGCAGCAAGGCCTGTTCACTGGCCGCTGGCGGTAGCGTTTGCCAGCGCCGCACAGGTTCGATTGTGGTCGGCAGATGCCTGCCATCGCACCCTGGCATTGCGCTTAGGGCCTGGTTCAGCGCCGATTGCTGGCTGGCACTGAAGCCGGTCGAAAGTCCAGTCCAGGTTGAATGCTCCCACAACGCATCCAGATCGCTCTGGCTGATTATGCAGGCTGGCAAGGGCTCGTCGACGCGGCGGCCTAGTAGTTGCTCCGGCAACTGCCTGAGCAGAGCGCGGATCGGCATGGTATCGGGCTGCTCGGCAGCGCCAGTTGTCCAGCTCTGGCTGGTCGGCTGCCGCAGGATGGCCAATGTCTGTTCAATCACTGCGCCCACCACGGTGCCATTGCCGGCGCAGCGCAACTGCCAGTATTTGTCGCAGGCGCTCAATTGCACTTGCACCCCAGCCTGCGCAGCCTGTTCACTCAGGGCCTGCAGCGCCCGATCAAGTACCTGCCACAGGCGCCCACGCAAGGCTGAGGTGAGCTGCCAGCGCAGGTAGACCACACCATGCTCGCGCGACGGCGGTAGCAGGGGAGAGGCAGTCAGGCCTTCGGGCGCGGTGGTTACTGAGAGGGTCTGCTCCTTCACGTTCAGCAACGGATTTACAGTGGGTAACTGCCAGGCATGGCTAGGCGGTTTTACCTGGCCGGCGAGCATTGTTTCGAGCAATTGCTCAAGCGCAGCCAAGCCTTGCGCGTCCAGCGCTTCGAAGCGTTGCCCGGTGCTGTCCCGGCGTGCCAGCTCCAGCGCGCTGGCGGCAAGTTCGCGACAATGCTGCAAGCGGGCGTATTCGTGGTTGATGCTGCTCAGGTCCGCCGTGCGGAAAAACGCCAGCCAGTCAGTCAACAGCGCCTGGACCTGCGTGGCATCAGCCGTGTCGTTGAGCTTGAAGCCCGCATGCAGCAGCGTCTGGCCGGCAAAGCTGTACAGCGAGGAAAACGCGAAGTGCGCCAGCCAGCCCCGCGCGCGCAAGGTCGCCGGCAAGCCGCCGGGCCGGGTGTCGCTCAGCCAGGTAGCGAGAAAATCGACTGCCTGCTCAAAACCTGTGGGGAGTTGCTCGCACGGGTACAGCACATCCAGTTGCCGTTCGTTGTGCATCAACAGCGCAGCCCGGCTATAGAAGCTCGGTGGTAGCGATTGCTGCACTTTTGCCCCGCGACTGAACACCTGGCCGAAGCGATTCGCCAACGCCTGCAGTTCGTCGAGGCTTTGTGGCCCGCTCAGGCTCAAGGTGATTTGCCCGGCCTGGTAGAAGCGCTGGTGAAAGCCGCGCAACGCCGCCTGGAACGCCGGATTTTGAACCTGCAGGCTGTAGCGGTTGCCAGCTTGGAACGCGCTCAGCGGATGTTCGCTGCCCGCAGCCTGAAGCAAGGCAAACTGGTGCTGCGCTTGTGGATTGCGCGACCAGGCAATGAACTCGGCATGGATCACTTCCCGTTCGCGCACTTGCCGCTCAAGGTCGAACTGCGGCTGTGCGAGCATCTGGCACAGTCGCTCAAGCCCCCCGGCAAAAGCCGCGGGCGGTACTTCGAAAAAGAACTCGGTGCTGCGTTCACGGGTGCTGGCGTTGACCTGCCCGCCGTGGTGCTGCACATAGCGCATCAGGCCGTCGTCCAGGGCGAAGCGTTGATTGCCGAGGAAGAACAGATGCTCGAGAAAGTGTGCCAGCCCCGGCCACGCCGGTGGCGCGTCATGGCTGCCGGCCGCTACCCGCACAGCCGCCGCACAGCGTTTTAGCTGTGGTGCATGGCGCAGGGTGACCTGCAGGCCATTGGCGAGGGTCAGGTTGTGCAGGGCGCTGGGCATGACGACTCCGGGTACAGGCGAACCGTCATGCTAGCGGATTATTGCCGCGCCGTGCTGTAGAGCTCGGGGCGCAGGTCGTGCAGGTAAGGGTTGTTGGCCCGCCCTTGCTGCACTCGCTGCAGGTCGAGGTCGGCGCTCAGCAGCGCGCTGTCACGACCGGCCATGGCCAGGATGCTGCCATCCGGGCCAACGATGCTGCTCTGCCCGCAGTAGTGGATTTCGCTTTCGCTGCCGCAGTAGTTGGCGTACGCCAGGTAGCACTGGTTCTCGTAGGCGCGGGCGCGCACGGTGACCTGGGCAATGAAGTCGAAGGGCACCATGTTCGCCGTCGGCACCAGGATCAGCTCGGCACCGGCCAGGGCCAGGCGCCGGGCGTTTTCCGGGAACTCGATGTCGTAGCAGATCAAAAAGCCCAGGCGCCAGCCGTTGAGCTCGACCACCGGAAAGTGATCGGGCCCCGGGCTGAACATCGCCCGGTCGAGGCCACCGAACAGGTGGGTCTTGCGGTAGTTGCACAGGCTGCTGCCGTGGGCGTCGATCAACTGCACGCTGTTGAAGATCTGCCCGTCCTCGGCCAGTTCCGGGTAGCCGTAGGCAATGGCGATGCGGTTGCTCTGGGCGATCTCCACCACGGCCATGGCCGAGGGGCCGTCTTCGGCTTCGGCCAGGCGCGCAACGGCTTCGCTGCCGATGTTGTAGCCGCTCAGGAACATCTCCGGGCATACCAGCAGTTCGGCGCCGCGGGCAGCGGCCAGTTGCGCCTGCTGGTGCAGGCGCTCGAGGTTGCCGGACAGGTCCAGCGGTTGCGGTTCGCCTTGGAACAGGGCGATGCGCATGGCGATTCTCCCGTCAGTCGGCCAGGGCGATCGGGCCGATTTCATTGAATACGTCGCCCGGGCCTGGGTTGTCCGGGTGGGTCTGGCCACCGAAGTGATTGATGATACCCCACACCGCATTGAGCGACGTTTGCACCGCGCCTTCGACCCAGGCCGGGGTCCACGACACATCGTCACCGGCAATGAAGATGCCGCGCTGCTCGGCCGGCATGTCCTGCTGCATGAAGTGCGCGTACATGCGCTGGTTGTAGCGGTAATGGCCGGGCAGGGCGCCCTTGAAGGCGCCGAGGAAGTGCGGGTCGGCTTCCCACGACACGGTGATCGGGTCGCCGATGATGTGCCCGGCGATATCGACTTTCGGGTAGATCTTCTTCAGCGCATCGAGGGCCAGCTTGACGCGCTTTTCCACTGGGTGCGGGAGCATTTTCAGCGCATCGCTCATCCACGAGTACGACAGGCAGATCACCCCCGGCTTGTCGTCGCCGTTGTCGAACAGGTAGGTGCCGCGGGTCAGGCGGTCGGTCAGGGTCATGCTCATCAGGTCGCGGCCAGTATCTGGATCCTTGTCCTTCCAGAACGGCCGGTCGACCATGACGAAGGTCTTCGACGACTGCATGTAGCGGGTGCGGTCCAGGGCCATCCACATCTTCTGCGAGAACAGCGATTCTTCGCACTCGATCTGGGTGGTCAGCAGCCAGCTCTGGCAGGTGGTCAGCACCGCGGCGTAGTGGCGGGTGTCGCCCCAGGTGTCGGTTACCGCCAGGCGCCCGTCGCTGTCGCGGGCAATGCTTTTCACCCCGGCACGTGGCGCGCCGCGGTGTAGCGAGCTGAGGCTGGTGCCGGCCGGCCAGTGCGCGCAACGCTCCGGCACATGGCGCCAGATGCCCAGCGGCACTTGCTCGACGCCGCCAACTACCAGGTGCTGGTGATCGTCGCAGTTGGTCATCACCACGCGGAAGATTTCCAGCATCGAATTGGGGAAGTCCGAGTCCCAGCCACCGGTGCCGAAACCGACCTGGCCGAACACCTCGCGGTGCAGGAAGCTGAGCTTGGCGAAGGCTTTTGAGGTGGCGACGAAGTCGTAGAAGGTGCGGTCGTCCCACAGCGGTACCAGGGTGTTCCACAGCTCCTTGAGGCGCGGCACATCGCGGTCGCGGATGGCTTGCTGGATGTCGCCGAAGCGGGCGCCGTCTTCCAGGGCATCGGCCCAGGCGTCGGCAACCTCCTGGAACAACTTGGGCAAATCGGAGAGTTTTTCCGCGTAGTGGGTCTGGCCTTCGAGGTCGATTACCGTGCTGCCCGACGCAGGGGTCAGCGGGTTGGGAAAGGGCTTGGTTTCAAGGCCGAGCTTGTCGACATAGTGGTAGAACGCCGTCGACGACACCGGAAAGCGCATGCCACCCAACTCGGCGATGATCCCGTCGCTGCCTTCGAAGGCTTGCGAGCGCAGGCGCCCACCCATTTTCGAAGCTTCGTAGACCACAGGCTTGAGGCCCAGCTTCATCAGCTCGTAGGCCGCCACCAGCCCGGCGATACCGGCACCGACAATCGCCACTTCCTCTCCATGGCGCGCCGCCGGGATGCTACCCAAGCCGGCCGGGTGCTCGATCCAGTCGTCAAAGGCAAAAGGAAAATCCGGGCCGAAAATGGTGATGGGTTTCTTGCCGTCGGCGGGGTGACGATTGTTCTTGTTCATAAGTGACCTTGCCAGGCGCTGCGCGGGGTGCGGAGCTTGAGTATAGAAAAAACACTGGCGGTCATTTTAGGGGGTGGGGGTTACGTAATTAAGATGCAGAGTGTCGTCGTTATGATTTGATGTAAGTCATTTTGACGATACTGATTGGCTAAATGACGAGTCAGGCCAGCGCAGCCAGGTGCTCCACGGTTTCAGGGAATTTTTCTACCAGGCGAATCAGCGTCATTGCCTGGGCATTGGGGCGAGCCCGACCCTGTTCCCAGTTTTCCAGGGTGCGGGCATTGGTGCGCAGGTACATGGCAAATACCGCGCGAGACATGTTCAGGTGTTCGCGAATAGCCACAAGCTCCTCCGCCGAGACGTCCATCAACTCGGCGAGCTGTACTTTGTGCGAGCGCAGGGTCAGTTTGCCCTGGCGCTCCTGGGCAAGGGCATCGAAGCCTTCGTTCAGTTCGGAAAAAATATCACGTTTCATTTTATCTCCTCGCTTCGATTTCCAGATCGAGCATCTGTTTGAGCGAATGGCGTTGCGCAGGGATCAGGTCATCCAGGTAGTCACTGCGATAGCGCGCAAAGGCCGGTAATTCGACGAAAAGTGCTTCCATGCTTTGTACGTTACCTGCGTATAGTTTGTGTTTATCAAGCCTTGCCGTCAAGCGACGGGCCTGTAACCAGCCTATACGTGCAGCCGCGATGCATCCGGGGGGATGATTGCCTGGTGTGTCAAACCGGCTGTCCGCGATCCACCTTGCTGCTGAGGATGATCGAGGTGGTGGTTTTTTCCACGCCTTCAACGCTGCCGATCTGGTCGAGCAACTGGTCCAGTTGCTCGGGCGAGTCGCTGCGCAGCCAGGCGACGTAATCGAATTCGCCACTGACCGCGCACAACTGCTGCACCTGGCCCATGGCGCTCAGGCGCCGCACCACGTCCTTGCCCGAACGCGGTTGTACCTTGATCCCGACATAGGCCTGCAGGCCACCATCGATCAGGCGCTGTCCCAGGCGCACGCCGTAGCCGCTGATGACCTTGGTCTTTTCCAGGCGGGCCAGGCGCGAAGTTACCGTGGTGCGCGCGATACCCAGTTGCCGGGCGAGCGTGGCGACGCTTTCACGGGCGTTGATCTGCAGCAGCGAGATCAGTTGGCGATCGATTTCGTCGAGGGCGACGGGGCGGCTGTCGGACATGGGCACTCTCTGGCAAGAGCCGCTTTGCGCGGCTCATGGAATAAGCGCGATAGCCTATCCATTGCCCTCACCCTGGGGCAAGGCGTCTGTGCTCAGCGCGCCTTGAAGCAGTGCTCGGCCTGGGGGAAGCTGCCGTCGCGTACTTCCCGGGCATAGGCGGCCAATGCCTGGGCAATCTGCGGCTGAAGGTCGGCAAAGCGTTTGACGAAGCGCGGTTGGTATTCACCGAACAAACCCAGCAGGTCCTCGGTGACCAGCACCTGGCCATCGCAGGCAGGCGAAGCGCCGATGCCGATGGTGGGGATTGTCAGCTCTTCGCTCACACGGCGTGCCAGGGGTTCGGCGATGCCTTCGAGCACCACCGAAAAGGCACCGGCGGCCTGCATGGCCAGGGCGTCCTGGCGCACTTTGGTGGCGCCCTGGTCGTCGCGGCCCTGGGCCTTGAAACCTCCCAGGCAGTTGACCTGTTGCGGCATCAGGCCGACATGGGCCATGACCGGAATCCCACGGCGGGTGAGGAATTCCACGGTCTCGGCCAGCTCTTCACCGCCCTCAAGCTTGACGCCCTGGGCACCTGTCTCGCGCAGCAGCCGGGCGGCGCTGAGGAAGGCCTGTTCGGGTGAGGCCTGATAGCTGCCAAAGGGCAGGTCGATGACCACGCAAGCGCGCTGGGAGCCGCGCATCACTGCCTGGCCATGGGCAATCATCATCTCCAGGCTGACTCCCAAAGTGCTGGGCAGGCCATACAGCACCATGCCCACCGAGTCGCCGACGATAATCACGTCGGCTTCGGCATCTACCCAACGCGCCATCGGCATGCTGTAGGCGGTCAGCACCACCAGGTTGCCAGCGCCCTTGCGTTGCTGGATGGCGGGCACGCTCAAACGGTTTTCACGCACATGGCTGCTCATCGGTCTCTCCTTGGGTTGTTCAACGAAGCCGGGCGCAGGCTACCATCGGCCTTCGTCGGCTCACTTGAGCAAAGGAGACAGGCATTGCCGCCAATGAGACAAAGCAGTGAAGTACCGCCGTTGCCGGACTTCCAGCAACTGCCGGGGCCGGTTTACCGGCGCATGTTTGCTATTCCGGCCGGCCATCGCGTGCAAATGCACAGACACCCCTGGGTGCAGTTCACCTACGCCAGCGCCGGGATCATGCAAGTGGTCACCGAGCAGCACAGCTACCTACTGCCGCCGCAATGTGCGTTGTGGATACCGGCGGGGGTCGAGCACACCGCCTACAGCGACCAGACCATCGAGTTTCGCGGGCTGTACCTGGATGACTCGCTGCTCAATGGCTACCAGCGTCCTTGCGGTGTGGTGCAAGTCACGCCGCTGGTACGCGAGCTGATCGCCAAGGCCAACAGCTTTGCACCGCAATACCCTGCCCAAGGCGCCCAGGCGCGGCTGTTGCAGGTGCTGGTCGATGAGTTGCGCGAACTGCCCGAAGCGCCGTTCGGCCTGCCGCTGCCCAGTGATCCGCGCCTGCGCCGAATCAGCGAAGCCTTGCAGGCCAACCCGGCCGACAACCGCAGCATTGAAGACTGGGCGCAGCAGGTGGGGGCTTCGCGGCGCACCCTGGTGCGGTTGTTCCAGGCCCAGACGCAGTTGTCGTTCAGGGAATGGCGCCAACGCTTGCGCCTGTTGGCGGCCTTGCCGTTGCTGGCGCAAGGCATGAGCGTCACGGCGCTGGCCAATGAGCTGGGCTACGACTCGGTGTCGGCGTTCATCGCCTTGTTCCAGCGTCACTACGGCAAGACCCCGGGCTTGTGGGCGGCAGAATTGCGCAGCTGACAGCGGGCACAAAAAAACCGCGCCATGCGCGGTTTTTTGTTTGGTGGGCCCAGCAGGACTCGAACCTGCGACCAAGGGATTATGAGTTGCTGGACTAACCGTTATGGCTAACAAAAGCACCCAAAGCTAAGCGAAGCCTAGCACAGCTAGACGCCCTGTATAACGTGGTATTGGGCGTAGTTTGGAGTAGCTAGGTCAAGCTAGCCACTGTACCGTGATTGTACTGATTCCTAGGATAGGTGGACTTCCCAGTATCAACGGAAGTCACGATGCCACACCACATCGCTCCCCTTGGGCATTACTGATAAAGCTAGGCGCCAAAGCATCATCGATGGATTCAAAATCTGAGCTGCTGCGGAAGCTGAAAACTCAGTAGGTCGGAGGCTGCACTTCAGCACCGAGGTCTGTTCCAGAATTGGACAATTCAGTCCATGTTCTGAAAGATCAAGAGTAGAAGCGCATAGCTAGGAGTTTGTGTAGGGGCAGCGCGTAGCACTTCCCCATCGAAGAAACTAGTGCTTTCCAAAGTTTCTATGGGAAAACATGATGTTACGTTGGTAAGTGCTCTGCAATTATTCCAACGATTACTTTGGATTTGCTCACCTTCAATATGTTTTCATGATGTGTGCTTGGCCGAGCATGAAAGTGAATTCTGCCTTTATTGTAAGTTATCTTTGAATGCCACTCGCACACTAGAGGTGTGCCATTGATATCAATTTTTCTTCTGCTCATAGCTTGAGCATTGGCATGGGTATTAGGGCTTTCAGGGGAAATATCTATTCCTTTACTTGCTGCTAACTGGATAATGTGAGCCGGCAGGTCATTGCTAAAATCGATTGTGGCATGATCATTCAGGTAAGATAGGTGGTCGATAATTGTTTCGGTATGGTCTCGATACGAAAGGCCCATTCGTTTCAAGCTGTCAATGTCCGCATGAAAATGAACGTTGGGAAACATAATCGAGCTCAGCCTCTCAAGCTGCTCTGTAAGCAGGTTCATTTTTATGAATAGTCTACGCGTGGCGGAAGTCAAACTTGTCAAGTTGTTGACTAGGCACATAGTTTCTTCCTGCCACCATTCCATGGCTCGATGATCTACAGTAGATACGCATCCCCCGATATTGGCTCTTGCCAATTCTATATTGCCTGTTTCCAGTGGTCGTCCATCTTGCAGGCTAGAAGCCTTCTGAGCAGCGATGTCAAACATCAAGATGGCGTCACGATAATCACCATCAGCATAATGGGCATAAAGGAGGTTGGCGAATGTTTCTCCGTTGTGGTTGAATGAGTGGTAATCATGAATGCAATGAAGGCTGAGTTCTTCGTTAGACGTAATTTCATCCAGCGCTTCAGCGATAGCCTTGAATGCTTGTATATTGCCTGGTAAGTTTTCTAGGCTGCTTGCGATAGCTTGTTCATCCATGAAAAAATCCATCAAGCCTTCCCCGATACTAATGCTCTAAGGTTTTTTGCGTGTTGGTCAAAGAAACCATCCGGCCAACGATCAAGTTTTCCGTCGGGTCTGAGAGTTACCTGCTCGGCGATAGTTGATTGGGATGAATTCTTTGTAAAGAAATAAATCTTTATTTGGTGTGATAAGATGTTCTGCTTTGTTTTGGCCGCTAGTCTAATCCCATCGAGAACGTGATCGCTATGAGTTTCGATAATAACTTGGACGCCGGAAAATGCGGCCATGGCGGCCAGTACGCCTAAACCTGTTTGGCCTCGAGGATGCAAATGGGCTTCAGGATTTTCTAAAATTAGACATGCTCCAGAATCTGATATGCGCCGGAACCAGTGCGATACCCGTGGATCAGAGTCGTCCACCAGGCTCGCAGGCATAGTAAGAAGACCGAGAACTAAAGGAAGCGCATAACTAATGCCGTAACCAGAGTTTGTAGGGCGGAAACCGTCCACTGATAGGTGGGACATATCAAATTTTTCTTGAACGCCATAGTCTAATCGTATCCCTGGAGCGATATCGCTCATCCACCAATTAAGTTGAGCCTTAAGAGTATTCCCTTGCGCATCCGGATGCCTAAGGGCGTCTGGAATGATACATCCTTCCATGAGCGCTGCGAAGTGTGCAGAGTACTCACCGTTCTGTCCTATAGAGAGTGAAGATATATCGTCTCCAATAGTGGGTAATCCGACTCTTGGACCAAACCTATCTGCTGAGATGAACTGTGTTAGCGGGGCCAATTCCTTGCCGATGTGGTCGAAGGAATTTTTTGAAATAGATAGCGAAATTTCTCTGCCGTCTTCGGTAAGCGCCCCAACTTGTATTTCTTCAGTAGTGCCAGCTTGTCGAGAGCGAAGTTCGGCGTAACCACCAAGGCCAGTGATGTACGGGCCGCCGGCGGTGTGTTCTGAAAGGCACATTCTCAATGCTTGGATGGCGGTGCTCTTGCCTGTATTGTTCAATCCTGTAAAAACAGTTAAGTTTCCAAGCTCCAGTTGCTGGAATTCAAAGGATTTAAAGTTTTTTATGGCTAGGTGGCTAAGCATCTTGGTATCCCCTTAGAAGATTTATAATTTTTGTGTATCTGTCCCTGACTCCGGACGGTTCACTCCCGTATTTGCCAATGGCTTCTGAGAAGTCGTCGTCCTTCAATGTTTCATCATATTCTTTGAGGAATGTTGTTTTGAATTGTAGTATGTTTTCATAGGTGCTTGTTTTTAATCGTGCAAGCAGAACCATCCATACTTCAAATAAAGATTTATTGATAGGGGTTTTTCTCGAGGTTCCTGTGGATCTCCTGAATGCATGTTCGCCAAAAAGCTCATGACTTCTAGTTAGTGCTTTTCTGAATGCTTCAGTTAGGTTTGATCTATTATAAGGTGTTCTGACCTCTATTGTGCATTCCTTGTTAATGTGTCTCATTGTGTCGGCGAGAAATTCATCCATGTCGCCAGTGAATTCAGATTTATTCCTCAAGTAGAACGATACAAAACGAAGTACTAGTTCTCTTCCGGCCATTCGGTCGTCTTTGACAGTTTTGCCTAATACCTTTTTGTATATGGGGTCTTGGACAAGATCTCTCAATAGATCGGAGGCCTCGCCTTGGTACAGTGCGTGCCGAATTTCTTGATTAGAAAGGCGCATGCCTCCAGTGTTGATTCGTTTGAATATATTGCGTTTTACTTTTTCTGGTGTGTCTGGATTGATGATTGTGAATGAAAGCTCAGCTTCCATTATGTTATTAATTACTCGTGCTGCTTTAATTTTATTTTCAATTGTGTAGAAGTCTTTTCCGTCGAACGAGGCGCTCCAAAATTCTAGGCCTTTTAGCTTGAAGCCTTTGCCGTCATCATCCTCGCCAAGAATGAAGTCTTTTATAGTGTTTAAACGTTGGAGGCCATCAACAACCTCCCAGCGACCATCTTTATCCTCCGATACATAGAACATCGGAAGTGGAATGCGCAACATCATTGACTCTATGAGCAGGCTTTTACGCTTGATGTCCCACACGAAATTCCTTTGGAAGTCGGGTGCTAGCTGGATGGTTCGGTTACGAATTCGTCTAAGTACTGTGTCTAAGGCAATAATTTTAGACGAAAGAGATATTGAGGCGGGGTCAAAGGGCTCACCGGTCTGGAACTGTTCCTCTTCCGGCTCACTCTCAACTCCTGAACCTACTCCTTCCTCTGCAAGATCTTCTTGAATCACAGCCATTGGTGAATCCTATAATGTTTAATATTGTCCGGCGTTGTACAGTTTACGCTGCCCTTCAGGGTGTTCACACGCATGACCCTCTATTCTAACCAATAACAGGTCTGTCACTACATCGCCTGTATGTATTTGAGCATGCGCCGGGTGGGTAGTTGAAGCCTCCCAGGGCGCCCTCAAGACTCATGGAGCTCGATACGGGCTGTCCCAGGCAGGGGTAGCTTCGGGGGTAGAGATTCCATTCGTAACGCCTTTCGCCTCATATCGCCAAGTTTTTTGAACACTTAGCCGTGGACAGGTGCCGAGCCGCCTGAGCAAGGGGCTAATTTGCAGGGGAAGCGCATATGCTGAAACCCTGACGCAGATCGTTGAGAGGTAGTGGCATGAACCACCACCAGCATCCCCCGATGATACCGAATCGCAACTGTCCCTAAAGGGGATGTGTAAAGAGACTCGATTCAATTTTCCCGTACTGTATATTTGTACAGTTATGATTGAGAGTCATGCTGGCAGGCTCGTTACAAGACTGCCGCCACAAGCTCAAGCAGCTCTCCTGGCTAGGACCTGATCACGTCTGAGCTCCTGAGTGACGTGCGGGTGATTGTCAGGTATCACTTAATTACGCAATATTACGCGGCGCCGATCAGTGGACGATCAGATTCCTGTAGAATCACGGCCCGCAAAAAAGGGGGACATATGGCTCGCATGGCACAGGCAACAGAGGCGCAGAAGGTAACCCAAGAGACAGGGGATGCCTCAATCCAGGCCTTAGGCTCTGCTAGAGCCATGGCCCGAGCTTTGGCCAGTACCTTTCCAGCTGACCGCCAATTGACCCTAGCGCGTGCGTTTGGGGTTCGCCTGGTTGAAGCGTGGTGGTGTGGTCTCACCACCAATGACATTGTCCCTCAAGAGCTGCGGTTGCCGCTGCAGGCGCTCCCCACGGAAATGCTCCCCGATGCCGCAATAGCTCTCGCAGACACTATTGGTCGTGCAGCTGCGGCCTTTGATGCTGAGACAGCTGCTTACCAAATTGGTCTTACTTACACCAGCATGCTCCCGGTCGAGCATCGCGGTGAGTTCGGCATTTTCTATACCCCCCCAGCGTTGACAGCGAGACTGATCGACCAAGTAACAGCTGCGAATGTGGATTGGGCGAAATGTCGTGTGCTCGATCCAGCTTGCGGTGGTGGTGCATTCTTGGCTCCTATTGCTCAGCGAATCATGGCCGAGCAAAAAAATTGCAGTCCTAAGCTGTTGATACAGAGCATCGGCAATCGTTTACGTGGTTACGAAATCGATCCATTTGGGGCCTGGCTCAGTCAGGTTACTTTGGATGCAGTGGTTCTGCCCGTGACTAGGTTGGCCGGACGCAAGCTGCCCGTGATGGTGACGGTCTGTGACTCGCTGCGCCGTAGTCCGCCGAAAGATCGCTTTGATTTGGTGATCGGTAATCCGCCATATGGGCGAGCCAAGCTAGATGCTGAGACCCGCGAGCGCTACAAACGCTCGCTTTATGGGCATGCAAACCTCTACGGGCTATTTACTGACTTGGCACTTCGTCACACAAAGCTTGGCGGTGTCATTGCATACGTTACCCCGACGTCATTCCTGGCAGGCGTGTACTTCAAGAACTTACGCGCTTTGCTGGGACGTTCAGCGCCTCCGCTTAGCATTGACTTCGTCACTGCCCGTAAAGGTGTTTTCGACGATGTGCTGCAAGAAACTGCTTTGGCGACCTATCGACGCGGAGGGGCAAGCTCACTGATTGCGGTTGCCGAAATCGCTCCCTCACCATGTGGTTTGAGGGCGGAACAAACAGGCGAAATCGCCCTTCCAGCCGATCCATCGTTGCCTTGGCTGTTACCGCGTACAACCGAGCAAAGTGCTCTGGTCGATCGTTTGACGCATATGCCTCACCGTTTGGTTGATTGGGGGTATGGGGTTAGCACAGGCCCGCTGGTGTGGAACCGCTTCAAGACCCAGCTTGCGCATCGTCCGAGCAGCAAGCGGCTTCCATTGATCTGGGCAGAAGCGATTACAGCTGATGGACGATTCGTGTTTCGCGCGGATAAGAAAAATCATGCTCCGTACTTCGAGCTGAAACCCGGCGACGATTGGCTTGTAACCACTAAGCCCTGCGTTTTGCTCCAAAGAACCACCGCGAAAGAGCAGAGCCGTCGTCTGATTGCTACCGCGCTCCCTGCTGACTTTCTAGCGACGCATGGTGGTGTAGTGATCGAGAACCATATCAATATGATTCGTCCGATTACCGAAACGCCTCAAGTCTGCGCCGAAGTGTTGGGCGCATTCATAAACAGTGCTGCCGCAGATCGCGCGTTTCGCTGTGTCAGCGGATCAGTAGCTGTATCGGCCTATGAATTAGAGTCACTACCTTTGCCTGCGCCTGAGGATCTTGAGGAAGTTGCTCAGTTGGTTGTCGCGGGTGCCCCTCGTGAAGCTATCGAGGCGGCATGTGATCGTTTATTTGAAGGGAATTTGTAGTGCTGCCACCTTATGTATCAAGGGAACTGGTCGCTGAGAGGCTGCTGCTGATTTTCCCTGAGGGAACCCCGAATCGGGTCTACTGTACCCGTGAGCTGGCTGCCAGCACGGTTTTTGCAATGTTGTACATTGGGGCTGTGGAGCGAAGCAGCACCCGGTTGGGACCTGTACATGTTTACCGCATGACCGACCTTCAGGCTCAGGATGAAAGTGAGGAAGGGCGTCTCAGCTACAGATCCAATTTACGAAAGAAGTCATTCGAGATTCCTGGTAAGCGGTGGTATGCCGACAATACCCGTGAGCCAATCCGTGATGAGACACTTCGTGAGGGATTGGTGGCTGTCGGGGCGGTTATGGAAGACAGAGAGGTTCCTACCACCTCTGGTAAACCGCGCTACGCGCTCAAGTCTGATCTGGCAGCATTGTTTAATCCTGCCCTCCAGGGGAGCGTATTGGAGTCTGCCATTTTGAAATGGCAAGAGGAGCATCTAAACAAAGGAGCGCTGGCAAGGGTTTCTTTGATGCGTCTTGGTGCTGTCGACAAAGAAGGTGTGATGGTCCACTTCCCAAATGGAGAGACTCGTACACTTTCCTACGGCCCTAGCTCGATGATTTCGCGAGCAGTTGTAGAAGTTTTCGCTAAGAGTTTCCTAGAGCGGCCAGCGGTGCTGTGGCTTAGCGAATCGAGTAATAAAGTTGCCATGCAGGATCTGCGTATGGCATCCACCATCGGGTTAGACATTGAAGCGCAAAAGAATTTGCCAGATCTAATTTTAGTGGACCTGGGGCCAACTGATCCCCTGATTGTCTTTGTTGAGGTGGTTGCCACTGATGGAGCGGTCACCGCGCGTCGACAAGACGCCCTTTTCGAATTGACTGATAAAGGCGGTTTTAAGCGGTCGCAAGTAGCCTTTGTCACTGCGTATGCAGATCGGGAGTCAGCTGGCTTCAAGAAGACTGTAACCGGTCTGGCCTGGGGCTCTTTCGCATGGTTTATGAGTGAGCCCGACAAGATATTCATGCTGCGGGATGGGGTTGGTAGGCTATCGGGATTAAGCCAGCTCCTTGCTGATTAGCAGTAGTCGCGCGACGCTGCTAGCAAGTTATTTTCATAAAAAGCATTGGAGGCGATGTGGCAGATAACGTTTGGAAGGAACTAGCCTATCAAGCTGTGCGTCAGGTGGCTGAGCGGCAGCAAGAGCTCACCCCAGATGATATCTGGGCGACAGGTCTTGAGAAGCCGCTTGAGGCGCGCGCCTTGGGGGGCATTATGCGCCGGGCTCGTGCGGACGGTTTAATTGAAAAAACAGGGCGAGTTCAGCCCACTACGCAGCGCGAGAGTCATAGTGCTGATATAACAGTATGGCGCTCATTGATTTATCTCGCTCCTGATAACTAATTGAATGGTCTTCGCGCTTGGTTGCAGGAGCGCTAACATATCGGTCTTAACTGAGCATATGCCGTGCTCACGTCTAGGGGCTGAAGCGGTCAACCCGGGATTCTTTTGGCCGCTTCGTTTTTTAGTAGATTTTAGCGTATGGCAGGGCGCTGAATAGCGCGAAAATTTACTGCTGTTTCTTCCATTTTTTCATAGGGACTCCAGAAGCGAAGGCTCGACTTCTTTAGCCGCTAAAATTTCAGTACCTGAACTAACCGAAGCACTTCGGCTTGATTGGCCTCAATGCGCTTCAGCAGCGCTCCTACCATGCCTGAGGTTAGCGGAATACCGCAGGCCGTCAATTTGGCGTCATCGGTTAGCCATAGCTTCAGAAGCCCCCCGAGGCGGCCTTGGTCAGCGTTGATCTTTACGATCTGGGCTACATACTGGGAGTTCAGCGTGCTTGTAATCTCATGCCGACTCTCAGGCGCCGCAGGTACTCAGCGACCGTCAGGCTCGCCTTGGATGCGTTTTCTTTAATGGTTGGCTCCTCACTCGGTAATACCGGCACACGTAAATGCTTTCCGTGTTTACGTGTGCCTCTCTCAGCTTCATTGCGGTTCATAGTCTGACCTCTCTTTGGTGTTCACAGAGTCGCGGCAGCGACTGCCTCGCAGAGCAAGACAGCATTGAGCGCCGAAGGCGCGAATACGCGAGAGTGAAATTAGATAGCCGACTTGTCGGTTAGCTAACTTCACCTGTCTTGCCCTGAATATTCGTATGGCTGGCATGAGTGTCAGCAGTGATCTCGGGTAAACAATAGGGTTGCTACAGCGTTAAGTTATGAGTTGAACGCTGAAACAACGGCAGTGATCGACTATTGAACGCCTGGGCAACGATTGTTCGGTTCAGCAACAGTGTGCAATAGCTATTGAGCATCGCAGTGTACGGGTAGCAATTTCTTGGCGTAGCGACGAAACGCTTGATAGCCAAAGTCGATAGATCCCTCATCATGCAAGGTCGTCCATATTCCTAACAAAGACCAACCACCTTCAATCGCTTGCAGAATATCCTCGCGTAGCAGGATGAACTTGGCCAAGTTGGTAACAGGGCTTGAGGGCGGATAGGTTGCAGCTACTCGTTCCGCGATCCGTACTGTAAGTGGCTTCATTTCAATCTCCTGGACGACTATGTCTCAGAGCTAGGGTCTGGCCCCTCAATTGTCAAAATCCGAACTGGTGATAAGCCAGAGCTAGGCCTGTTTATCTTTAACTTCTTTAAATATTCCTTTCCTACGGTAGATCGATTCTCGTTCTTGACAGTTGAGGGGCTTTCTTTCGGACTTGCTGTCGGGGTCCTGGGAGGCGCGTTATCGGCACTCGCTGGCTCCCATGAAGATGATTGGTCCTTGAAGTTGTAACTGCCGTCTCGGTAGCGCTTGATCACTCCGTGGAACCACCTGATCGCTGTGGTTTTGATCGATCCTGCTTTGATTGCAGCTGACAGCTCGTTCAGCATCCGCTGCTGGTCAACGGGCGCAACCTGCTCCAGCGCCTTGAAAATTTGGCTCCTGGTTTCCGCGGAGACCAATGCCGTCAACCGTAGCGGAGGATCCCCGACAGCCGGGGCTGGGTCGGGTGACGTAGTAGTTTTTTTATTTTTTAGTTTTATTGTTTGTTTAGTATTTATATGTGCTTGTTTGTCCGGCTGCGGCTGATCCGTCTTCGGTTTATCCACGTTTGGGTTTTCACAATATGGTGCAGAGTCGGCCCTTTCAGACGGTTCGTCAGAGATATGCCACACCGTCTTTGCGAATCGACCTCGGGAGTCGTGGGTGCGCTCGATTCTCAAATAGCCTGCGGTCTCAAGCTCTTGCAGTCCGCTCCTGGTTGCGGCTGCACCAGTGCCATTTTTCTTGGATAGCGATTCCATTGTCAGATACGGATAGCCTGGGGGTAGAGAAAGCAATTTCACCAATAGCCCTAACGATTTCCAACTCAGGTTTTGGTCACTTATTACATCGTTAGGAATAATTGTGAAATGACTGGATACCTTCCTTTTTACAATTAGGGATATAGACATCTTTGTCAGCCCTGCTCGAGAACCTTTGCTACATCTGCGGTTCTAAAGTAAATCCTCCTGCCAATTCTGACCTTGCAAGGAAGAAATTTTCTCGATACCTCATTGTCGCCACTCAGGCTGATCCTCAGGCCGTCCTTGCTTCTATGTAATACCTCTGCAAGCTGCTCAAGGGACAAAAGTGGAGCCCCAGAGAATAAGTTGCGTATGTATTCTTCCGTGGTCATGTTAGGTGTCCTCCGCTTAATTTCGGATATCCTATGACACCTAACGCAATTTTTAAAAGGGTTTTTTCAAACTCCGCTTGACAGTGAAAAAGTTTAGCTATAGTGCCTTTTGGTTGTTTGGTTAATTTTTTCCAGAGTTGTGTTTTTTTTAGCGGCTAAATTTTATTGTCAGTTGTCGGGTCGCGATACAAAGATCTAGTAGTTTAGCTAAACTGCCTTTGGGGGTTTAGCTAAACTTTTCTTTCTTTTTGACATGCTATCTAGCCTGGCAACTAGATCCTCGGACCGTAAGTGCGTATATCTCTTCAACATTTGCATTGATTTGTGGCCGCTGATGCTCGATACCTCTTGGTCGGAGAGACCGCCCTCCACAAGGCGGCTTACCGCCTCATGCCTCAAGTCGTGAAATCTGAAGTCGGATAGCTGTAGCTTCTTGATCAGTAGCCCCCAGATTTTTGTGAATGCGTAGGGGCGACGTTTCCCATCCTTCCCAGGTTCACCAAAGAACACCAGGTTGCAATCGCTAGGGCGAGCGGGATTCATCATCGCGGCTCTGAAAAGCGCAGTCGCTCGTTTGCTCAGTGGCACAGTTCGTTGACCATCATTTTTTGTGTCAACGAGTCTTACGATGCGTCGCTCTGTATCCACCTGAGGTCTGCGTAGCGACGCGATTTCACCTGAGCGCATACCAGTTTCCAGAGCGATGCCAACGATCCACCCAAGCATTGGATTGCTGTGCCGATTCACCTCTGCGAACAGCCGTCGTTCTTCATCCGGCGAGAGCCTACGATTGCGACCCTCCCCGGGGCTTGGCTTGCGTATATTCAACACGGGGTTAAACGTCAGGCCGAGCCCCCACTCCTGGATAGCGACCGTGAAAACGTGGCTCAGTAGAGCCAGCTCCAGGCGAACGGTGTTGTTGCTGGTCGTGCCTGCGCGGCCTGGCTCGTTAAGGCGCTTGTCGCGATAGTTGGCAATGGTTTCAGCGGAAAGGGCTGCGAGAGAATACTTGCCCAGATGCTCCGTTAGCTTTTTAGCCTTGGAGATCTCGCCGCGTTGAGTCGTAGGCTTCTTTGTGGGTGTAATGTCGGTCAAGTAGCGCTTGAGCGCTATTTCCAGCGTCATGCGCTCAGAGCCGCTGCGCTGGATGTAAACACCGCGCACCATCTCGTCTTCGGTGCGTCGTGACCAATCCTCAGCGTCGCGTTTAGTGCGGAAGGTTTTGGCGTTGGTCGGCCATCCGGTCTTGCGGATAACGGCCTTCCAGGTGCCAGCAGGGGTTTTGACGATTGTGGCCATCTGAAGGACTCCAAAGGCGTGCAAGCGAAGCCGCACTGTACCTAATTTGTACCTTTAGACCATAGGACTGTATCTGAGGTGGTTCCGCCAAAAACACGAAAGCCGCGCAGTGCGCGGCTTTGAGTATGGTGGGCCCACACGGACTCGAACCGTGGACCAAAGGATTATGAGCGAGCTAAGGTGGGGTTTCTCGTTGTCTCCGACCATTCGCGGTGTGCCGAAAAATCCAGGTAAAACAGTGTTCTTCGGGGTTCCTTTGTTTTCCGGCGTTTCAGTCAGTACCCTAGTTTTTCGTCCGAAACGGGGAAGGAACGGGGAAGGCAATGGCAAAACGTGCAAGGTTGACCGACCTGGAGGCTCATGCGGTTAAGACCAGGAAATCAGAGCCAGTCGGCTCAAGGGGCAAAGGAACGTTGCTCCTGGAGCGCAAGGCATCCGGTGCCATTAACGCCTACTACCGGGAGAGAACACCCACCAGCGATCAGCGCCTGCCGCTCGGCACGCTGGCCCGCAAGCCCCGAACAGGAACAGGCGAGCGCACGTTAGATGAGCTGAGGTCTGATGCCATGCGCCTTGCTGGGGAGGTGGGAGCCGCAGGCGGTATTGGGAAGTACCTGGAGCAGCTTGCAGAGCATAGCGCAGCCATGGAGATGGAGAGGCTTCGGCTACAGCGCCAGGCGGAGGCTTTGGCGCGGCGCGGCACCTTTGGTGAGCTGCTGGATAGCTACGTGAGCAAAATGGTGGCAGAGGGCAGGGTAAGCGCCAAGGAAATCGACAACATGTTTCGGCTGCATGTGAAGGCCTACCATTCGGAACTGGTAGGCCGTGCAGCTGCCGACATCGAGCCAGAGGACATACAGCTCATCCTGGCAGGCGTACTGGGTCGTAAACCCAAGGGGCGGGGGATTGGCCATAGGGCAGCGGGGACATCGGCCAACGGCATGCGCACGACGTGTGACAAGCTCCGCCGCTACCTGCAGGCCGCCTTCAGCCATGCTGCAAAAGCTCACCTTGCTCCTGAGCGGATAGCCAATGAGGGCAAGGTTTTTTCGATCCGGTCCAACCCAGTAAGGGACATTCCTGTCACTCAAGGCACTGGGGCCGGTGATACCGAGTCGCTCACACCTGATGAGTTGGGAGCGCTTCTGAGGCACCTCGACACACTGCCCGTCAGACACGCGGCGATTGCCAAGGCAGCCATTTATCTGGGTGGTCAACGCCTCACCCAACTATGCACCGTGCCGTGGGAGGCCGTCACAGCCGACACGCTGTGCCTCATGGATGGGAAGGGCCGCAAGCTCCAGGCTTGGGAGCATTTGCTACCGATCACCGAGCGCGTCGGCCAGATCCTTGAGCCGCTGCTAGATGACCGCATTGGCCCTGGGCCTTTCTCGCTGACGCTCGGGAAGTCTGCGAATCCGAATACCGTCTCGGCCATGTTTATCGACGCAGGTCGATCACTTTCGGCAGCCGGTAAGTCCCGTGCCTTCACCTGGAAGAATGTCCGCGTGACGGCTGAATCACTCCTAGCGCACCTGGGCGTCGGCGCCGAGGTGCGGGCTTGGCTGCTGTCCCACGGTCGGAGTGGAGTCCAAGCGAAGCACTATGACCGGTATAGCTACCTGCCAGAGAAACGTGCCGCCTTGGAGCAATGGGGGCGGTACCTGGACGGCCTGGCCCAAGGCAATTCAACTGCCAATGTGGTGTTGCTAACCAAACGTCGGAAAAAATCCGACGAACGGTAGGTTTTTCTATTTTAGGGACATTGGGTACCAATGAGTCTCGGTGAGCATCAGTGACACTCTGTGAGACATAAAAAACTTATAAATCAGACAGTTGCGCATCATGAGTGCGCAATTCGTTGGCTTGTATAAGTCGAGAATCTGTAGCTACCATGCGGCCACTGGATGAACATCACGAACTGCTCTGAAACACCCGATAGAGGCGGGTTTCGGCTGCAAAAAAATCGTGCATGTTGGTGAATTGCAGGCAAGAAAAAGCCCCGGTATTTGCCGTACCGGGGCTCATTGGACAAGGACGTTTCCGCGTCCTTCTGCGTACCAGAACAAACCAGTACACGTTCCGAGAGGTGAAGCGGTTACAGAGATTTCGACATGGGGTTGTAGGCCCAGCCGGAACTGTATTGCGAGTGATAGGGCTATGCAACATTCTGCCTTCAAACCGTCGCTCAACCTCTCGGTTTTTCCCTAGCGCTTAGAGAAATCGACGATGACGCCCACCACTGACAATGCACCTGCTCCGAATGTTCCGCGTGCTGGTATCCGTGCCACCACCGAACAGCTCTGCACCCTGTACCAGATCAGCCGCACCACCTTTTGGCGCTGGACGAAAGCTGACAACTTCCCCGTGCCGATCCGTGCAGGTCGCGTCCTGCGCTGGGATGCTGAGGCCGTAGACGCCTTCCTGACCAACAGGAAGGGGTGAGCCATGCCGATTCACACCGCGACCCAATCCAGGGTTGCAAAGTCACGCGTGCGCCGCTATCGTTCGTCTGTCGCTGCCAATTCAGCGACCGGGTTTGACGGCCCGATCAGTAAACGGCGCACAGGCGCCCCCATATCGATTGCAGGCGCTTTTTTTTGTGCCCGCATATCCTGTTTATGGTGGCTGTGCGTGGGAGGCCTCGCGGCCTGCCGGGTTCCGTTTGCCCCGGTCCGTCAACCTGCGCACAGCTGCCACCATTATTCGTTTGACGGCGAACTGTGGCAGCTCCAACGACGCAAACGGAGCACCACCGATGACCGCCCTTATTTCGCCCGCAATTCGCGCACTCGCTCACCGTCGAATGGCCTTGAGCGCCCTCCGCGCAAACTCATCTCTCTCTGTACGCCTCAAACGCTACAACGCTCACATGGACATTGTTCGCGCCCTGGAAGCCCAAGGGGGTGCGCAATGAACAAGCCGCAAATCCTCAACGCTATTGCCGTAGAGGCCATCAGCGAGCTGGAGACCGCCTCCACTTACCTGGACTGGCTCGACTCCCTGAGCTGGGTCATCAAGCGCACACTTGCCGATGGGAATGACCATCACGCCGAGCGCCTGGCCGACATTGCCCAGTACCTGGCAGGCGACTACCGCGAAACGCTCACAACCCATACCAAGCGTTTGAATGAGCGCTTCGATGCGCACCAGGACAACGTCCGCGTCCTGAAAGCTGGGGGTGTCCAATGAACCGTCCCTACAGCCTGTCTGAAGACGAGTTTTACAATCTCCGCCGTGCCCAAGAATCCATCAATCTACTGAGCATCTTGTTCGGTGAGGTGCGGGGGTCTTCCACCTATACCCCTGAAATGATCGCCTCGTTCCTGGAGCGGATCGGTGAGGATATTTCGCTGGTAATTGAGTCTGCCGTCGAAGCGCTACCGCCGCCGCGGTTGCAGCAGGCTGGCTGATGACCAGAGGCACCGGCCACCACTGATGTGAGCCGATGCGAAGGGGTGACAGGCGTATCCGCCCTGTGACCTTCCTCCCCTCATTACGGGACGATTGAGATGAACACTTTTCAAGAGCGCAGTGATGCGCTTACGGGTTCGGCTTGCCTAAAAAAAGCTTCTGATGTGCTGCACCTGGACAAGCAAGGCGCTCAAGACGGGTATGTGAAGCCCGTTCGGACATACCGCCAAGTTGGCGACCAGGAAAGCGTCCAGGCGGGCGATTACGGCACCGCAATTGCCGGGGAAAGTGGCACTGCCGCGACAGGCGAAAGCGGAACGGCAATGGTCGGGGACAGGGGCTCCGCGTTGGCTGGAATGTTCGGGACTGCCAGTGCTGGAGAGTGGGGGCGTGCCACCGTTGGGGATTGTGGCGTGGCCTCTGTCCTGACTTGCGGCATTGCCACTGCTGGGCGTTTGGGGTTGGCTACTGCCGGTGATTACGGTGCTGCCTCTGTCGGTGCGCAGGGCACGGCGAGTGCTGGAGTCGGGGGCACGGTTTGTGCCGGTGAGCAGGGTGAAATCCGCCTGAGGTACTGGGATAGCCAGGCGCAGCGCTATCGCACCGCGACAGGCTATATCGGTGAAAACGGTCTTGAGCCGAACACCCATTACATGCTGAACGACAGGCAAGCATTCGCGCGCACCGACCATGTGGGAGGGCTGCGCCATGACCAATAAAGCGCCCGTCAAACCCCGCGCTCGCCCTGAGCCTGTTTTCGCTTCGGCCAAGCAACTGTGGACGCGATACCAAATCAGCCGTTCTACCTGGTGGCGTTGGACAAAAGCCCCATCTTTCCCTGCCCCCGTTCGCCTCGGGCACACGGTGCGCTGGAACGTGAAAGAGGTGGATCGCTACTTGACCCGACGCAAAGCCAAGCAGGGAGCACGGAAATCATGAAGAAGCCAAGCCCTGTTGACTTGATCCGCCATGCAGCCCGATTCGCCCTGAATGCAGCGGAAACGCTGCTGCCGGAGTGGCTGCCGGAAGGCAAGCGCAAAGGCCGCGAATGGGTGGCCGCAAACATCGCTCGCGGGGATCGGCAAGCCGGTTCCTTCGGCGTGTCGCTAGACAATGGCCGGTGGAATGACTTTGCTGACAGCGGTGCCCATGGCGGCGACCTGGTATCGCTGCTGGCCTATCTGCGCGGATGTGGCCAGCTGGACGCGGCCAAGGAAGTGGATGAGCGCCTGGGCCTTGGTCTGTTCAAGCTGTCGGCTGCCGATGCGCGGCAGCTCCAGGAACGCCACCAGGAGGCCGAACGTGAACGCGTTTCCTGGCGTCTGCGTGAGCAACAGCTCCAGGAGGAAAAACAGCTCCAGGCAGCCCGTGAAGCCGCACAGCTCTGGAAAGTGGCCAAGCCTGCTGACCCCATGCACACCTACCTGTTGGGCAAGGGGGTAAAGCCGTACCTGGTACGTCAGTTGGGGCAGGGGCGGTTGGTGGTACCGCTCTGTGACAACGGGCGCTTAGTGAACCTGCAAATCATCACGCCGGACGGCAGCAAGCGCTTTCTGATGGGAGGGCGTGTCCAGGGCTGCTATTCGCCCCTGGGCAAGCTCTCCGAGGGGTGCCGCCTGTATGTGTGCGAGGGCTGGGCCACAGGTGCCACGCTGCACCAAACCACCGGGTGTCCGGTGGTCTGTGCGATGAACGCCGGAAACCTCAAGGCAGTAGCCGTGGCCATGCGTGAGCGCTACGGCGCCACGCTTGACCTAGTGGTGGCCGGTGATGATGACCGCAGTACGCCGGGCAATCCGGGCAAGCGTGCTGCCAACCAAGCCGCCCGCGCTGCTGATGCGCGGGTGGTCTTCCCCGAGTGGCCTGCTGAAGCCCCGTCCGACCTATCCGATTTCAACGACCTGCACCTCTGGCTGGCAGGTCAACCCAAGAAGAGCGGTAAACCATGAGCACATACGAAAAACCTCCGGCCTTGAGCCTGGTGGGTGAGCTACAAGCACCTGCATCCGAAAAGCTGGAACGGCCCCGCTACGCCGTTTACGAGCATCCTTGCACCGTGGAGGGCAAATTCTACAAGGCTGGCACCTGGTATCACGGCTTGAAGCAAAGCGGGCCTGATGAGAAGGCCATTCCGGTCGATCACTGGATCTGTGCGCCCTTAAATGTGGAAGCTGAAACGATTAATTCAGAGGATGGAGCCATTGGCCGCTTGCTGTCGTTCACTCACCGGGGGCGGCGTATCGAATGGGTCATGCCGATGGAGGCACTGGGCGGGAAGGGTGATGAGGTATTGAAGGTGTTGCTGAGTCGCGGCCTGGTCATCGAGCACCACCAGCGCCGCCAGATCGTGCCCTACTTGGCCAGCCACCAGTCACCTGAGCTGGTGATCGCTACCACCAGCAAGCCGGGTTGGCACGAGTCGGGGGCGTTTGTGCTGCCGTCTCGCGTCATTGGCGGCGACAACGTGCGTTTCCAGGATTCTGGCAGGGCGGCCAACATCTTCAACAGCAAGGGCACGATAGACGGCTGGAAGACCGAAATTGCCGCCCGGTGCGTGGGCAACCCCGTGTTGATCCTGTCGGTCTGCTGTGCCCTGGCGGGCCCTTTGCTCGCCAAGGTGGGGGTGAATGGAGGCGGTGTGCACCTGGTGGGTGATTCGTCGAGTGGTAAATCGCTTGCCCAGCTCCTCGCAGCGTCCGTGTGGGGCAATCCTGGGGCGTTCGCGGCGTCCTGGGACGTATCGAAGGGCGGCATTGAGATCGAGGCAGCATCGCGCAATGACACCGTCCTGATCCTGGACGAAATCAAGCGAGCTGACCCCAAGCGGGTTCAGGAAATGGCGTATGCCATCGCCAACGGCATGGGCAAAGGCACCATGACCAGGGAGCGGGAGGGGCGCGCCAAGCTGACGTGGCGCGTCCTGGCGTTGTCCAGCGGGGAGCGCTCATTGTCGGATCACGCGGCCATCGGTGGCAGCAATGCCCACGCTGGGGCCGAGCTGCGCATGGTGGATGTCAATGCAGGCACTCGCACACACCGCGCCTTTGATGACGTACAGGGGCTGACGGGGCAAGAGTTTCACCGGGTCGTGAGCGATGCCGTCACCCAGCACTACGGGCACGTTGGTCCGGCGTTTGTGGAGTCGCTGATCCAGCACCCTGAAGACCTGCATAGCGCATTCCGGCAAGTGCGGGAAGCCTTTGCCACCGAAAGTTCGCAGGCTGGCCGGGTGGCGGATCGGTTCGCAATCATGGCGCTTGCTGGTGAGTCGGCTATTCGTCGCAAGCTGCTGAACTGGCCGAAAGGGACTGCCATCAAGGGTTGCCAAACGTTGTTCAACGAATGGCTGCAAACGATGGGTGACGGTAGTGCAGAGGATCGTCAGATACTTAGTGGTATTAGCGAATTTATCGCCCTGCACAGTGACAGCCGTTTCTCAGACATTTACGCCGAACATGCCAATGTAACTGTTCGTGAACGTGCTGGTTATTACCAAGTTGATTCCGACAAGCGTCTTTATTTGTTCAATCCACCTGGTCTTAAAGAGGCAGCGTCAGGATTTAGCCAGGCTCGAATAGTACGCGCCTTGATCGGCGTGGAAGCCTTGGTGCAAATGGATAGTGAAGACAATCGGTGGACGAAAAAGCGCCGCACGCCAGGTGGCGGGAATTCCCGTTTTTACGTGATTGACCCCGATAGGCTAGAGAAAGAGGGGTAAGCCGGCCGAGCCCCCCCGTCAGGCATGAGCGCAGAGCCGTTTTTGATCGGGAACACCGGGAACACCGGGAACGGCCAGAGAATACGGGGCTTCTGGCGTTCCCATTTAAAACACAAGAGTGGGAACATGGGAACACAACTCTGTTTAATAGGGTACGTCCCATCCATTTTGTTCCCGGTCAAAAAAGTGCGGGAACAGAAAAGTGCTCTGGAGGCCGCATTCTAGAAGGGGTTTCCCGAAAATCCCGTGTTCCCCGTTTTTTTGAAATCAGACGCGGTAAATAGGGGGTGTCGGTGGTTTTTGTTGACGGAAATCTAGAATGTTGATCTAGGCGAGTGTTTTGCGCGCCAGGTGGTGGGGTTGAGGCAAGCCGCCGACCTCGACCCCCCGCCCCCTTGGCGAGCCGCTTTTGAGCCGTTGCCGTCTGGCCTCAAATGATGTCTGCCCCATACTTATCATCGCTGTCCGGTTTGATACCTCCCGCCCGATTAATTAAGTCGATGGTTGTCCAGGGTCCACAGCGACCACGAAATATCCGCACGCCCTGGTCTATTAATGAGCGCTCCACATCAGAGCGCCGTTGATAACCTGTAACGTGCTGTAGGTCCTGGAAGGTCAGCACACCTGGTACAGCGCTGCTCATGTCAATAAATCCAACTGCTGCAAGACCTGTCTTTGCTGTTCTTCGGTGAGCCGCAAAATTCGATCAAGTGTTGTCTTTTCTACTGGATTGAATTTTGAAGGCTTTAGTGTATGCGAGAAACTGAACTCCGATACAAAACTATGCCCGCAGAGCGGCTCAAGGCAGATGCAATAAAGTTTTGTATAGGTTGGTGACACTTCTTCAGTTCTAGAGATACGTGCCTTTTTTCCACAGGCCCCACAATAAACCCGCATTGGTTGCGCCTCAAAAGGACGGATAGTTGTCTGGTTGTGGTAATATTAACATGCTGGTGCGGCATGTTGCGCATCTTCGCGGCAGTTGCACTTTTTATATTTTCACCTTCGCTTAGTGAGGCTCTTAATGCCCCGATCACTTGTAACTTCCTGGAAGCGTGTCGCCACCAGTGGGCCGACTGCTGACGGGCGAGAAATCAAAGCGCAGGACTTGCGTGACTGTGCGGAAACTTATACGCCATCAAAATACACCGCCGTTATTTGGGTGGATCACCAACGAGGCAATGGTGCGCATGGCACGGTTTATTCAGTGCGCTTAATTGATAATGATCCTGAGCTTGCAAAAGGCCAGGTAGCATTAGAGGTGCAGATTAAGCCAAACGCCCGTTTGCTCCAGTTGAATAGCGATGGAGAGAAATTGTTTTCCAGCGTCGAGATAACGCCAAACTTTGCTGGGTCTGGTCGGGCGTATATGACTGGCCTCGCTGTCACTGATGAGCCCGCGAGTCTCGGAACTCAGGAACTCTTTTTCTCCAGGAAAGCCAATACAGCCACGTATCACACCAAGGCCGTGCCGATGCGTCCCGCTCCCATGAGCAAGGCGTTGGCTACAAGCTTGAAGCGCGTTAGGCAGGAAGTGAGCGTTCAGGTGAGGGCCTTCAAACAGCGTAAGTACCAAGCCAAGCCCGCCAAGCGACTGCTCTAGCCACGGCCGCACCTGGGGGCTTCAAATCTCCAAATAATTTAGGAAAAATCATATGAATACCCAAACCATTGACATCGGGAATCTTACACCTGAGTTGCAACATCGCTTAACTTGCTTTGAGGCTGATAAAGCTGTGTATGTCGATTTGCAAAATAAGCTTGCGGAAGTAACACAAGAAACCCAACGTCTGCTACAAAAGGCTGCTGAGCTTGAGGGGCAAGCTAGCCGTACTGATGCGTCCTGGAAAAGGCTCGCAGCAACGGGTGATATTGATCAGCCAAAAGTTAATGAAGAAATTGAACGGGCCGAGAAACTCAGGAAAGAAGCGAAAACCATGCGTGCCACTGTTGAGGCGCGTGCCGAGCTTGAAAACAATTTGATCTTGCGTGCAGCAAAGGCGCGCATGGCGATTGTCAGAGAGCCGGGAGCTATCAATAAAGATTACTGGCAAGGCCAGCTTGAACAAATCCTCGCTCGCGATGGTCTGCGCGATGAGTTGTTGAACGCTTTCATTTTGTCCAGGGCGTTATGTCTCCGCGATCTTGAGGCGAACGAAATTGTTTTGAGTTCCTGTAATGGCCAGCGCGAGAGAAAGGCAAAGACAGATGAGCTTATCTGGAGGTATTTCAGGAAAGAACTGGAAAGTATCTTTGATGGGGCAGAGGTTGATGCGGTACCGCCAGCCTTGGCCACTATTCCTACTGCCTTAGCGAAAGAGGCAGTGGTGAAATCACCTTCTGCGCTGCACAAACTGCAATTCCAGCACGCGAAATCCTGACCCTACCCCCCGCTTGGCGAGCAAAGCGGCTCACGCGGTAGCTGCCGGGGCCGCGCAATTGGCCTCGGTGGGTTTTGCGGATTTTTCGCAGCGTCCTTTGATCCACATTCAGCGGCCCCGCAATCAGCCCTGCCGTGCAGGTGAGTGAAACCGCCAAAGCCCTTCTATTAAGCCGGAAAGCCTTGCGGTTGCTGGGGGACAGGCTTTTCCCCTGCGTCCAATACAGCAGAAATAGCACCGCCAAAATTGAGCGGTGCATTCTGGAAAAATCCGGGCGCACCCCTATTGCCATTGGGTCTAATGCCGTAGAGCGCGGCCACGAGCGGGCATTTTCTCGTGCAATGGCTTTGCATTCCTTTGCAAAACTTTGCACTCAGTGCAATGGCCGATCAGCTGCCAGAGCCCGCAGCGGGCCTGGGCCGGGCATTCGATTGCACTACCCACGGCCATTGCACTTTTTTGCGACGGGAAGCGCGTCGGCGGGAGGGGGATAAGTGATTTTCTGCCCCGATTTTTTTTCGCGGCGGATTTTTCAGATAGAGCTGATGTGGGCGGGAAATCAGCAGTTGGGCGGTGCCCCTGGACGGCCTGTCACTTTCCTACAGGCGAAAAAAAACCGCCTTAGTAGGGGCGGTTTTTTCCGCAAGCTCAGTTAGTGGCTGGCTTGCTGACCTCACAGGGCGCTTCAACGTTTTCTGAGTTTACGCCCGATAGCTGTTGCCTGCAAACCGGGCGGATCAGCTGCAAACAGGTGGGCTTGGCAGTTGCTGATACGGTACCATGGTCGCGCTCGTGTCCTGTGAGGACCGGATGACATCCATTGGGGGGGTGACCCTTTTCCCCCTCAACGCGGCCTAGTAACCCGCGCCGGATCTGATTGAGGGGCCATCAACCGGCCTCCTCACAGGGCGCTTCAACGAGCAGGCCCGAAGGCGTATGTGTTCCGGAAAAAACGCTGGAGGCAGGCCATTCAGAGGCCTTTAGGTATGAAGAAATTCTTTCGTACTCTGAGTGGTTTGATGAGCCTGTACCGGTGCTATCGCCTGTATGAATTCATCCGCGACAACTGGGATGAACTGTAACTAATAGTTCGCCCGGGGGAGCCCGTCCTAGCTTCGGCTCGGACGGGTTTTTTATGGGCCGGTGGTCGTCCTGCCCCCGGACTCTCCGCAAGGTGCTAGCGAGGCTCAGGGTATTTCTCATTGCTCAGCTTGTGTTCCAGCTGCGCGATCCGCCGCTTGAGGGCAACCCTTTCAGCAGTAAGCACCGCCACCTTGTTCTCTGTTTCACTGAGCTGCGTCACCAGGCCTTCGATGCTCCTGGTGCGGCGATCCACTACCTGCACTCTGCCGCGCAGCTGCTGCTCCTGTCGTTCAACCGCTCGCTGCCGATCAGACACTAGATCAGCTGCTTTCTTCACTGCCCTGGAGCGTGATAGCGCTGCCCGTTTTGAGCGTGCATGGCGAGCTGCACCTTGAGCGTTGGCGCTGGCCACGGCTTCGGCTCGCCGCCAAGCTTCAGTCTTCACTCCGATAGCCGCTGCCGCATAGTCGCGGGCCTTCAGCATTGGCGCTTCGCCCGCAGCAGCCATCGTCGAGTAGAAGGCCGATACCGCCTCATGTTTTGCCTTGGAGCCCTCCACGCCGCGCTCCAGGCCGCGCTGCGCACCAACCTTTGCATGGAAGTCGGTTTGCATCGCCTTCAGCTTTTGGGGGCCACCGAGGAAGTCACGGCACGATAGCCGCTTGTCTGCCGTAATCGGCACAACGTAAACGACCAGGTGCGGCGTTGATTCATCCAGGTGGACGGTCGCGCTTAGGACATGTTCAGCACCGTGGCGCCTCCTGAGCCACTTTAGGGCCTCGGCAAAGTATCCGTCCCCCATGTCGCCCAAATGCCCCCCGTGACGCTTGAACGCTCCAGGGGATGCTGTGACCAGGTATTCAATCGCTAGCACAGCATCCTTGCGTCTTTTGGTCGGCAGCGTGCGCACCAGGGCGGCGAGTAGCTGGTCTGCTCCTTTGGCGCCTACTGTTCGGTTTCGTCCAGTGAGTGATGGGTCAGCATTGGGGGTGGGCTGCATCCTGAATGTATGCATCGCCGACCTCGACACTGCTCCCATGGATTTGAGTTTCTTTGCCCTGATGATTGCGTATGCCATAGCGCTTCTCCGTCGCTTTTAACTGTCTTATCAGTCAGTTAAGCGCTTGGAGCAGCACCCAATGCAACCCCCAGTTTGAAAAAACTGGAGGCCGCAATGTGTAACCCACTACACATCGCTGCGCGATGGTGGGCCTGCTGCGCAGGGGTGAAGCAATGCACAAGCGGGTACCGTGCTCGGCGCAGACGGGGAGCACGACGCTACGTGAAATCTGAGCTGATACCAGGCCTTGGCCCCTGTACTTTGCGCCAGGGAGCGCGGTGGTGTGGACGAAACGGGGACAAAACGGGGAAAATTTATGCCCAAAAACACAAATGGCCTACGCCAGTTAAGCGTAAGCCATTGATTTTGTTGGTGGGCCCACACGGACTTGAACCGTGGACCAAAGGATTATGAGTCCCCTGCTCTAACCAACTGAGCTATAGGCCCCAGTGGACGCGGATTATAACGAGGGATTCCAGGCTGTGCCATCCGAAAGATCTGAAAGAGCTATGCGAAGGAAGGTCCTGGCGAATTCCTCGGCCGGTAGCGGCAGGCTGACGATGTAGCCCTGGATCTGCTCGCAGCCTTCGGCAGCAAGAAACTGCTGCTGAGCCTGGCTTTCCACCCCTTCGGCGATGATGGTCAGTTGCATGCTGCGGCCCAGGGCGATGATGGCGCGGGCAATAGCCGCATCATGAGGATCGTCGGGCAGGCCGCGGATGAACGACTGGTCGATCTTGAGGATATCCAGCGGCAGGCGTTTGAGGTAGCTCAGCGACGAGTAGCCGGTGCCGAAGTCGTCGATCGCCAGTTGCACGCCCAGGTGCTTGAGTTGATGGAGGATGGCCAGGGCTTCTTCGGCCTGGCTCATGATGAAGTTCTCGGTGATTTCCAACTGCAGGTCACCGGCCTTGAGCTGGTGGGTCTTGAGCAGTTGTTCGATGCGTTTGACCAGGCTTGGCTGGCGCAACTGAGCGCCGGCGAGGTTGACCGACAGCGGGCCGAACGCCAGGTAGTTGTGTTTCCAGACCTGCATTTGCCGGCAGGCTTGTTCCAGTACCCAGTCGCCCAGTTGCAGGATCATGCCGTTCTCTTCGGCCAGTGCAATGAAGTGCTCCGGCGGGACGTCGCCGAACGTCGGGTTGGTCCAGCGGATCAGCGCTTCGGCGCCGACCAGGCTCTGGGTCTTGAGGCTGAACTTGGGCTGGTAGCACAGGCTCAGTTCATTGCGCTCGATGGCCCGGCGCAGTTCGTGCTCCAGAGCGATGCGCTCGCTGGCCTGGGCGGTGAGGTCGCGGGTGTAGGACTCGACCCGGTTGCGCCCCTTGGCCTTGGAGCGGTACATGGCGGCGTCGGCGTTGCGGATCAGCGAGGCGACGTCGGTGCCGTCCTGTGGATAAAGGCTGGTGCCGATGCTGGCGCTGGTGAAGAACTCATGTTCGCCAGCCTGGAACGGTGCGCCAAAGCAGGCCAGCAGTTTGTGCGCGATGTGCTCGGCATCACTAGGCTGGTGCAGGCCGGGCAGGAGGATGATGAACTCGTCGCCGCCCAGGCGTGCGACGGTATCGATGTCGCGCACCTGTTCCTTGAGCCGCTGGGCGATGCCTTTAAGCAACAGGTCGCCGACCGGATGGCCGAGGCTGTCGTTGATGTGCTTGAAGCGATCGAGATCGAGAAACAGCACCGCGCCTTGGCGCTTGGAGGCCTGGGAACAGTTGAGCGCGGCCTGCAGGCGGCTTTCGAACAGGGTGCGATTGGGCAGGCCGGTCAGCGGGTCGTGATGGGCCTGGTAATCGAGCTTGGCCTGGGCGTGCTTGAGGCTGGAGATATCGGCGAACACCGCGACAAAGTGGGTGATGGCGCGCTCGCTGTTGCGCACCGCGCTGATGGTCAGCCAACTGGGGTAGATCTCGCCGTTCTTGCGCCGGTTGTGGATCTCACCCTGCCAATGGCCCTCGGCCGTCAGTTGATGCCACATAGCTACGTAGAAGGCGCTGTCGTGCTGGCCGGAGGCAAGCAGCCGCGGGGTCTGACCCAGCGCTTCAAACTCGCTGTAGCCGGTGATTTCGCTGAAGGCGCGGTTGACCGCACTGATGCGCTGGTCGATGTCGGTGATCAACACGCCTTCGGCGGTGTTCTCGAATACGGTGGCGGCCAGTTGCAGTTTTTCCTGCATCAGATGGCGCTCGGTGATGTCGCGGGCGATGGTCAGCATGCAATCGACCCCGGCAATCGGCAGCGGCCTGGCTGACAGTTCGCAGAGACGGATCTGGCCGTCGCTGCGGCGGATATGGCAGCTGAAATCACGCACGAAGCCGTCGCGCTGGAGCATGTCCAGCAGCCGCCGGCGCTCGTTGAGGTCGACCCAGATACCCAGGTCCAGCGAGGTGTGGTCCAGCGACATGTGGGTGTCGTAGCCGGTCAGGCGGCAGAAGCCTTCGTTCACTTCAATCAGCAAACCGTCGCTCTGGCGCGACAGCAGCAGGCCGTCGGGGGAGGCGTGGAAGGCCTTGGCGAACTTCTCTTCGGAGGTTTGCAGCTGCTCCTGGGTTTCTTTCAGCTGGCTGATGTCGCGTACTGCCACTACCAGCGCCGGCGTGCTGTCGAGCTGGAAGGTCTCGGCGGAAGTCAGGCCGGTGAACAGCTGGCCGTTGCTGCGCCGGAAGAGCATTTCCAGGTTGCGGATGCTGCCTGCCTGCAAGCGCTTGAGCAGGTCCGGGCCAACGCCGTCGATGCCCCAGATGTTCAGCTCGGTGGCGGTGCGGCCCAGCACTTGCGCCGGGCTCAGGCCGATCTGTTCTTCAAAGGCCTCGTTGACTTCCAGCAGGCAGCCGTCGCTCATCCGGGCGATCACCAGGATATCCGGGCACTGCTGAAACACCGAGGCGAACTTCTGCTCCGACAGGCGCAGGGCTTCTTCGGCGTTCTTGGTTTCGCTGATGTCGATCATCAGCCCACGCATCACTGGTTTGTGCCCGTGTTCGATGAGGCTGACGATATCGCGCACCCACAGGCTGCGGCCGTCGGCGCGGATTACGCGGTAATCAAGGCTGTGATCGCGGCCGGCGGCGGTTTCGCTGTCGCAATAGGCCTGGGCCCAGAGGGCGTCGTCGGGGTGGATGATGCTGCGCCAGAAGCCCGGGCGCAGCCACTGGTTCAACGGGTAGCCGAGCAGGTCTTCGGCATGGGGCGAGACGTAGCTGTAGGTGAAGTCGTTGGCGTCGGCTTCCCAGGCAATGGCCGAAAGGCTTTCGACCAGGCCGCGGTAGTGGTATTCGCTGCTGCGCAGTTCCTGCTCAAGGGCGATGCGCCGGGAAATCTCCGAGCTCAGGCGGCGGTTGACGCGGATCACCGCAGCAAGGATGGCGATCATCAGCAGCAGGGCGGGCAGGCCGTAGATCAGCAGGTCGTACCACAGCGTGCGGTGGTCAAGCACTTTGCCGACCCAGCGCTCCTGGATATTGCTGATTTCGCCGGGGCTCATGTCGGCCATGACCTTGTCGAGAATGCCGACGAGGATCTTCTGTTCCCGTGGCACTGCCATGGCCAGCTGATAGCGGTAGGGCGTTTCGCCGCTGACGTACAGGCCTTCGAGCTTGAGCTGACGCAGGCTCCATATGCTCGAGGCAAGGTCGCCCACCACGGCGTCCACTTCATCGGTGGCCAGGGCCTGCAGCGCCGAGCTGACATTGGGCAGGGCCACCAGGTTGAGGTCCGGGTGGTGGGTGCGCAACAGCTCGTGGGGCGCGTAGTTTTCCACCACGGCGATCTTCAGGCCGTAGAGGTCCTTGATGGTCCGTGGTTGCGGCCCGCCATCATGGGCGAGGATGACGATCGGAAAATCCAGGTACGGGCGGGTGAAGGCCAGAAAGCTCTGGCGCTCTGGGGTCGACATGATGCCGGGCAGCAGGTCGAGCTTGTTCTGCCGGGCCTGCTCGAGCACGGCAGTCCAGCTGATCGGCTCGATCGGCTTGAACTGCACGTCCAGGCGGTCCTGGATAAGGGCAATGTAGTCGGCGGCCAATCCCTGGTAGCGACCGTCCTGGTCCCGGTATTCAAAAGGTGGCCAGGATGCATCGACGCCCAGGCGCAGCTGCGGGTGTGCGCTGAGCCAGGCTTGTTCTTCCTCAGTCAGGGTCAAGGCGCCGGCAGTTGCACTCCAGACGAGCAGGAGAGCCAACAGAAGGGCCGGCATTCGGGGCATAACGGCCTCGTCACACAGGTGGATTGATTCGAGTGTAGACGGGCATTTCAGCGGCGGGGTAGTGGGCAAAGGCTGAAAAGCGCCGTTCGCCGGAAAAGAAAAACCCCGGCCTGGGCCGGGGTTTGTCATCACTCGTCGAGGAAGGAGCGCAGATGCTCGCTTCGCGTCGGATGGCGCAGCTTGCGCAGCGCCTTGGCTTCAATCTGACGGATCCGCTCGCGGGTCACGTCGAATTGTTTGCCGACCTCTTCGAGGGTGTGATCGGTGTTCATGTCGATACCGAAACGCATGCGCAGCACCTTGGCTTCGCGTGCGGTCAGACCGGAGAGCACGTCACGGGTCGCTTCCTTGAGGCTTTCGACCGTGGCCACATCGATTGGCGACTGCATGGTCGAGTCTTCGATGAAGTCACCCAGATGCGAATCTTCGTCGTCACCGATCGGGGTTTCCATGGAGATCGGCTCTTTGGCGATCTTCAATACCTTGCGGATCTTGTCCTCAGGCATTTCCATGCGCTCACCCAGCTCTTCCGGGGTCGGTTCGCGACCCATTTCCTGCAACATCTGCCGGGAAATACGGTTGAGCTTGTTGATCGTCTCGATCATGTGCACCGGAATACGGATGGTGCGGGCCTGGTCGGCGATCGAACGGGTGATCGCCTGGCGAATCCACCAGGTGGCATAGGTCGAGAACTTGTAACCACGACGGTATTCGAACTTGTCCACCGCCTTCATCAGGCCGATGTTGCCTTCCTGGATCAGGTCGAGGAACTGCAGGCCGCGGTTGGTGTACTTCTTGGCGATCGAGATAACCAGACGCAGGTTGGCCTCGACCATTTCTTTCTTGGCGCGACGAGCCTTGGCTTCACCGATCGACATGCGACGGTTGATGTCCTTGATCTCGGCGATGGTCAGGCCGGTTTCGCTTTCGAGGTCGATCAGCTTCTGCTGGCAGGCCACGATGGCGTCGCTTTTCTCACCCAGGGCAGCCGCCCATTTGGTGCTGCGCTTGGCCAGGTCGCTGGCCCAGGTCTGGTCGATTTCGTTGCTCGGGAACAGGCGCAGGAAGTCGGCACGTGGCATGCGCGCGTCACGGACGCACAGTTGCATGATGGCGCGTTCTTGCTGACGCAGGCGGTCCAGGGCGCTACGAACGCGCTCAACCAGGGCTTCGAACTGCTTCGGTACCAGCTTGATCGGCATGAACAGCTCGGCCAGATCAAGCATCGCCTTGAGGCTGTCCTTGTGGCTGCGGCCGTTCTTCTTCAGTACCTTGAGGGTAGCGTTGAGCTGATCCTGGACGGCACCGAAGCGCTGTTGCGCGACGACCGGATCCGGACCGCTTTCGACTTCTTCCTCTTCGTCGCTGCTTTCCTCTTTCTCTTCCTCGTCGTCGTCAGCATCGGCCTTGGCCGGGGCTTTCGGGTCGATCGGCGGCGGCACCTCGGCCGGCGGCGCGATGCCGTCGTCCGGGTCGATGTAACCGCTGAGAACGTCGGACAGGCGGCCACCTTCGGTAGTGACGCGATCGTACTCGGAGAGGATGTGCTCGACAGTACCCGGGAAGTGGGCGATAGCACCCATGACTTCACGAATACCTTCTTCGATCCGCTTGGCGATTTCGATTTCGCCTTCGCGGGTCAGAAGCTCGACGGTACCCATTTCACGCATGTACATGCGCACCGGGTCAGTCGTGCGACCAATATCGGTTTCCACAGCCGCCAACGCTGCGGCGGCTTCTTCAGCTGCGGCTTCGTCGGTGTCGGCTTCGGCCAACAAAAGGGCATCCGCATCCGGAGCACTCTCGAATACGTTGATCCCCATGTCGTTGATCATGCGGATGATGTCTTCCACCTGCTCCGGATCTGAAATATCCTCTGGCAGGTGGTCGTTGACCTCCGCGTAAGTCAGGTAGCCCTGCTCACGACCGCGGGTGATCAACTCTTTGATGCGAGACTGCTGTTGCGCTTTTCCGGACATAACACCCTATCCACTGAAGGTCTTGGCGGGCAAAAAACAAGCCGAGGATTATACCCGAGCTAGGACCTCACGCGCCAGTTGAGGTCGGGGTTTGTGCGGGAACATTACGGCTTAACAGGTCACGCAGCTGATTTTTTTCCTCTGCGCTCAAGTCACTTTGACGTGCTTTCCTGAGCAGATGTTCCAGGCTGCGCTCGCGTTGGCGAGCGGACAAGCTAGTTATGGTGTCGAAAAACTGTTGTTCAAGGTTATCGGCATCGATCAGCCATTCCTTTTCTGCCAATGCCCTTAGCAGGCGGCCCTGTTCGGTGCCATGCCAGCGGGCGATCAGCTGTAGTGAGCGTAGCTCAGGATTCTTTTGCAACGCCTCGAGCAGGGCTACCAGCAGCTGGGCATAGACGTGTTCTTCGGCCGCCAGCTGGCTGGCATCTTCGACCTTTTTCGCCAGTTGCGGGTGATGCAGCAAGGTGCGCAGGGCGCTCAAGGTCGGCGGTTCTACCGAGGTCGGCACCCGTGGTGGCGCATCCTGGCGCTGGCCATTGCGCTCCCAGGGCTTGCCCTTCTTGTCCCAGGGTTTGCCGTCCCACTTTTTCTTGCCGCCCTTGTTCGGTGTCCACTGCTGTTGTGGCGCGGCGTACTCGGGCTGGTGAAAATCAGCGTAATCCGGTGTGTAGTCGGGAATCGCGTCGTAATCGATGCCCGGGTCGTAACTGGGTGGAGCTTCAGCCGGTGCAGTGTGCGCCAGTTGTTCGACCTGCTGGTTGTCCAGGCCGGTAATTTCCTTGAGGCGGTTGCGCATCAAGGCGCGAAGATTCGCCCCGGGCACTTTTTCGATCAACGGTGCAGCGAGGGTGGCCATGTGTGCCTTGCCCTCGAGCGAGCGCGGGTCAGCTTCCTCGGTCAACTGCTGGAAAAAATAATCGGCCAGCGGCTGCGCATGCTGGTTGATGCGCGCGCGGAAGGCATCAGTGCCTTCGGCGCGTACCAGGGTGTCGGGGTCTTCGCCTTCGGGCAAAAACAGAAAGCGCGCCTTGCGCCCGTCCTGCAGGCTCGAAAGCGTTGCTTCCAGGGCGCGCCAGGCAGCATTGCGGCCGGCCTGGTCGCCGTCAAAACAGAACAGCACGCTCGGCACCACGCGAAACAGACGCTTGAGGTGCTCTTCGCTGGTGGCCGTGCCCAGGGTTGCCACCGCGTTGCGCAAGCCTTGCTGCGCGAGGGCGATGACGTCCATGTAGCCTTCGACCACGATGATCTCGTCGAGGTTGCGGTTGAACTTGCGCGCCTCGTACAGCCCGTACAGCTCCTGACCCTTGTGGAACACCGGGGTTTCCGGGGAATTGAGGTACTTGGGCTTGTCGTCGCCCAGAACCCGGCCGCCGAAGGCGATGACCCGGCCACGGCTGTCGCGGATCGGAAACATCACCCGGTCACGGAAGCGGTCGTAGCGCTTGCCTGACTCGGCGTTCTCGATCAGCAGGCCGGCATCGATCATGGCCTTTTGCTGCAAGGTATCGCTGCTCAAATGTTTGAACAGGTTGTCCCAGCCGGGCGGGGCAAAGCCCAGGCCGAAGTCGCGGGCGATCTCGCCGGACAGGCCGCGGCCCTTGAGGTAGTCGACCGCGGATTTGCGTGTCGGATGGCTGCGCAGCGCCTGGCGATAAAATTCGGCGGCGGCTTCAAGCAGCGGGTACAGCGGTGAATCGACTGGTTGCCGGGGTTTGTGACCACGCCCGCTTTCTTCGCGGGGGATCTCCATGCCGGCGGCCTTGGCCAGTTCCTCGACGGCCTGGGGGAAATCCAGGTTGTCGTGGTCCATGATGAAGCCAAGGGCGTTGCCGCCCGCGCCGCAGCCAAAGCAGTAATAGAACTGTTTGTCGGGGCTGACGCTGAAGGACGGGGTCTTTTCTTTGTGGAACGGGCAGCAGGCCGTGAGGTTCTTGCCAGCTTTTTTCAGCTGCACGCGCGAACTCACCACATCGACGATGTCGGTACGGTTGAGCAGGTCGTCGATAAAACTCTGGGGAATCAGCCCGGCCATGGCACTCTCATCATCAGGCGATAAGCAAGTGTAATCGCTAATGCGGCGGGAACGGCTGCGCGTTCGAGCGATGTCGAATGGCGTAACACAAAATACGGAAAGACGTGCTCGTCTGCAGCCGGTGAAGGCTCGTCAGGAAGGACGTGCACAGCTGGCGTTGCGGCCAGTTCTGACGATTCAGGCAGGTTGTCCATGCTGCAGGGCAACAGGACGCCTTGGGCCCGAAGGCCAAAGGATCAAGCAACAACTGCCGGCAGCCCGGCTGTGGGCCGGGCGAGGCAGAAGCTTGCGACGGACGTCTGTATTAGTACAGACGAACGGCGCGGCGCTGTTCGCGCTGAACTTTCTTGGCGTGACGTTTAACAGCGGCTGCTGCTTTGCGCTTACGCTCAGAAGTCGGCTTCTCGTAAAATTCGCGGCTACGAACTTCAGCCAGAACACCGGCTTTTTCGCAGGAGCGCTTGAAACGACGCAGAGCTACGTCGAAGGGTTCATTCTCTTTAACTTTGACGGCTGGCATCCAGAGCTACCTTCATTCATTACCGGGGTCAACGAACTCGTGGCAAAAATGTGCGCTGGAGAACGTCGGTTTTTAAGGGTTGCGGATGTTAACCCTTAGCCGACCGGAATGCAAAGCCTCTGATCGAAAACCGCTGGTCGGCGTCGGGAGCGGGGACTATCATGCGCGCCTTCGAATTCAGCCTCAACAAGGCACGGACCCATGCTAGTACTGGGATTGGAAACATCCTGCGACGAAACCGGCGTCGCATTATACGACAGTGAACGCGGCCTTTTGGCCGATGCATTGTTCAGTCAGATCGACCTGCACCGCGTCTATGGCGGGGTAGTGCCGGAGCTGGCCTCGCGTGATCACGTCAAGCGCATGCTGCCGTTGATCCGCCAGGTGCTGGCCGAAGCCGACTGCGTCGCCACCGAGATCGACGCCATCGCCTATACCGCAGGCCCCGGCCTGGTCGGCGCGCTCCTGGTGGGCGCTTCCTGCGCCCAGGCCCTGGCCTTTGCCTGGGGGATTCCGGCGCTTGGCGTGCATCACATGGAAGGTCACCTGCTGGCGCCGATGCTCGAAGAGCAGCCACCCGAGTTCCCGTTCGTCGCCTTGCTGGTGTCGGGCGGGCATACCCAGTTGGTGCGCGTCGACGGTATCGGTCAGTACGAGTTGCTCGGCGAGACCCTCGATGACGCCGCCGGCGAAGCCTTCGACAAGACCGCCAAGCTGATCGGCCTGCCGTACCCGGGTGGCCCGGAGATCGCTCGCCTGGCAACCCAGGGCGTGCCCGGGCGCTTTGTCTTCCCGCGGCCGATGACCGACCGCCCGGGGCTGGATTTCAGCTTCAGCGGCCTGAAAACCTTTGCCCTCAATACCTGGCAGCAGTGCCAGAGTGCTGGGGACGACGGTGAGCAAACCCGTTGCGACGTGTCGCTGGCCTTCCAGCAGGCGGTGGTGGAGACTTTGACCATCAAGTGCAAGCGAGCCCTCAAGCAGACCGGCCTCAAGCGCCTGGTGATCGCTGGCGGCGTCAGTGCCAACAAGGCCTTGCGCGCTTCGCTGGAAGACATGCTGGCTGGCATCAAGGGTAATGTGTACTACGCCCGGCCGCAGTTTTGCACCGATAACGGCGCCATGATTGCCTACGCCGGCTGCCAGCGTCTGGCCGCCGGGCAGCAGGAAAGCCTGGCGATCAGCGTGCAGGCGCGCTGGCCAATGGAGCAACTGGCGCCGCTGTGAAGCTGAGCGTTGCTCATGCGCTGGATTCAGAAATGCCGTTCGCGTCCGGCGAAAAGGTCGCGTAGATTGCCGCGGTGACGCCAGACAATCAGCACGGTCAGCACGCTGATTGGCAGCAACGCTTCCGGCTCGCGCCAGGCCAGTAGTGGCAGGGTCAGTGGCGTTGCCACCAGCGCCGCCAGCGAGCTGGTACGGGTCAGGTAGAAGGTCAGCAGCCAGGCGCTGATGGCCAGCAAGGCGGCTGGCGGGTAAAGCCCCAGCAGCATGCCGGCGGCGGTGGCGACACCTTTGCCGCCGCGAAAGCGGAAGTACACCGGAAACAGATGGCCAATCACCGCGCACACGCCGATCCAGGCCTGTTGCTGCAGGTCGAGGCCAGCAAGATTGGCGACCAGCACGGGCAGCAGGCCCTTGCACAGGTCGCCAAGCAGGGTCAGGACCGCCAGTTTGCGGCCGGCCAGGCGCAGCATGTTGGTTGCACCGGCATTGCCTGAACCGCTCATGCGCGGGTCCGGGCTGCCATTGAGGCGGCTGAGGACGATGGCAAAGGACAGAGAGCCAAGCAGGTAGGCGCACAGCGCCAGTAACCAAAACATGCTAACCATTCCGGGCGAGGACGCCCTGATTCTAACGGCGCAACGCGCCCTTGTCGTGCTGTGGAGAGAAGTGCTTGGACAGAGTGTTCATCGAGGGGCTGGAAGTCGATACCGTGATCGGCGCCTATGACTGGGAGCGCGGAATCCGCCAGTGCCTGCGCCTGGACCTGAGCTTTGCCTGGGATAACCGCCCGGCCGCAGCCGGAGACGACCTGACCAAGGCCCTGGACTACGCCAGCGTGTCGGCGCGCATCCAGGCGTTTGCCGAGCAGTCCGAGTTCCAGTTGGTGGAAACTTTCGCCGAGCGCCTGGCGGCGGTGCTGATGAGCGAGTTCCAGATTCCCTGGTTGCGCCTGAAACTGACCAAGCCTGGCGCGGTACCGGCCGCCACTGGGGTCGGCGTGGAGATCGAGCGCGGATGTCTCTGAACAGGGTTTACCTCGGGCTGGGCAGCAATATCGAGCGCGAGCGGCACTTGACCGCCGGGCTCGATGCCTTGGCCGAAATGCTCACTGACATGCACTGTTCGGCGGTGTTCGAAAGCCAGGCGGTGGGCATCAAGAGCGGACCGTTCTTCAACCTGGTGGTCAGCGGTTTGACCGAGCTGCCGCTGATGGAACTGGATCGCCGGCTCAAGTTCATCGAGGCCGACAATGGCCGCTACGCCCCCGAGCGCAAAGGCCTGCCGCTGGATATCGACGTGCTGATGTACAACGACCTGCATGGCAGCTTCGACGGGCTGGTATTGCCGCGGGCAGAGATTCTCAAGAACGCATTCGTGTTGTGGCCGCTGGCGTTGATTGCGCCAGCGCTTAAGCACCCGGGTGCCGGCAAAACCATGAGCCAGCTGTGGGCCGAGGCGCAAATCGAGCAAGTGCTGGCGCCGGTACCGTTCGAGTGGCGTGGGCAACAACTAACCAGGATTTGACCCCATCGCTGGCAAGCCAGCTCCCACAAGGTCCGGTGTAGGCAGGCCCTGTGGGAGCTGGCTTGCCAGCGATGAAGGCGACACGCATTACCGCTTGGCGTCGTCCTTGTACGCCTTCAACGCCTTCAGCCGCTCGCCCTTGAGCGCCTCGCCCAGCGCCTGCCCGGTCAGCCCTCGTTGCACCAGCGGTTGCACCTGCACTGCACGCGCCGCCGCCGCTGCGCCGCGCAGGTAATCAGCCTGTGGATAATCACGTTGCTCCAGGCCCTTGCGGCCCCGGGCGTCCATCTCGCAGGCGACGATAAACTCCTCGAAACGCTGCGGCCGGCGGTACACATCGAAGCTTTGCAGTAGCTCCAGCAAGGTCGAGGCGCGCAGTTCCAGGGCCCGGTGGCAGTGGGTGTGATATTCCCCGACCAGCAAGGCCAGTTCCTGGCATTCACGGGGCGCCTTGAAGCGCTGGTTCACCGCCTTGATCAACTTCAGCCCGCGTTGCTCGTGAGCGATGTGCCGTGGCCATTCTTCCTCTGGGGTAAGGCCCTTGCCCAGGTCGTGCAGCAAACAGGCCCAGCGCACGCTCAGGGGCTGCTGGTGCAGGGCGGCTTGCTCGAGCACCGAGAGGGTATGGATGCCGCTGTCGATCTCTGGGTGATGGGCCTCAGGCTGCGGCACACCGAACAGCGCATCGAGCTCGGGCATCAGTTGCTTGAGGGCGCCGCAATCGCGCAATACCTGGATGAATACCTGGGGTTGGTCCTCCATCAGCGCCCGGGCGATTTCCTTCCAGCTGCGCTCGGCGGTCAGGGCTTGCAGTTCGCCTGAATCTCCCAGTTCGCGCATCAGCTCGATGGTTTCCGGGGCCACGCTAAAGCCCATGCCGGCATAGCGCGCGGCAAAGCGGGCGACGCGCAGCACGCGCAAGGGATCTTCGGCGAATGCCGGGGAAACATGGCGCAAAATTCGGGCTTCTAGGTCTTTCTGGCCGTTATACGGGTCGCAGATATTACCCTGGTCGTCCTCGGCCATGGCATTGATGGTCAGGTCGCGGCGGATCAGGTCCTGCTCGAGGGTAACCTCGGGGCTGGCGTGGAAGGTGAAGCCGCCATAGCCGCGTCCGCTCTTGCGCTCGGTGCGCGCCAAGGCGTATTCCTCACCGCTTTTGGGGTGCAGGAACACCGGGAAATCCGCCCCGACCGGGCGATAGCCCAGGGCTTGCATTTGTTCCGCCGTGGCGCCGACCACGACCCAGTCGATATCACTGACCGGCCTGCCGAGCAGGCGGTCGCGTACGGCGCCGCCGACTTTGTAGATCTGCATGTAGAACCTCCGTTGATGCCACAGGATAACCTGTCTGGCAGCAACGGAGGGCGTGCTAGAGGTGCACTACCGCCAGGTCCAGGCGACCATAGTCAGCTTCGCCGTGCTCGCCTTTGGGCGGCACATGGTGGGTTTTCATCACCTGCTCGCCCTGCAGGGTCTCCAGGTGGATGTCAAAGCCCCAGAGGCGGTGCAGGTGCTTGAGAACCTCCTCGGTTGAGTCGCCCAGGGGTTTGCGGTCGTGTTGCTGGTGGCGCAGGGTCAGCGAGCGGTCGCCGCGACGGTCGATGCTCCAGATCTGCACGTTGGGTTCACGGTTGCCGAGGTTGTACTGGGCGGCCAGGGTCTCGCGGATAATCCGATAGCCACTTTCGTCGTGGATGGCCGGTACCAGCAGGTCTTCGCGCTGATCGTCATCGAGGATGCTGAACAGCTTTAGGTCGCGGATTACCGTCGGCGACAGGTACTGGAGAATGAAGCTTTCGTCCTTGAAGCTGCTCATGGCGAACTTGATGGTCGACAGCCAGTCACTGCCGGCGATGTCGGGGAACCAGCGGCGGTCCTCTTCGGTAGGGTGTTCGCACATGCGGCGGATGTCGCGGTACATCGCAAAGCCCAGGGCATAAGGGTTGATGCCGCTGTAATAGGGGCTGTCGAAGCCTGGCTGGAACACCACGCTGGTGTGCGACTGCAGGAACTCCATCATGAAGCCTTCGGTCACCAGGCCTTCGTCATACAGATCGTTCATCAGGGTGTAGTGCCAGAAGGTTGCCCAGCCTTCGTTCATCACCTGGGTCTGGCGCTGCGGGTAGAAGTACTGGGCGATCTTGCGCACGATACGCACGATTTCACGCTGCCAGGGTTCGAGCAGCGGCGCGTGTTTCTCGATGAAGTAGAGGATGTTCTCCTGGGGTTCGGCCGGGAAGCGCGCGTTGTCGCGGTCGCTGTTCTTGTCGGCGCCCTTGGGAATGGTGCGCCACAGGTCGTTGATCTGTTTTTGCAGGTGCTCTTCGCGTTCCTTCTGCCGGCGCCGCTCTTCTTCAGCGGAGATCGGGTAGGGCCGCTTGTAGCGGTCGACACCGTAGTTCATCAGCGCGTGGCAGGAGTCGAGCAGGTCTTCGACGGCATCGATGCCATGGCGTTCTTCGCACTGGGTGATGTACTGCTTGGCAAACACCAGGTAGTCGATGATCGAGCTGGCGTCGGTCCAGGTGCGGAACAGGTAGTTGCCCTTGAAGAAGCTGTTGTGCCCGTAGCAGGCGTGGGCAACCACCAGGGCCTGCATGCAGATGGTGTTTTCTTCCATCAGGTAGGCGATGCAGGGGTCGGAGTTGATCACGATCTCGTAGGCCAGGCCCATTTGACCGCGGCTATAGGACTTTTCAGTGCTGAGAAAGTGTTTGCCGTAGGACCAGTGGTGATAGCCCAGCGGCATGCCGACGGAGGCGTAGGCGTCCATCATTTGCTCGGCGGTGATCACCTCGATCTGGTTGGGGTAGGTGTCCAGGGCGTAGCGCTCGGCCAGGCGGCTGATTTCCCGGTCATAGGCCTGGATCAGTTCGAATGTCCATTCGGACCCGGTAGAAATAGGGTGGCGCTTCTGCTCTCTAGCGGTCATGTCACTAACCTGCGCTGGAAGAGTTCACGGAAGACCGGATAGATATCGCCGGCCGACACCAGCTGCTGCTGGGCGAACGTATCGGCAAAGGCTTCGCCGATACGCTCATACTCGTACCACAATGCCTGATGTTCGCGAGGGGTGATCTCAACGTAAGTGTAGTACTGGACGAACGGCATGATCTGCTTGGTAAGAATCTCGCGGCAGATCGGTGAGTCGTCGTTCCAGTTGTCGCCGTCTGAAGCCTGGGCGGCGTAGATGTTCCATTCATTGGCCGGATAGCGCTCGGCCATGATTTCCTGCATCAGCTTCAGGGCGCTGGAGACGATGGTGCCGCCGGTTTCCCGGGAGTAGAAAAACTCCTCTTCATCCACTTCGCGGGCGCTGGTGTGATGGCGGATGAACACGACTTCGATCTTGTCGTAGTTGCGCTTGAGGAACAGGTACAAAAGGATGAAGAAGCGCTTGGCGATGTCCTTGGTGGCCTGGGTCATGGAGCCGGAAACGTCCATCAGGCAGAACATCACCGCCTTGGAGCTGGGGTTGGGTTGCTTGACCAGCAGGTTGTACTTGAGGTCGAAGGTGTCGAGGAACGGCACGCGGTGGATGCGCGCGCTCAATCGCTCGATTTCTGCTTCAATTTCCTGAATATCGCCGAAGTTGTCCGGTTCTTCGCGCTTCAGGCGCGCCAGTTCTTCCTGCGCCTCACGCAGTTTTGCCCGGCTGCTGCCGGACAGGGCGATACGCCGGGCATGGGCAGAACGCAGGGTGCGGATGATGTTGATGCGTGACGGGTTGCCTTCGTTGCTGATACCGGCGCGCACGGTCTTGAAGGTGTCGGTGCCGGTCAGGTGACGTTTGACCAGGTTGGGCAGTTCGAGGTCTTCGAACATGAACTCGAGGAATTCTTCCTGGGTGATCTGGAAGACGAATTCGTCCATGCCTTCGCCAGAGTTGCCGGCCTTGCCGCGGCCGCCGCCCCCGCCGCCCCCTTGCGGACGGGCGATATGCTCGCCCGCGGTGAATTCCTTGTTGCCGGGGTGCACCACGGTCTGCTTGCCGCCGCGGCCATGGTGCAGCACCGGTTCGTCGATGTCGCGCCCGGGAATGCTGATCTGCTCGCCGTGCTCCATATCGGTGATGGAGCGGCGGCTCACGGCCTCCTCGACGGCCTTCTTGATATGGTCACGGTAACGCCGCAAAAAGCGCTGGCGGTTGACCGTGCTCTTGTTCTTGCCGTTCAGGCGTCGGTCGATCACATAGCTCATAGGCCCCTCCGGGAGTAGGCGGTAGCTGCAAGCTGCAAGCTGTAAGCTTCAAGCTTCAAGTTGGATCACCGCTGCCCCCGCAAGCCGACACGTATTTGACCTACGTGCGCGACTTGCAGCTGACAGCTTGCAGCTTGGCGCTTATTGCGATTTTCTGACTCGCAGGTACCATTCCGAGAGCAGCCGAACTTGCTTGTCTGTGTAACCGCGTTCCACCATTCGGGTGACGAAGTCGTTGTGCTTTTGTTGATCCTCTTTGCTGGCCTTGGCATTGAAGCTGATGACCGGCAGCAGGTCCTCGGTGTTGGAGAACATTTTCTTCTCGATCACCACCCGCAGTTTTTCGTAGCTGAGCCAGGTCGGGTTCTTGCCGTTGTTGTTGGCCCGGGCGCGCAACACGAAGTTGACGATTTCGTTGCGGAAATCCTTCGGATTGCTGATGCCGGCCGGCTTCTCGATCTTCTCCAGCTCTTCGTTGAGGGCGATGCGGTTGAGGATTTCGCCGGTTTCCGGGTCGCGATACTCCTGGTCCTGGATCCAGAAGTCGGCATACAGCACGTAACGGTCGAAGATGTTTTGCCCGTACTCGCTGTAGGACTCCAGGTAAGCGGTCTGGATTTCCTTGCCGATGAACTCGATGTAGCGCGGCGCCAGGTACTCTTTGAGGTAGCGCAGGTAGCGTTCGCGCACTTCGGCCGGGAACTGTTCCTGTTCGATTTGCTGCTCCAGCACATACAGCAGGTGCACCGGGTTGGCGGCAATTTCGTGAGGGTCGAAGTTGAACACCTTGGAGAGGATCTTGAAGGCGAAGCGGGTCGACAGGCCGTTCATGCCTTCGTCCACTCCAGCGGCGTCGCGGTACTCCTGGATCGACTTGGCCTTGGGATCGGTGTCCTTGAGGTTTTCGCCGTCGTACACCCGCATTTTCGAGTAGATGTTCGAGTTTTCCGGCTCTTTGAGCCGTGACAGCACGGTGAACTGGGCGAGCATCTTCAGGGTGTCTGGCGCGCAATGGGCCTTGGCCAGCGAGCTGTTGAACAGCAGCTTGTCGTAGATCTTGATCTCGTCGCTGACCCTCAGGCAGTACGGCACCTTGACGATGTAGATACGGTCGATGAAGGCTTCGTTGTTCTTGTTGTTGCGGAAACTGTGCCATTCCGATTCGTTGGAGTGAGCCAGCAGGATCCCGGAGTAGGGGATCGCCCCAAGGCCTTCGGTACTGTTGTAGTTACCTTCCTGGGTTGCCGTGAGCAGCGGGTGCAGAACCTTGATTGGCGCCTTGAACATCTCGACGAATTCCATCAGGCCCTGGTTGGCCCGGCACAGTGCGCCCGAGTAGCTGTAGGCGTCGGCGTCGTTCTGCGGATATTCCTCGAGTTTGCGGATGTCGACCTTGCCGACCAGGGCGGAAATGTCCTGGTTGTTTTCATCACCCGGTTCGGTTTTGGCCACGGCAATCTGGTTGAGGATCGACGGGTAGAGTTTGACCACTTTGAACTGGCTGATGTCGCCCCCGAACTCGGCCAGTCGCTTGGTCGCCCAGGGCGACATGATGGTGTTCAGATAGCGTCGTGGAATACCGAAGTCTTCTTCGAGTATGGCGCCGTCTTCAGCGGCGTTGAACAGCCCCAGGGGCGATTCGAATACCGGCGAGCCCTTGATGGCATAGAAGGGCACCTTCTCCATCAATTGTTTGAGCTTTTCGGCCAGGGACGATTTACCACCGCCCACCGGGCCCAGCAGGTAAAGGATCTGTTTCTTCTCCTCCAGGCCCTGGGCGGCATGGCGGAAATACGACACGATCTGGTCGATGCATTCTTCCATGCCATGGAAGTCTTCAAAGGCCGGATAACGGCGGATCACCTTGTTGGAGAAGATGCGCGACAGCCTTGAGTTGTTCGAGGTGTCGACCAGTTCCGGCTCGCCGATAGCCATCAACAGGCGTTCGGCCGCCGACGCATAAGCGCTGCGATCGCTTTTGCAGAGCTCAAGGTACTCTTGCAGCGAAAGTTCTTCCTGACGGGTGGACTCGAAACGTTGTTGGAAGTGGCTAAAAATACTCATGACGTCACCTCGCTCGATACGTGGAGCCGACGCCGGATCAGTCAGCTGATGCTGGCATGCAATCGACACCGCCGATTGCTGTATACCCCCCAGAACACCTAGAACTCGCTACCGATGACCCGCACGCCGGTGTACCGGCTCTCCCCTTTTTGGATGGCCTGCGCTTAAGGATAGTTCGTTATCGGGGAGGTCAAGGGCGGTTGTACATGAAGTTCGCCATGACCGTTCGTCTGGCCAGGCGCGAGCCCGCACAGGACGCGGGCTGCGAGAGATGAAAAAAATTATTCGGCAGTGCCTTGGGCGGTTTCTGCAGGGTAGGTGCCACGCCACAGCTCGAAGCCGCCATCGAGGCTGTAGACGTCGGAAAAGCCCTGGCTGATCAGGTAGGCGGCAGCGCTCTGGCTGGAGTTACCGTGATAGCAGACCACTACGGTGGGGGCATCGAGATCGGCAGTGCGGATGAAGTCCGCTACCGAGTGATTGTCCAGGTGGCTTGCGCCGGTAATGTGGCCGGCGGCAAAGGCTTGCGGGTCGCGAATATCGACCACGACCGCACCTTGCTCGCGCAGTGCCTGGGCCTGCTCGGGAGGGATGCGTTTGAATTCGCTCATGGGTACGGTTTCCTTCAGGACTGGTCGTTCATTCTAGCCGGTTGTGCGGACGCAGGCTGCGTGCGCGGGGTGCCTTGCTCGGTGCATTCACAGCGCTGCAATGCGCCGGTATCGACGTTGTACAGGGTCATCGCGCCACCCCAGACGCAGCCGGTGTCCAGGGCGATCACCCCGGGCTCCTTGCAGCGCCCTTCAAGGGCGGCCCAATGGCCGAAGATGATCTTCACATGCCGTGAGCGGCGGCCCTTGTGGGCGAACCAGGGCTTGTAGCCGGGCGGGGCGGTGTCGGCGCCTTCCTTGCCCTTGAGGTCGAGCTTGCCTTCGCTGGTGCAAAAGCGCATGCGGGTGAAGTAGTTGGTGATCACCCGCAGGCGAGTGACGCCGCTCAGGTCCTTGCTCCACTTGTTCGGCTCGTTACCGTACATGCCATCGAGGTAGGGCTTGAAGCGATTGTCGTCGCGCAGCGCTTCCTCAACTTCGCCTGCCAGCTCCAGGGCCTTGCCCAGGGTCCACTGCGGCGGGATGCCGGCGTGTACCAGCACTACGCCGCGCTGCTCGTCGTAATGCAGCAGCTTTTGCCGGCGCAGCCAGTCGAGCAGTTCGCCAGCATCTGGCGCATCGAGAATTTCGCGCAGGGTGTCGCTTTTTTTCAGGCGCTCGATGTTGTGCCAGGCGGCCAGCAGGTGCAGGTCATGGTTGCCCAGTACGCACACCAGCGATTCGCGGATGGAATAAAGGAAGCGCAAGGTTTCCAGTGATTCCGGGCCGCGGTTGACCAGATCGCCGACCAGCCACAGGCGGTCGACCTTTGGATCGAAGCTCACCCGTTCGAGCAGGCACTTGAGCGGCTGCAGGCAGCCTTGCAGGTCTCCGACTGCGTATACCGCCATCAGTGCAGGGCTCCGGGGACGGCGAGGCGAAAGGGGGCAATGACGGCGTCGAAACGCTTACCGTCCTCGGCAAACATCTGATAGCTGCCCTGCATGGTGCCGACTTTGGTGCTGATGACCGCGCCGCTGCTGTAGGTGTGGCTTTGCCCGGGTTCGATGGTCGGTTGCTGGCCGATCACACCGGCGCCCTTGACCTCTTCGACATGGCCATCACCGTTGGTGATCAGCCAGTGTCGTGACATCAGCTTGGCGGTCACAGAGCCATTGTTCTTCACCGTAATGGTATAGGCGAAGGCGAAACGGTTGTTTTCGGGTTCGGATTGTTCTTTGAGAAAGCGGGTCACGACGCTGACGTCGATCTGGTAACGGGGATCAGACATGCAAGGGGCCTTGGCAACAGACGCGGATACGGCGATGGCGTCAGTCTAGGCTATCGGCGGGGTAGCCGGCCAGTCATGCGGGCATGACTGGCCTATGGCGCAGGTTACGCGGCGCCCTGTTGCTCGGCCAGCTTGTCGGCCAGGCGCACGAAGGCGGCGAGGTCGAGTTGCTCGGGGCGCAGGCTGCCATCGACGCCGGCAGCTTCAATGGCGTCGCTACTGAGCAGGGCCTTGAGGGTGTTGCGCAGGGTTTTGCGGCGCTGGTTGAAGGCTTCGCGAACGATGCGTTCGAGCAGGCGATGGTCCTTGGCCGGGAACGGCAGGGTTTCGTGTGGCACCAGGCGCACGATCGCTGAATCGACCTTGGGCGGCGGGTTGAACGCGCCGGGACCGACGTTGAACAGGTGTTCGACCCGGCAGTGGTACTGCACCATGATCGACAGACGGCCCCAGTCACCACCGCCAGGGCCTGCGGCCAGGCGCTCGACCACTTCCTTCTGCAGCATGAAATGCATGTCGCGGATCAGCTCGGCGTTGGCCAGCAGGTGGAAGATCAGTGGCGTCGAGATGTTATACGGCAGGTTGCCGACCACGCGCAGGCTGTGGGGGGCAGCGCCGAGGGTGGTGAAGTCGAACTTCAGTGCATCGCCCTGGTGCAGGCGAAAGTTGTCGCGGTTAGCGAACTGCTGGTTGAGGATCGGTACCAGGTCTTTGTCCAGCTCGACCACGTCCAGCTGCGCGCCGCTGGCCAGCAGGCCGGAGGTCAGGGCGCCCTGGCCCGGGCCGATTTCCAGCATGCGCTCGCCGGCCTTGGCGTGGATCGAGCGCAGGATGCGGTCGATGACCCCGGCGTCGTGCAGGAAGTTCTGGCCAAAGCGCTTGCGCGCCTTGTGTTGGTATTGCTCGGTCATTTTCGGGTCTCGGCCATCTGGTAGGCGGTTTCCAGGGCGACCTGCAGGCTGCCGGTGTCGATCTTGCCGCTGCCGGCCAGGTCCAGGGCGGTGCCGTGGTCGACCGAGGTGCGGATGATCGGCAGGCCCAGGGTCACGTTGACCGCAGCGCCGAAGCCTTTGTACTTGAGCACGGGCAGGCCCTGGTCGTGGTACATCGCCAGCACTGCATCGCAGTGCTCCAGATATTTGGGGGTAAACAGGGTGTCGGCGGGCAACGGGCCGCGAAGGTCTATGCCTTCGCTGCGCAGGCGCGCCAATGTCGGTTCGATGGTGTCTATTTCTTCGTGGCCCAGGTGGCCACCCTCGCCGGCATGCGGGTTGAGGCCGCAGACCAGGATGCGCGGGTTGGCTATGCCGAACTTGTGTTGCAGGTCAGCATGCAGGATCCGCGTGACGCGCTCCAGGCGCTCGCTGGTGATGGCGTCGGCAACCTCGCGCAGCGGCAGGTGCGTGGTCACCAGGGCCACGCGCAGGCCGCGGGTCGCCAGCATCATCACCACTTGCGCGGTGTTGGTCAGGTCGGCGAGAAACTCGGTGTGCCCGGAAAAGGCGATACCGCTTTCGTTGATCACGCCCTTGTGCACCGGTGCGGTGATCATCCCGGCGAAATGCCCGTCCAGGCAGCCTTGCCCGGCGCGGGTGAGGGTTTGCAGGACGAATGCGGCGTTGGCTTTGTCCAGCTGGCCGGCAACCACCGGGTTTTGCAGCGGCGTGTCCCAGACATACAGGCTGCCTGCCGGAGCGGGCTGGTCTGGGAGGGCGTCGAGGCTCACCGGCAGCAGCGTGACGGCCACGCCCAGCTGCGTGGCCCGCTCGGCGAGCAGGTCACGGCTGGTAATGGCAATCAGGGGGTGCGGCTGGGCTTGCGTGGCGAGCAGCAGGCACAGGTCAGGACCTATGCCGGCCGGCTCGCCGGGTGTGAGGGCGAAGCGCTGCGGTTTCACTGCGCGGCCTGATCGGCGCCAGGAAGCTTGATTTCGACGTAGGCTTCGTCACGGATCTGACGCAGCCAGGTCTGCAGTTCTTCATCGTACTTGCGGTTGCGCAGTACGTTCATCGCTTGTTGCTCGCGGGCCTGTTCGGTGCTGTCGGTGGCGCGGCGGCCCAGCACTTCGAGCACGTGCCAGCCATACTGGGTCTTGAATGGCTTGGTCACCTGGCCCTGTTGGGCGTTGGCCATTTCTTCGCGGAACTCTGGCACCAGGGCGCTTGGATCGATCCAGTTGAGGTCGCCGCCATTGAGTGCCGAGCCAGGGTCTTCGGAGAAGCTCTTGGCCAGCGTGGCGAAATCTTCGCCGTTCTGGATGCGGTCATACAGCCGTTGCGCCAGTTCCTTGGTCGCCGCTTCGCTGCGAATCTCGCTTGGCTTGATCAGGATGTGGCGGACATGCACTTCGTCGCGCATGGTGGCACCACCGCCACCGCGTTTTTCCTGCATCTTGATGATGAGGAAACCGGTAGGAATACGCAGTGGCTGAGTCACGTCACCAACGCTCAGGCTGCTGAGCAGCTTGGCGAGCTCCGGCGGCAGCTGACCGGCTTTGCGCCAGCCCATTTCGCCGCCTTCCAGGGCGTTTTCGCTGGCGGAGCTGGCGATTGCCATCTGGCCGAAGTCGGCACCGCTTTTCAGGCGCGAGTAGACCTCACCAGCCTTTTGCGCGGCCGCCTGGATCTGCGCCGAGTTGGCGCTTTCCGGGGTCGGGATCAGGATATTGGCCAGGCGCCATTCTTCCGACAGTTGCATCTGGCCTTGCTCCGAGGCGAGGAAGTTTTTCACTTCCTGCTCCGAGACCTGGATGCGCTCGGCAACCCGGCGCTGACGCACGCGGCTGATGATCATCTCGCGTCGAACCTGCTCGCGGGCATCTTCGTACGACAGGCCGTCGTGGGCCAAAGCGGCGCGGAACTGCTCCAGGTTCATGCCATTGCGCTGGGCAATGGTGCCGATGGCCTGGTTCAGTTCTTCGTCGGTGATGCGGATGCCCGAGCGATCGCCGATCTGCAGTTGCAGGTTCTCGACGATCAGGCGCTCGAGCACCTGTTGGTCCAGGACACCGGCGGGCGGCACCTGGCCGCCACGCTTGGCGATGGTCTGCTGGACTTCGCGTACGCGGCTGTCCAGCTGGCTTTTCATCACCACGTCGTTATCGACGATGGCCACAACGCTGTCCAGGGGTTGCACGGCGGCGTGCGCCGTGCCGGTCAGCAATACCGCGCCCAGCAACAGCGGGCGCAGACAATCAGTAAGCTTGGTCTTCACGAGTACGATAACCTTGAATGCCCTGGTCGAGGAAAGACTCGACCTTGTTGCCCACTACGCCGCCGAGGCCTTTCAGCACAATCTGCAGGAAGACGCCGTGGTCGCCTTTTTCGTTTTGCGGAATTGCCTGGCTGTAATCGTCGTAATCGATCCAGTAACGGTTGATCAGACGCAGCTTCCAGCAGCAGTTGTCATATTCGAAACCACCGAAGGCTTCCAGCGTGCGGTTGCGGTTGTAGTCATGCTGCCAGCGCGCGATCGCGGTCCACTGCGGAACGATCGGCCACATGACCGAGAAGTCATGCTGCTGGATCTTGTAGTAGTCCTTGATGTAGTTCGCATCACCCGGCTGGCCATAGTCGCCACCACCTACCTGCCAGCGACCAGTGGCGCTGTTGTAGATGACCATGTCGTTGCGGTAGCGGTAACCGAGGTTGACCACCTTGTTGACGTTGTCTTCAGGCTGGTAATGGAACATCGCGCTGCCCGAACGGGTGCTGCGGCTGTCCGGATCCCAGTTGAAGTCGGAATTGAAGCGCCAGTCGCGGTTGAAGCGGTATTCGTATTCCAGTGCGTACGGGGAAACGTCCGACTGTGCGTCCTGACGGTCCTTGTAGGCAATGCCAGGCAACTGAACCTTGCGGTCCTTGAAGTACAGGGCCTGGCCAACGCTCAGGCGCTGACGTTCAAAGCCGTTCTCTTCGATCCAGCGGTTGGTCACGCCCAGCGACAGCTTGTTCTCGTCGCCGATACGGTCGTTACCGCTGAAACGGTTGTCGCGAAACAGCGAGGCGTAGTTGAAGGTGTACTCGCTGGTGTCGAAGACCGGGATGTCCATCTGGTTCTTGTACGGGACGTACAGGTAGTACAGACGTGGTTCCAGGGTCTGGGTGTAGTTCTTGCCGAACCACTGGGTGCTGCGGTCGAAGTACAGGCCGCTGTCGACGCTGACGATCGGAACATCGCGATCCTGCGAAGAGTTGAACCGGCCGAATTCGCGCGGCTGGCCTGGCGCCTGGGCCTTGCCCTGACTGTCGAGGTCAAGGTCGTAGTGGGTGTAGGCGTACTTGAGCGATGGCCGTACATAGCCATAGCTTGCTTCCATCGGCAGGCTGATGGTCGGCGCCAGGTGCAGGCGAGTACCGTTGGCGCGGGCCAGGCCGGTGATGTTCTGGTCGATGCGGCCGCCGTCAGGCCGAACGCTGGTATCGAGCTTGCCGTCCTTATCGAAGACGGTGCCGTTCTTCAGATCACGCTCGAAGCGTACAGCCTCGGATTCGTAGGTGAAGTTCATGCCGCCCGGGTGGAAAGGCAGCATGCCGTTGAAAGTGACCTGCGGCAGGCGGTCATACGGGGTGATCTGCGAAATGGTCGCCAGCTCGAAAGCCTGCACGTTCAGCCGCGCGGTGTAGGTATCGCCGCGATAGGTCAACGCACCTTGCTGATTGACGAAGTCCCGGCTTTCGACACCGATCTGATCCGATTCCAGGTCCTGGAAGTAGAACGGGTCGCTGAAGTCGGTGTAGTCGACTTCAGTCATCAGGCGCTCGTCGAGGCCGCCCTTGTGCTGCCAGTTGACCATCCAGCGCTGATCTTTGTAGTCCGTCTGCAGCTTGCGGTCATCATCCTTGTCATTCAGGTAGGCACCACCGAACTGTCCTTCGCTGGACTTGGTCAGGTAGCGGAACTCGCCTTCCATCAACATGCCGCGCTTGGCCATGTAGCGTGGATACAAGGTGGCGTCGTAGTTTGGCGCCAGGTTGAAATAGTACGGCGTGACCAGCATGAAGCCGGTATCGCTGCTGGTGCTGAACGACGGCGGCAGGAAACCGGACTGGCGGCGGTCATCGATCGGGAAGTAGATGTACGGTGTGTAGAACACCGGGAAATCCTTGACCCGCAGGGTGACGTTGGTCGCGGTACCGAAGCCGGTGGCCGGGTTCAGGGTAATGTTGTTGCCTTTGAGCTGCCAGGCGTTGCTGTTCGGCTCACAGGTGGTGTAAGTACCGTCCTTGAGGCGGATGATGGCGTTTTCAGCACGCTTGGCGTACAGGGCGCTGCCGCGGATGCGCGATTTGTGCATCACGTATTCGGCGTTATCGACCTTGGCTTCACCGGTGTCGAGCTGGATGTCGGCGTGATCGCCGACCACCAGCGAACCGTTGTCGCGAATCTTCACATTGCCGCTCAGCTCACCACGGTTCTCGGCCTGGTACAGGTTGGCCTCGTCGGCCTCGACCTGCATGCTGCCCTGGCGCATGACCACGTCACCGGCGAGGGTGGCGATCTGCTGCTCCTGCTGGTAGCGCGAAACCTTGGCACCGATGAAGGTCGGCGACTCGTCTTTGGGCGTGGTGTCGGTCATGCCCGGACGGGTCGGCTCGATGTAGGCACCGGCGCAGTAAGGCCCGGTTTCGGCGAGCTGGGCTGGGGTGAGCTGGTCACGAGGGACCCAATCCAGGTGGCTGGCATCGGGGCTACGGGATTTCAGCACGCGGCCTTTGGCTTCGGTGACCAGCACCGGACCTTGAGCCTGCTCCTGGGCGACCTCGCCGGAGCCGGCTGGCGTTTCACCGGACGAGCTGGCGGCCGCTCCGGCGTGCACCGGGCGCGGCGGCAGTGCGGCGGCAGGGGTTTTGGGCTTGCAGTCCCAGCCTCCGGCAGCAGACACTTGGCAGTCGAACTGCTCTGCGGCAACCACGTATGGGGTGGCCAGAGGTTGCATCGCCAGCAAACCGCCGGTGACCAGCAACGGGAATTTTTTACGAAACGCGGGGGATTTCAATGCCATCTTATTAGTCCGGGCTTCCTGCGTGCCATCTGCCCGCGTGTGGGGCCGCACGCCTCTCGATGGTCTGAAAAAGATGCTGGATAATAAAGCATGACCCGCTTGACGGCTAGGGCCGTCGGAGACCCTTGTAATGCCCGATCACGATGTACGCTTGCAACACCTGAATGTCTGGCTCGCCGAGCAGCTGGCAAATCTGTTCCATAAACAGGGCTGGGGCACGGTTCCCGCGGGTAGCCTGACCGCCGCCAGCAGCGATGCGAGCTTTCGCCGCTACTTCCGCTGGCAGGCCGAAGGCCACAGCTTTATTGTCATGGATGCGCCACCGCCGCAGGAAAACTGCCGGCCATTCGTTGATATTGCCCACTTGCTGGCCACGGCCGAGGTCAATGTTCCGGTCATTCATGCCCAGGACCTTGAACGTGGTTTCCTGTTGCTCAGCGACCTGGGCACCCAGACCTACCTCGATGTGATCAACGCCGAGAACGCCGATGGCCTGTTCAACGACGCCATTGATGCGCTGCTAGCCTTCCAGCAGTTGCCGATGAACGCGCCGCTGCCAAGCTACGACGTGGCCCTGTTGCGCCGCGAGCTTGAGCTGTTCCCCGAGTGGTACGTCGGCCGCGAACTGGGCCTGGGCTTTACCGATGCGCAACTGGCCGCCTGGCAGCGTATCAGCAGCCTGTTGATCGACAGCGCCCTGGCCCAGCCAAAGGTGCTGGTGCACCGCGACTATATGCCACGCAACCTGATGGACAGCAAGCCAAACCCCGGCGTGCTGGACTTCCAGGACGCGGTGTACGGGCCGGTCACCTATGACATCACCTGCCTGTTCAAGGATGCCTTCCTGAGCTGGCCGCAGGCACGCGTGCAGGGCTGGCTCGAGGATTACTGGCAGCGCGCCCAGGCCAAGGGCATCCCGGTGCAGGCCGAGTTCGAGGACTTCCACCGCGCCAGCGACCTGATGGGCGTGCAGCGTCACCTCAAGGTCATCGGCATCTTTGCGCGCATCTGCCACCGCGACGGCAAGCCGCGTTACCTGGCCGATGTACCGCGCTTCTTTGCCTATATAGATGAAGTGATCGCGCGCAGGCCGGAGCTGGCCGAACTCGATGAGCTGATCGATAGCCTGCAGGCCGCAGCCGGAGCGCGTCCATGAAAGCGATGATTCTTGCTGCAGGCAAAGGCGAGCGCATGCGCCCGCTGACCCTGCACACCCCCAAGCCGCTGGTGCCGGTGGCCGGTATGCCGCTGATCGAGTACCACCTGCGTGCGTTGGCAGCGGCCGGCCTCAAGGATGTGGTAATCAATCACGCCTGGCTCGGGCAGCAGATCGAAGATCACCTGGGCGATGGTTCGCGCTGGGGCCTGAACATCAGTTACTCACCCGAAGGTGAGCCGCTGGAAACCGGCGGCGGTATCTTCAAAGCCCTGCCGTTGCTGGGCGATGAGCCTTTTGTGTTGGTCAATGGCGATATCTGGACCGAGTACGACTTCGCCCGCCTGCCGAAGCACCTCGACGGCCTGGCCCACCTGGTGCTGGTGAATAACCCTGGCCATCATGGCAAGGGTGACTTCTGTCTGGATAGAGGCCAGGTCAGCGATGCCAACGCCGATGCCGACACCCTGACCTACAGCGGTATCGCCGTCCTCGCCCCACAGCTGTTCGCCGACTGCCAGGCCGGCGCCTTCAAGCTGGCGCCGCTGCTGCGCCAGGCGATGACGGCCGGGCAGGTCAGTGGTGAGCATTTCAGCGGGCACTGGGTGGATGTCGGCACCCTGGAGCGGCTGGCCGAAGTCGAGCAACTGCTCGCTGAGCGCCGCTGACATGTTGTGGCCGAGCACAGTGATAGGTGCCGGAGCAGGCTTTGCCATCGCCAGTATTCCCGGGGCGTTGCTGGGGGCGTTGCTGGGCCAGGCGATGGACCGCCGTTTGCAGTTGCACAGTTGGGCGCATCTGCGTGAACGCCTGGGTGGGCGGCCGGTGCTGCGTGACGACGAGGTACTGTTCGTCCTGCTTGGGCGCCTGGCCAAGAGCGACGGACGGGTGGTCGATGGCCATATCCAGCAGGCACGGGTGGAGATGCAGCGCCTGGAAATGAGCGAACCGGCCAGGCGCCGCGCCATCGCCGCGTTCAATCGTGGCAAGGCTGGCAAGGAGCGCCTGGGTGTTCATCTGCGCCGCCTCAAGCAACAGCCGCATGCCGCCGAAGGCATGTTGCGCGCATGCTGGCGCATGGTCTGGGCTGATGGCCAGGCTGGCCGGCATGAACGCGAGCTGCTGCTGGCGTGGGGCCAGGCCCTTGGCTGGTCGGCGGCCAAGGTCCAGGCCCTGGCGCTGGACTATGAACCGCAAAAGGCTGTGCTGGCCGATGGCACGCTGGGTTATCCACAAGCCTTGCGCATGCTTGGGGTCAGCGCCGACAGCGAAGCCGGGCAGATCAAACAAGCCTACCGGCGCCTGCTCAGCCGTCATCATCCGGACAAGCTGGTGGGCAATGGCGCCAGCCCCGCACAGGTTCGCGAGGCTACCGAACGAACCCGCGAACTGCATCAGGCTTACGCCGTCATCCGTAAACGCCGTGGCTTCTAGTCGAGTTTTTCCGGGCTGAGCCAGCCGCGGATGCGGCGGAACAATTGCTCCTGTTCCGCCGCGCTGTTGCCTGGCATGGCGGTCAGGCTGACCTGCCGGTAGTTGGCGTCCTTCAAGCGTTTACTGGCTTGCAGGCGCTCCTCGGCGGCGCGCCTGGCCTGGGGCAGGGTGGCGTAGAAGAAGTCTGCGGTGGCTACCTTGAGGTTCGGCGCCAGGCTGTCCAGGCTCTGTTCGGCCTGGGCCGGTGTTTGTGCGGCGACCATTACCAGCTTCTGCACCTGGGCCGGTTGCCGTTCGCTCAAGTAACGCGCTGCCCAGTAGGCGCCGCTGCCGTTACCGAGCAGGACAATGCTGCGGGCATTCTGTTGCTGGGCATAAGCAACGGCCGCATCGAGGCGGGCGAAGATGCGTTCGGCATCGGCCTTGTCATCGTCGACCGGCGCCTTCGCTTGTTCGATACTTTCGCTGTTCTCGCTTTCGGCTGCCGTGGCCTGCTCGATACTGGCGTTGGCATTGGCCGGGGTGTCCTTGGCCGGTGCGCTTTCGCCTGGCTCGGCCTTTTTTTCCACTGCCGGGGGCACTTCGACGCGCGCCTGCGGGGCGCTGGCAAGCAAATCCGGCTGGGCCAGGCTCAGGCTGTGCCAACCGGCATCGGGAAACTTGCGCCGCAGCGGGCCGACGGTTTTCGGCCAGTCGGCATTTTCGCCAGCACCGGCAAGAATGATCAGGGCGCCTTCGGGTTCGGCAGTGTTGGCCGGTTTCCACAGGGCCAGGAAGCTGTCGCTGCCAGCCTGCAGGGTTTGCTGTTCGGCTGCAGGAACCTGGCGTTCCAGGGCCTGGGCGTCTTCCTGGCTGCGTTCGGCCAGCGGTTGGCGTTCGACTGCGGCAGGTTTGCTGTCGGCAGCCGCTTCTGGCGTTTCGCCAGCGGCTGCTTGTGCGGTACAAGGTAGTATCAGTGACAGGCATAACGCCGGCAGCGTCGTGCGATAAAGTGCGAACATGGATCGATCCAGGCCAGATTAATACCGGCAGCCTAATAGTATTTGCTCAGGACGGCCATGCTCGGTGGCCGTCCTACCCTTGATGAGAGTGCAGATGAAGCTTTTGCGCTGCCTGTTGCTTATCGGCTGTTTTTGCCTGCCCTTGATCACAGGGGCAGCTTCGCCTGCCGCGCCTGCGCAGGTTGTGCTGGAGCCGGCCCAGCAGCAATGGCTTGAGCAACACCGCAGCCTGCGCGTCGGGCTGGTGCTGCAGGCACCTTTTGCCCAGTTCGACCGGCGCCTGCAGCAGCTCTATGGGGTCAACGTCGAGCTGATGAACTGGCTTGGCCGTTCGCTGGGGCTGGACCTTACCTGGCGCAACTTTACCGATCAGGCTGCCCTTGAGCATGCGCTGCAGGCCGGCGAAGTCGATCTGGCCCCAGGTCTGACCCAGACACCTGCCAGCCTGCGCCTATGGTTGTTCAGCGATCCCTACATGCGCGTGCCGCAATTGATTGTCGGCCCGCGTACTGGCGCGGTGGCGGTTGATCTGGAGAAGCTCGCCAGTACCGATCGGGTCGCCGTGCGCATGCCCAGCACTGTCGCCGACTACCTGCGTGCCACCTACACCAACCTCAACCTGCAAGGCGTGCCTCAGGAGCGCCAGGCGTTGCAGCTGGTGCTCAGCGAACAGGCGCGGTTTGCCGTGGTAGATGAAGCGCAGTTGAGCCGTCTGTCTCGGGAAAGTGAATTCAGCGAGCTGGTGGTGGTCGGTGATATCGGCCTGCCGCAGTTGCTGCGGGTCGGCTCGCGCCGGGACTGGCCGGAGCTGGCCGAGATTCTTGAGCGCGGCCTACAGGCCGTTCCGGCCAAGGACCTGGAGCAACTCCACCAGCGCTGGCTGGAGCCTAAATACCCGCGCCTGAGCGAATCCCCGGGCTTTTGGCAGAACCTGGGTCTGTTGCTGGCGGCGCTGCTGCTCAGTTGCGTGGCCATCGTCATTTGGCAGCGTCGGCAACTACAGCAGCTCGAGCACAGTCTATTGGCCACCCGCGACACCCTGGCCCAGCGCCAGGCCCGCGAAGAAGCCTTGCGCCTGAGCCAGTTTTCCATCGACCAGAGCACCGTGGGCATTCTCTGGGTCAACTGGGACAGCCATGTGCGCTATGCCAACCGGGCCGCCGAAAGCATGCTCGGATACCCCTCGGGGGCGCTGATCGATCGGCCGCTGATTGATTTCGAGCCGAACCTGCACATGGACCGCTGGCTCGATCTGTGGAAGCGTGCCCGTGCCAGCGATGAAGCCCCGCAGCATTTTGAAACCCGGTGCCTGCGTGCCGATCGCAGCCTGCTGCCGGTGGATGTGTCGCTGAGCTTTCTGCGCTTTCGTGATGCCGAATACCTGGTGGTGTTTCTTGCCGATGTCACCGAACGCAGGCGCGCCCTGGCGGCGCTGCGCGAGAGCGAGGCACGGCTCAAGGGTATTGCCGGCAACGTACCCGGCCTGGTGTTTCGCCTTGAACGCAACCCGGCCGAAGGCGAGCTGGAGTTCCCCTACATCAGTGAAGGCAGTGAAGCCCTGGTGGGCTATGCGCCTGCGGCGTTGCAGCATCCGGACATGGGCCTGCGCAACCTGGTGCACCCTGACGACCGCGCCGATTACCACCGGGTCCAGGACCTGGCCCTGGCCACTGACAGCGACTGGTCCTGGCAAGGGCGGATCCTGACCCGCCAGGGCGAGCAGCGCTGGGCCGACATCAAGGCCAGTACCCGCACCCTGGCGGATGGCCGGGTGGTCTGGGACGGAGTGGTCTGGGACATCAGCCAGAGCAAGCGCGTCGAACTCCAGCTGGCCCGTTCACAGGAGCAACTGCGCGAACTGTCGGCGCACCTGGAAAGCGTTCGCGAGGAAGAAAAAGCCCGTATTGCCCGGGAAGTGCACGATGAGCTGGGACAGATGCTCACGGTGCTCAAGCTTGAAACATCCATGTGCGAACTGGCCTACGCCGAACTGGACCCCGGCCTCAACGAGCGCCTGGGCAGCATGAAGCGCCTGATCGCCCAGCTGTTCCAGCTGGTGCGCGATGTGGCCACCGCCTTGCGCCCGCCGATCCTCGATGCCGGCATTGCTTCGGCCATCGAGTGGCAGGCCCGGCGTTTCGAGGCGCGCACGCAGATCCCCTGCCTGGTGCAGGTACCGGAGAATCTGCCACCCTTGAGTGATGCCAAGGCCATTGGCCTGTTCCGCATCCTGCAAGAGGCGCTGACCAATGTCATGCGCCATGCCCAGGCGCATACTGTGCAGATCAGCCTGAGTCTCGATGGCCAGACCCTGCGCCTGACGGTGATCGATGATGGCGTAGGGTTTGTCCTTGAGCAAAGTCGGCCAACGTCCTTTGGCCTGGTCGGTATGCGTGAGCGGGTGCTGATGCTCGGTGGCAGCATGGCCCTGGAAAGCGAGCCGGGCGAGGGCACCAGCCTGAGCGTGGCCATCCCCCTGGATTAGGAGCATTGCGTGATTCGAGTACTGGTTGCCGAAGACCACACCATTGTCCGTGAAGGCATCAAGCAGTTGATCGGCCTGGCCAAGGACATGCAGGTAGCGGGGGAGGCCGGCAATGGCGAACAGCTGCTGGAAACCTTGCGCCATACCGAGTGTGAGGTGGTGCTGCTGGATATTTCCATGCCCGGGGTCAATGGCCTGGAGGCGATCCCGCGGATTCGCGCCTTGAACAACCCACCGGCGATCCTGGTGCTGTCGATGCACGACGAAGCGCAGATGGCAGCGCGGGCGCTGAAAGTCGGCGCTGCCGGCTACGCCACCAAGGACAGTGATCCGGCATTGCTGCTCACCGCGATTCGTCGGGTCGCCGGTGGCGGGCGTTACATCGACCCGGACCTGGCTGACCGCATGGTCTTCGAGGTCGGCCTCACCGATGCCCGGCCGCTGCATTCATTGCTGTCTGAGCGCGAATTCTCGGTGTTCGAGCGCCTGGCCCAGGGCGCTAACGTCAACGATATTGCCCAGCAACTGGCGCTGAGCAACAAGACCATCAGCACTCACAAGGCGCGGCTGATGCAGAAGCTCAACGTCACCTCGCTGGCGGAGCTGGTGAAGTACGCGATGGAGCACAAGCTGTTGTGAGTGTTCCAGAAGCGACATTGCGCTGAGCTCATCGCGGGTCAAGCCCGCTCCTACAAAGTAGGGATCTGTAGGAGCGGGCTTGACCCGCGATAGCATTGAACCTGCCATGCACATATCCAAAAACGTCACTCTTGTAGGGCAATCCCTACCCCAAGCCTTCCATCCTGCTGATATCAATCTCTCTCCACCGCCGATTTGCGCCGCTTGCCGCCTTCACTAGGCTTTGGATACAGCAGTCATCCAACAAAAAGGTGCGGGTATGAGTGAGGTGAATTCGAGCGCTGCAACCGGCGAAGTGCTGGTCAGCTTCCGTGGTGTGCAGAAGAGCTACGACGGCGAATCGCTGATCGTCAAAGACCTCAACCTGGATATCCGCAAGGGTGAGTTTCTCACCTTGCTCGGCCCGTCCGGTTCCGGCAAAACCACCAGCCTGATGATGCTCGCCGGCTTCGAAACGCCGACTGCAGGCGAGATCCAGCTGGCTGGCCGTTCCATTAACAACGTGCCGCCGCACAAGCGCGACATCGGCATGGTGTTCCAGAACTACGCGCTGTTTCCGCACATGACCGTTGCCGAGAACCTGGCCTTCCCTTTGAGCGTGCGCAACCTGAGCAAGACCGACATCAGCGAACGGGTCAAGCGCGTGCTCAACATGGTCCAGCTCGACGCTTTCGCCCAGCGTTACCCCGGCCAGCTTTCCGGTGGCCAGCAGCAACGGGTGGCTTTGGCCCGGGCGCTGGTGTTCGAGCCGCAGCTGGTACTGATGGATGAACCGCTGGGCGCTCTGGACAAGCAACTGCGCGAACACATGCAGATGGAGATCAAGCACCTGCACCAGCGCCTGGGCGTCACTGTGGTCTACGTGACCCACGACCAGGGCGAAGCGCTGACCATGTCCGACCGCGTCGCGGTATTCCACCAGGGCGAGATCCAGCAGATCGCCGACCCGCGCACCCTGTATGAAGAGCCAAAGAACACCTTTGTCGCCAACTTCATCGGTGAAAACAACCGCATCAATGGCCGCCTGCTCAGCCACGACGGCGAACGTTGCCAGGTATTGCTGCCGCGCGGCGAGAAGGTCGAGGCGCTGGCGGTCAATGTCGGCCAGGCCGGCGAGCCGGTAACCCTGTCGATCCGCCCCGAGCGCGTGCGCCTCAACGGCCACAGCGAAAGCTGCGTCAACCGTTTCTCCGGGCGCGTGGCCGAATTCATCTACCTGGGCGACCACGTGCGGGTACGCCTGGAAGTCTGCGGCAAGGCCGATTTCTTCGTGAAGCAGCCGATTGCCGAACTCGACCCGGCCCTGGCCGTGGGCGATGTGGTACCGCTTGGCTGGCAGGTGGAGCACGCCCGCGCGCTCGATCCTCTGCTGGAAGCCAATTGAAGGTTTGCTTCACCAACCCTGTTCTGTGGAGAGAATAATAATGCTCAAGCACTTGAAGTTGACCGCCCTGACCCTGGGCCTGTTTGCGGCAAGCCAGGCCATGGCGGCCGACCTGACCGTGATTTCCTTCGGCGGCGCCAACAAGGCGGCCCAGGTCAAGGCGTTCTACGAGCCATGGGAGAAGGCGGGCAAGGGCAAGATCGTCGCTGGCGAGTACAACGGTGAAATGGCCAAGGTCAAAGCCATGGTCGACACCAAGAGCGTGTCGTGGAACCTGGTGGAAGTCGAGTCGCCGGAGCTGGCCCGTGGGTGTGATGAAGGCATGTTCGAAGAGCTCGATCCTGCACTGTTCGGCAACGAAAGCGACTATGTGAAGGGCGCTATCCAGCCGTGCGGTGTCGGCTTCTTCGTCTGGTCCACAGTCATGGCCTACAACGCCGACAAACTGAAGACCGCGCCGACCAGCTGGGCCGACTTCTGGGACACCAAGCAGTTCCCGGGCAAGCGCGGCCTGCGCAAAGGCGCCAAGTACACCCTGGAGTTTGCCCTGATGGCCGACGGCGTTGCGCCCAAGGACGTCTACAAGGTGCTTGGCACCAAAGAAGGCCAGGACCGCGCCTTCAAGAAACTCGACGAGCTCAAGCCGAGCATCCAGTGGTGGGAAGCCGGTGCCCAGCCGCCGCAGTACCTGGCCTCGGGTGACGTGGTCATGAGCTCGGCCTACAACGGCCGGATTGCCGCGGTGCAAAAAGAGAGCAACCTGAAAGTCGTATGGAACGGCGGTATCTACGACTTCGACGCCTGGGCCATCCCCAAAGGCGCCAAGGATGTTGAAGAGGCAAAGAAATTCATCGCCTATTCGGTCCAGCCTGAACAGCAGAAGACCTACTCCGAGAACATCGCCTACGGCCCGGCCAACTCCAAGGCCGTCGCGCTGCTGTCCGACGAGATCAAGAAAGACATGCCGACCACCCCGGAAAACATCGCCAACCAGGTGCAGATCGACGTGGCGTTCTGGGCCGACAACAGCGAGCAGCTGGAGCAACGCTTCAACGCCTGGGCTGCCAAGTAAGGGCTGCTGATGGGGCGCCGGCTTGCCGCCGGCGCTCCTTGTTCTCAAGATTTCGGAGTTCGCTATGGCCATCGCAGTGCCCCTGAATGAAGGCGCCGGTTCCAACCTCAAGCAGCGTCTCAAGCGTGCCGAGCGGGTCAACCGCTGGAAGGCGCAAGCGTTGATCGCACCGCTGGCGCTGTTTCTGCTGCTGGTGTTCCTCGTGCCGATTGCCGCGCTGTTGTACAAGAGCGTGGGCAACCCGGAAGTGGTCGGCGGCTTGCCGCTGACTGTGACGGCTGTGGCCGAGTGGGACGGCAAGGGCCTGCCAGGGGAGGCGGTATATAAGGCGCTAAGCGAAGACCTCGCGCAAGCACGCAAGAACCAGACCCTGGGCGATACCTCCAAGCGTCTGAACATGGAGCTGGCCGGCTATCGCAGCCTGCTGGCCAAGACCGCGCGGGCGTTGCCGTTCAAGACCGAGCCGGCTTCCTATAAAGAAGCCCTGCAGGAACTGGACGAGCGCTGGGGCGATCCGGCCTACTGGCAGGCGATCCGCCGTAACACCAGTAGCGTCACCCCGTTCTACCTGCTGGCGGCCCTGGACCATCGTATCGATGACCTCGGCGAGCTGGCCAAGGCCACCCCGGACCAGGCCATTTATCTGGACATCTTCACCCGTACCCTGTGGATGGGCTTCGTCATCACCGCCATCTGCCTGGTGCTGGCCTATCCGCTGGCCTACCTGCTGGCCAACCTGCCGACCCGGCAGAGCAACCTGCTGATGATTCTGGTGCTGCTGCCGTTCTGGACCTCGATCCTGGTGCGGGTTGCGGCCTGGATCGTGCTGCTGCAATCGGGCGGGCTGATCAACAGCGCGCTGATGGCCATGGGCATCATCGACAAACCGCTGGAACTGGTGTTCAACCGCACCGGGGTGTACATCTCCATGGTGCACATCCTGCTGCCGTTCATGATCCTGCCGATCTACAGCGTGATGAAGGGCATTTCGCCCACCTACATGCGTGCGGCGATATCCCTGGGCTGTCATCCGTTCGCCAGCTTCTGGCGCGTGTACTTCCCGCAAACCTACGCCGGCGTAGGCGCGGGCTGCCTGTTGGTGTTCATCCTCGCCATCGGCTACTACATCACCCCGGCGCTGCTCGGCAGCCCCAACGACCAGATGGTCAGCTACTTCGTGGCCTTCTACACCAACACCAGCATCAACTGGGGCATGGCGACCGCGCTGGGCGGCCTGCTGTTGCTGGCCACCGTGCTGCTTTACCTGATCTATAGCTGGCTGGTCGGCGCCAGCCGCCTGCGCCTGAGCTGAGGAGCGTTGTCATGCTGAGCCCCTACATGTCGCCCGTCGAGCGGGTCTGGTTCTACAGCTTGCGCATCCTTTGCGGGCTGATCCTGTTGTTCCTGGTGTTGCCGGTGCTGGTGATCATTCCGCTGTCGTTCAACTCCGGCAGCTTCCTGGTCTACCCGCTGCAGGGCTTTTCGCTGCAGTGGTACCACGACTTCTTCGCCTCCGCCGAGTGGATGCGCGCGCTGAAGAACAGCATCATCGTCGCCCCGGCGGCCACGGTGCTGGCGATGATCTTCGGCACCCTGGCTTCGATCGGCCTGACCCGCGGTGATTTCCCCGGCAAGTCGCTGATCATGGCCCTGGTGATTTCGCCCATGGTGGTGCCGGTGGTGATCATCGGTGTGGCCAGCTACCTGTTCTTTGCCCCGCTGGGTATGGGCAACAGCTTTATCTCGCTGATCCTGGTGCATGCGGTGTTGGGCGTGCCGTTCGTCATCATCACCGTTTCGGCGACCCTGCAGGGCTTCAACCATAACCTGGTGCGTGCCGCCGCCAGCCTGGGCGCCTCGCCGCTGACCACCTTCCGGCGGGTTACCCTGCCGCTGATTGCGCCGGGGGTGATCTCCGGGGCGCTGTTCGCTTTTGCCACGTCTTTTGACGAAGTGGTGGTCACCCTGTTCCTTGCCGGCCCCGAGCAGGCGACCCTGCCACGGCAGATGTTCAGCGGCATTCGCGAGAACCTCAGCCCGACCATCGCCGCCGCTGCAACCTTGCTGATTGCCTTCTCGGTGGTGCTGTTGCTGACCCTGGAGTGGTTGCGTGGGCGCAGCGAGAAGCTGCGTACCCAGCAGCCGGGTTGAGATCGTTCGCGGGGCGAGTCGAGTCGACTTGCCCCGCGATGAGCACCCGTCGACCGCCTTGATACCGGTCAGCCCCTGAGCGTTTGCCTGAGGTACAATGCGCGCCACTGTGATTCTGCCTACAGGTGCGCCATGCAGCCCTACGCTATTGCCCCCTCGATTCTTTCTGCCGACTTCGCCCGCCTCGGCGAGGAAGTCGACAACGTCCTGGCCGCGGGTGCCGACATCGTTCACTTCGATGTGATGGACAACCATTACGTGCCCAACCTGACCATCGGCCCGATGGTCTGCACCGCCTTGCGCAAATACGGCATCACCGCACCGATCGACGTGCACCTGATGGTCAGCCCGGTCGACCGCATCATCGGTGACTTCATCGAAGCCGGCGCCAGCTACATTACCTTCCATCCGGAAGCCACCCTGCACATCGATCGTTCGCTACAGTTGATTCGCGACGGCGGTTGCAAGGCCGGCCTGGTGTTCAACCCGGCGACCCCGCTAGACACCCTCAAGTACGTGATGGACAAGGTCGACATGATCCTGTTGATGAGCGTCAACCCAGGCTTCGGTGGCCAGAAATTCATCCCCGGCACCCTCGACAAGCTGCGCGAAGCCCGCGCGCTGATCGATGCCAGCGGCCGTGATATCCGTCTGGAAATCGACGGCGGCGTCAACGTCGGCAACATCCGTGAAATCGCTGCTGCTGGCGCCGACACCTTCGTCGCCGGTTCGGCGATCTTCAACACCCCGGACTACCGTGAGGTGATTGCCAAGATGCACGCCGAACTGGCCCTGGCCCGCCCATGAGTGGCTTCGAGCAGCTGTTCCCCGGCGCCCTGCCCAAACTGGTGATGTTTGATCTGGACGGTACCCTGATCGATTCGGTACCGGACCTGGCAGCGGCGGTGGATAACATGCTGCTCGCAATGGGCCGCCCGGCCGCTGGCCTTGAGGCGGTACGCCACTGGGTCGGCAATGGTGCGCCGGTGCTGGTGCGCCGCGCGCTGGCCGGTGGCATCGAGCATGGCGCAGTGGATGACGACGAAGCCGAACGGGGCCTGGAGCTGTTCATGCAGGCCTACGCCGAAAGCCATGAGCTGACGGTGGTCTACCCCGGCGTGCGCGACACCCTCAAGTGGTTGCACAAGCAGGGCGTGGAAATGGCCCTGATCACCAACAAGCCCGAGCGCTTCGTTGCACCTTTGCTTGACCAGATGAAAATCGGCCGTTATTTCCGCTGGATCATCGGCGGCGACACCCTGCCGCAGAAAAAGCCCGATCCGGCTGCCTTGCTGTTCGTGATGAAAATGGCCAGCGTCGAGCCCGAGCAGGCGCTGTTCGTTGGCGACTCGCGCAGCGACGTGCTGGCGGCCAAGGCTGCCGGGGTCAAATGCGTTGGCCTGACCTATGGCTACAACCATGGCCGGCCGATCAGCGAAGAGGCGCCGTGCCTGGTCATCGACGACCTGCGCGCGCTGTTGCCTGGTTGCTTAGATCCGGCCACTGGGATAACGTTGGCGGACGTTCAATCCCCCTCAGATCGAGATTCCATCGTGGCGGTTATCGGCAAACTCTGGATGAAAGTCATCAAGGCCCTGGCCCGCTGGCGTTGGCGCGCCTGACTGCTATCCGCCGGCCCGCGCCGGCCTGCTTGCCTGCCTGACCCATCTGCTGCTTGCCACGAGGCTATCATGACCCGCGAAGAATTCCTGCGCCTGGCCGCTGCCGGCTACAACCGCATTCCCCTGGCCTGCGAGACCCTGGCCGACTTCGACACGCCGCTGTCGATCTACCTGAAACTGGCTGACCACGCCAACTCCTACCTGCTCGAATCGGTGCAGGGCGGCGAGAAGTGGGGGCGTTACTCGATCATCGGCCTGCCGTGCCGCACCGTGTTGCGTGTGCACGATCACCAGGTGCGGATCACCCATGACGGTGAACTGGTCGAGCAGCACGAAGTGGAAGATCCGCTGGCCTTCGTCGAAGCTTTCAAGGAGCGCTACCAGGTGCCGACCATCGCCGGCCTGCCGCGCTTCAACGGCGGCCTGGTCGGCTACTTCGGTTATGACTGCGTGCGTTATGTCGAGCGGCGCCTGGGCAAGTGCCCGAACCCTGATCCGCTGGGCGTGCCGGACATCTTGCTGATGGTCTCCGATGCCGTGGTAGTGTTCGACAACCTGGCCGGCAAGATGCACGCCATTGTCCTCGCCGATCCGGCTGAACAAGACGCTTACGAAAACGGCCTGGCCCGGCTCGAAGGCCTGCTTGAGCAACTGCGCCAGCCTATCGCCCCGCGTCGCGGCCTCGATCTGGGTGGGCCGCTGCCGGCAGAACCTGAGTTCCGCTCAAGCTTTACCCAGAGCGACTACGAACGTGCGGTCGATACCATCAAGGAATACATCCTCGCTGGCGACTGCATGCAGGTGGTGCCATCGCAGCGTATGTCCATCGACTTCAAGGCCGCGCCGATCGACCTGTACCGGGCGTTGCGCTGCTTCAACCCGACGCCATACATGTACTTCTTCAACTTCGGCGACTTCCACGTAGTGGGCAGCTCGCCGGAAGTGCTGGTGCGGGTCGAAGACAACCTGGTCACCGTGCGCCCGATCGCCGGTACCCGCCCACGCGGCGCCACCGAAGAGGCTGATCACGCGCTGGAAGAAGACTTGCTGTCTGACGACAAGGAAATCGCCGAGCACCTGATGCTCATCGATCTGGGCCGCAACGACGCCGGCCGGGTGTCGGAAACCGGCTCGGTCAAAGTCACCGAGAAGATGGTGATCGAGCGTTATTCCAACGTCATGCACATTGTGTCCAACGTCACCGGCGAGCTGAAGCAGGGCTTGAGCGCCATGGATGCCCTGCGTGCCATCCTGCCGGCGGGCACCTTGTCCGGCGCGCCGAAAATCCGCGCCATGGAAATCATTGATGAGCTGGAGCCGGTCAAACGCGGCGTCTACGGTGGTGCGGTGGGGTATTTTGCCTGGAACGGCAACATGGATACCGCAATTGCCATCCGTACCGCGGTGATCAAGGACGGCGAGCTGCACGTGCAGGCCGGTGGCGGCATTGTTGCCGACTCGGTGCCAGCGCTTGAGTGGGAAGAAACCATCAACAAGCGCCGGGCGATGTTCCGTGCGGTGGCGCTGGCCGAGCAGACGCCACGTAGCTGAGCCTGATCCACGGCGCCTGTTGGTAGCAGGCGCCGTTTTCCCCCTCCCTAGAACTCCAGGCTTAATGCCAGGTTGATCCCCTGCTGGGTCAGTTCGTCGCTCTTGCGCCAGTTGTAGCTGCCGCGCAGGGCCAGGCCCGGTGCCAGGCTCTGGCTCAAACCCAGGGTCGCCCGGTTCAGATTGCTCTGCGGGGTGTAGCCGGTCAGGGTGAAGTCGTTGCCCGGCAGGCTGTTGAGGTGGAGGGTCAGGTCCTGCTGGTCGTCCTCGAACTCGTGCTCGTGAGCGACTTCGGCGAACAGCAAGGTGCTGGGCCCGGCCTGGTACTTGCCCTGCAAGCCCAGGCCCAGGCGTCGTGATTCGCGGTCCTGATCGTCAAAGCTCAGGGCAGTGGCGCGGCTGCCTTTCTCCGAATAGCCATCGACTTTCACCCGTGCATAGTCGGCGCTGACAAAAGGCGACAGGCTCCACTGGCTGCCGGGCGCTGCCAGGTCATAACCCAGGCGAGCGGCGAAGGCCCACAGCTCACCGTCGGTATCACCTTTCTCGCTGCGATCATTTACCCCCAGGGCGAAGGTGCGCTTCAAGTCGCTGTAGTCCAGGTGCCCGCCGGTCAGGGCGGCATCGGCCCACCACTGGTTCTGCTGGAACTGCACGAAAGCGGTTGCCAGGTAGCTGTCGAGCTTGTAGTCGGAGTCTTGCTCGCCGGCTTCGAGCTTCTGCTGGTAAACGCCTGTGGCCACGCCAATACGCCAGGCCTCGTCCAGACGATAGCTGCCGCCCAGGGTCAGGTTATAGCCATGGCCGTCGGCGCTGGCCGAGCTGCGCTGGCTGTCGATATCCAGGTTCTGCCCCCCGGCGGCTACGATGGCCTGCCATTGGCCAACCGGCTGCCAGCTGCCTTGCCACTGGTTGCGCAGTTCATCTTGATGCGCGCGCAGGCTGGCGTGGGCCATTTCTGGTAACAGCGTCAGCTCCCAAGGGGCGGAAAGAATCGAAAACGCGTAGTCGGCAATCAGCTCCTGCCCAGCACTGGTGGGGTGGACCGAATCGTTGAACAGCAGCTTGCTCGGGTCGGGCGTGGCACCGTTGATGCCGTAGGTTGCGTTCTGCACACAGCCATTGCCGCTGAAACAGGTACCGACCAGGTTCTGCCCGCTGGCCAGGCCGAACTGCGTCGGAGCAGCCAGGGCTTCCTGGAGCAGCAACGGCACATTGAGCGGAATAACTTGTGCATCAATCTGGCTCAGCTGGCCGACCAGTTGCTGGTTGAAGATACTGCTCAACTGCGAAGCCGGGCCCTGCATCGGCGTGCCGTTGATGGCCGGAGTCAGGCCCAGGTCGGGCAGCAGCCAGACCATGATGTACTGCGCGCCACCCTGTTGCAGGGCCTGGGCGCTGGCGGCCAGGCGATTGGCGGCAGCTGCGGCGGTTGCCGGGCTGGTGATCTGGCCCTGGAGGAAGTCGTTGCCGCCACCGGTCAGGTAGTAAAGCGCGTTGGGGTCGGCGCGCAGGCCACCGGCCAGATAGCCCGGGCGTTCGCGCAGCACGGTGCCGGCGCCGGGGTTGCCCGGTGGAATGATCACGTCGGAAGTACCAGTGATCGAGTCGAGAATCTGGTCGGTACGGTAACCACCCACTGCCCAGTTGTTGCCGTCCGGGCGACCCAGCGCGGCATTGACTGGCGAGGTCGAAGCGCCCAGGTCGGCCGCAGCAACACCCAGCTGGGCACCGAGCAGCATGGGCGAAACCGCGCCGAAGGCTTCGCCGTTGGCGTATGTTGGCCCGACCCGATTGGTAAAGCGCTGGGTGGAACCCGCCGGGCCATTGCTGTCGGGGAACTGCCCGGCATCGGCAAGGCTGTCGCCGAAGACGATCAGAGTTAAGTAAGGGGAGGGGGCGGCATGGACGCTGGAGCAGGCCAGGGCCAGCAGCGAGAATGCACAAGGCAACAGGGAGCGCGCGTTCAACATCGCAAAGATCCTTTTTCGTTGTTGTTATCGGATGACGCCTTACGACGTTAGCAAAACATTCCGCGCGTCTTCCATCGCTAAAGCGTTTCGGCATGCCACCGTCATATTGCGTGGACCGCGCCGGTAGGCTACTGTGCGGGAACGTATGAACGAGACCTACCCCGTGTTGATCGTCAGCAAACTCTTGATGCGCGTTATCAAGGCCCACGCCCGTTGGCGTTGGCGCGCCTGACTTTATCTCTTGCCGGTTAGCCGGCCCTGTACCGCTTTGCCTTTCTGAATGCTTTACCTGCTGTAACCGGCGCTTGCTGGTGTGCACCGGGAAGCTCGCACCTGTAGCACCGAGCACAGGCACATCGAAAGGCATGTATTCAAAGTCAGTAGATGCAAGAGGTTGAACCCAGATGTTACTGATGATCGACAACTACGACTCCTTTACCTACAACGTCGTACAATACCTCGGCGAGCTGGGTGCAGAGGTCAAGGTCATTCGCAATGACGAACTGACCATCGCCCAGATCGAAGCCCTTAACCCCGAGCGCATTGTCGTTTCCCCTGGCCCCTGCACCCCGACCGAAGCCGGTGTGTCGCTGGAGGCCATCAAGCATTTTGCCGGCAAGTTGCCGATCCTCGGCGTATGCCTGGGCCACCAGTCCATCGGCCAGGCCTTCGGCGGTGAAGTCGTGCGCGCCCGCCAGGTGATGCATGGCAAGACCAGCCCGGTGCTGCACAAGGACCAGGGCGTGTTTGCCGGCCTCAACAACCCGCTGACCGTGACCCGCTACCACTCGCTGGTGGTCAAGCGCGAAACCCTGCCCGAGTGCCTGGAGCTGACCGCCTGGACCGCCCTTGAAGACGGCTCGGTGGACGAGATCATGGGCCTGCGCCATAAAGAGCTGAACATCGAAGGGGTGCAGTTCCACCCCGAATCGATCCTCACCGAGCAGGGCCACGAGCTGTTCGCCAATTTCCTCAAGCAGACCGGCGGCCGCCGTTAAGGATCGAACATGGATATCAAGAGCGCGCTGAGCCGCATCGTCGGCCACCTGGACCTGAGCACCGAAGAAATGCGCGATGTCATGCGCGAAATCATGACCGGCCAATGCACCGAGGCGCAGATCGGCGCCTTCATGATGGGCATGCGCATGAAGAGCGAGAGCATCGATGAAATTGTCGGTGCCGTGTCGGTGATGCGCGAGCTGGCCGACAAAGTCGAGCTCAACACCCTCGACCAGGTGGTCGACGTGGTCGGCACTGGCGGTGATGGCGCCAACATCTTCAACGTATCCACCGCATCGGCCTTCGTCGTCGCCGCCGCCGGTTGCACCGTGGCCAAGCACGGTAACCGTGCGGTCTCGGGCAAGAGTGGCAGCGCCGACCTGCTGGAAGCCGCTGGCATCTACCTGAACCTGACGCCGGTGCAGGTTGCACGCTGCATCGACAGCGTCGGCATTGGCTTCATGTTTGCCCAGACCCACCACAAGGCGATGAAATACGCCGCCGGCCCGCGTCGTGACCTGGGCTTGCGTACCCTGTTCAACATGCTCGGCCCGCTTACGAATCCGGCCGGGGTCAAGCACCAGGTCGTCGGCGTGTTCACCCAGGCACTGTGCCGCCCACTGGCTGAAGTGCTGCAACGCCTGGGCAGCAAGCATGTGCTGGTGGTGCATTCGAAAGATGGCCTGGACGAATTCAGCCTGTCGGCGCCAACCTTCGTTGCTGAACTCAAGAACGACCAGATCAGCGAGTACTGGGTCGAGCCCGAAGACCTCGGCATGAAAAGCCAGAGCCTGCATGGCCTGGCCGTGGAGAGCCCGGCCAAGTCGCTGGAGCTGATCCGCGATGCCCTGGGCCGGCGCAAGACCGAGAACGGCCAGAAGGCTGCGGAAATGATTGTGCTCAACGCCGGCGCCGCACTGTACGCCGCCGACCACGCCATGAGCCTCAAGCAGGGCGTGGAGCTGGCTCACGACGCATTGCACACTGGCCTTGCCCGGGAAAAACTCGAAGAGCTCGGTGCCTTTACCGCGGTATTCAAGCAGGAGAATGAAGGATGAGTGTGCCGACGGTTCTGGAAAACATTCTGGCGCGCAAGGTCGAAGAAGTCGCCGAGCGCAGCGCTCGTGTCAGCCTTTCCGAGCTTGAACGCCTGGCGGCCGCTGCCGATGCGCCACGCGGTTTTGCCAAGGCCCTTATCGAACAGGCCAAGCGCAAGCAGCCTGCAGTCATTGCCGAAATCAAGAAAGCCTCGCCAAGCAAGGGCGTGATCCGCGAAAACTTCATTCCGGCCGACATTGCCGTCAGCTACGAGAAGGGCGGCGCGACCTGCCTGTCGGTGCTGACCGACGTCGATTACTTCCAGGGCGGCGACATCTACCTGCAACAGGCGCGCGCCGCGTGCAAGCTGCCGGTGATTCGCAAGGACTTCATGATCGATCCTTATCAGATCGTCGAAGCCCGGGCCCTGGGCGCCGACTGTGTGCTGCTGATCGTTGCCGCGCTGGATGACGTGAAGATGGCCGAATTGGCCGCGACGGCAAAAGGCGTGGGCCTTGATGTGCTGGTCGAAGTGCACGACGGCGACGAGCTGGAGCGGGCGCTGAAGGCTCTCGACACGCCGCTGGTGGGCGTCAACAACCGCAACCTGCACACCTTTGAAGTCAGCCTGGAAACCACCCTCGACCTGCTGCCGCGCATCCCCCGTGATCGCCTGGCCATTACCGAGAGCGGCATCCTCAACCGCGCCGACGTCGAGCTGATGGAAATCAACGAGGTCTACTCCTTCCTGGTCGGCGAAGCGTTCATGCGCGCCGAACACCCGGGGCTGGAGCTGCAGCGCCTGTTCTTCCCGGAGCGTGTGGTGCAGAACCCGGTGCAAGGCCTGGACTGATTCAACTCTGAAGCCGGCGATGCCGGCTTTTTTGTCTCTACAAGGTTAATGCGATGACTGATCAAGTGCTTGATGTCACTGTCGAGGCCGGGCTGCACGCCGAACAGGAGCTGCTGGCGGCGGTATGCAAGGGCGAAAAGGATCATGGCCTGTTGTTCTGGCGACCGACCGATCATGCCCTGGTCATGCCCCGGCGCATGAGCCGCCTCGAAGGCTTCGAGGCGGCCTGCGCCGAGCTTGCGATTGCCGGTTGGCCGGTGCTTCTGCGCGAAACCGGTGGTGAGCCAGTGCCGCAGTCGCCGGCGGTGATCAACATCGCACTGGTTTACGTCGCACCAAAAAGCGAAGGTGATCACGGCCGTATCGAAAACGCCTACGAGCGCCTGTGCCTGCCGCTGTGTGATGTGCTGCGCGAATGGGGCGGGATGGCATCGGTGGGGGAAATCGAAGGGGCGTTCTGCGATGGCCGCTACAACGTCAACCTCAACGGTCGCAAACTGGTCGGCACTGCCCAGCGCTGGCGCCAGGGCCTGGGTGGCAAGCGCCCGGTGGTGTTGGTTCATGGTGCGTTGCTGCTGGATAACCAGCGCGAGTCGATGGTGGCGGCGGTCAACCGCTTCAACGAATGCTGCGAGCTGGAGCAGCGCTGCCTGGCCGACAGCCACATCGCTTTGCACGAGGTGGTACCCGAGGCGCCACTGCTCGAGCGCCTTGGCCAGGCCTATGCCGAAGTGATCAAAGGCATCGCCCGCGATTAACGGGTACCGAAGACCACCATGGTCTTGCCCTTGACGTGTACCAGGCTGCGCTCTTCGAGATCCTTGAGGACGCGGCCAACCATCTCCCGCGAACAACCGACGATGCGGCCGATTTCCTGGCGGGTGATCTTGATCTGCATGCCGTCGGGGTGGGTCATGGCGTCTGGCTGCTTGCACAATTCCAGCAGGCAGCGGGCTACCCGGCCGGTGACGTCGAAGAAGGCCAGGTCGCCGACCTTGCGCGTGGTGTTGCGCAGGCGCTGGGCCATCTGGCTGCCCAGGGCATAGAGAATGTCCGGGTCGTGACGCGCCAGTTCACGGAATTTTTCGTAGCTGATTTCTGCAACTTCACATTCGCTTTTGGCCCGCACCCAGGCGCTGCGCTGGTGTTCCTGGCCGGCGGGTTCAAACAGCCCCAGCTCGCCGAAAAAGTCGCCACTGTTGAGGTAGGCGATGATCATTTCGTGGCCGTTGTCATCCTCGATAAGGATGGTCACCGAGCCCTTGACGATAAAGGACAGGGTTTCGGCCTTGTCACCGGCGCAGATGATGTTGCTCTTGGCCGCATAGCGGCGGCGCTGGCAATGGACCAGCAGCTTGTCGATGTTCTTGATCTTGGCTGGAAGGGCTGATGCAACCATGGCTGGATCCCGGTCAGGAGGCGACGCTTCAATTTCTTTTATAGATAGTCTGGCGATAAGCGCCAGTGATTTGGCGTCAGCTTATCAGACACTTGTCCTTCTATCGGCAGATTTACTCATGCGCTTGAGCTTTTCCGCCGGGCTCGCAGGGTCTAAGCTGGCAGCCTTTTTTCAATCAAGGGAGTCCAGGTAATGAAGGCGCGTATCCAGTGGGCAGGTGAAGCCATGTTTCTGGGCGAATCGGGCAGTGGCCATGTGGTCGTGATGGATGGCCCGCCCGAGGCCGGTGGCCGCAACCTGGGTGTACGGCCCATGGAAATGCTGCTGTTGGGCCTGGGTGGCTGCAGCAACTTCGATGTAGTCAGCATCCTGAAGAAATCCCGCCAGGCAGTAGAGAGCTGCGAAGCTTTCCTTGAAGCCGAGCGCGCCAGCGAAGACCCGAAGGTATTCACCAAAATCCACCTGAATTTCGTGGTCAAGGGCCGTGGCCTGAAAGAAGCCCAGGTCAAGCGTGCGGTCGAGCTGTCGGCAGAGAAGTATTGCTCGGCCTCGATCATGCTCGGCCGGGCCGGTGTCGAGATCACCCACAGCTACGAGATTGTCGAGCTCGGTTGATTACCAGCAAGCCCGCTCCTGTGGGGGCGGGCTAACGGCGCAGGCGCTCCAGCCCGATCAGCCAGGCCAGCCCCGGAACCAGCGCCACCACCAACCAGTGCAGGTTGAAGACGAGCAGACCGACGATTTCTGCGCTACTCCAGGTATTGCCAAAGGCGTCGGCAAATATCAGGCACTGCAGCCAGGCCGTCAGCGCGGCCGATAGCACAAAGGCCAAGGCAAGCAGGCGCTGCCTGTGAATGAAGCAGCCGGCCAGCAGCAACAGCAGTTGCCCGGGCAGTGAGAACACCCACAGGTCGACGGCACTGTTGCCATCAGGTTGGGAGATGTCAGGCAGTTTCAGGCTAAAGGGTTCCCCGCTCATGCCGGCAGTCAGCAGGCACACGAACAGATAAGCCACCAGCACCAGCCCCAGGCTTTGCAGCAAGCGAAGGCAAAATAACCGAATCATCAGTGGCGCAACCCCGGCAGCAGCTTCAGCAAGCCTTGCGGCAATCGCGCCTGCAAACGGCTGCTCAAAGCCTCGCGGTGCTTCTGATAGAAAAGCCCCAAGCCAATCACGCCCAACCCGATCAGGGTCAGCACCACCGGGAACAGCAGCGACTCGGCAAACACCTCGTAAGACAGGTAACCCAGGTACATCGCCACGCCCATGCCACCAAAGACCATGAACAGCGGACGGCGCAGCAACAGTGCTATGCCCATCAGGCCAAGGTTGATCAGACCATAAAGCGCTTTGTCCCATTCACTGTCGGTATCCAGCAGCGGCAAGCCGAGCCAGAAGGCCAGCAATCCGGCCAGATAGCCCCAGAAGGCATAGTCCTGGCGGGTGCGACCGTCGATCACCAGGAACACCAGCAATGTCGCCAGGCCAAACCACAGTGACACCGTACGCCGCTGATTCCAGTCGAAGGCCTCGCCATAGAACCATTCGCTCAGGTCCATGGACATGAACCACAAGGCCACGGCAATCGGCATGACGATGAACGGAAACGGGATCAGGCGCAGCATCAACAAGCCGGCCAGTATCGTCGCCGCCTCCATCAGCAGCCAACCGTCCTGCACGTAGGTGTAGTAGTTGTGGTAGTTGCCCTGGGCGTTGTCCAGTAGCCAGAAACCGCTGAGTCGCTGCGCCGCAAACACTGCCAGCGGTACGATGCTCACCGCCACCGCAGCAAGTACGCCAGCAGGGATGACCTGGCCGCGGCGTTGCATTAGCAAGGCGCCCAGGGTCAGTACGCCGATATAAATCAGTGAGACCAGCAGCAGGGCGCTGTCACCGACGCGCATCCAGGCTTCACTGAGCAGCCAGCCCATGGCGGCCATGATCAGCAGGGCGCCGAAGTAAAACGCCACGTGGGCCAGCTGGAAACTGGCCTGGGTTTGCGGCTGGAGCTTGAGAAATTCAAGCAGGGCCTGATCCTGGCCCGGGTTCAGAACGCCGGCGCTGACTGCGCGGGCCAGGTCCTTGGCGTCGAAGCGTTCCGTCATCGGTGGTCCTAGATACGATAAGTGCTTTTGGTCATGACCTTGGCCATCAGGCTCATGCCGAACTTGACCGGTGCCGGGAAGCGGAAGCCGCCAGCATCCAGGGCCGATTCGGCATGTTGCTCTTCGTCGATGCGCATCTGCTCAAGAATCGCCCGGGATTTCTCATCCTCGGCCGGGATTTGCTCCAGGTGTTCGTCCAGGTGCTTGCACACCTGATGCTCGGTGGCGGCGACAAAACCCAGGCTGACCTTGTCGCTGACCAGGCCCGCGAGGGCACCGATGCCGAAGGACATACCGTAGAACAGCGGGTTGAGCACGCTGGGGTGGCTGCCGAGCTGGCGAATGCGCTGTTCGCACCAGGCCAGGTGGTCGATTTCTTCTTCGGCGGCGTGCTCCATGGCCTTGCGAACCTGGGGCAGCTTGGCGGTCAGGGCCTGGCCCTGGTACAGCGCCTGGGCACAGACTTCACCGGTATGGTTGATACGCATGAGCCCGGCCACATGGCGGGTCTGGGTTTCGTCGAGGGTGACATCCGGCTGGATGATCGCCGGCGACGGCCGGGAAGGCTGGCCGCTGAAGGGCAGCAAGGTGCGCATGGCGGTGTCGGCCTGCAGCAACAAGCGGTCGAGCGGGGAATAGTGACGTTCGGTAGCCATCGGGCACCTCCGCAAGAATGTGCCCGACAGTTTACCCCAATCGCGATGCCGGGGCTTGCCCTGGATCAGCCCGGTGGCCAGTGCATCTGACGCTGGCCAAGCACGTGCATATGAATGTGGTAGACGGTTTGCCCACCCAGCTCATTGCAGTTCATGACCACGCGAAAGCCGTCTTCGCAGCCCAGTTCCTTGGCCAGCCGCTGGGCGGTGAACAGGATGTGCCCGGCCAGGCCCTTGTCTTCTTCGGCCAGATCGTTGAGGGTGCGGATCGGTTTTTTCGGGATGACCAGAAAATGTACCGGTGCCTGCGGGGCGATATCGTGGAAGGCCAGAACCTGGTCGTCCTCGTAGATGATCTTGGCCGGGATTTCCCGGTTGATGATCTTGGTAAACAGAGTATCCACTACGGCTGCTCCATGAGGGTAATCGGACTTGAGTGTACGCAGGCCAGACGCTTGCGCCCAGCCCTGTACAACTAGCGCGGGCAATAGGCCTGGTTGATGGCGCCGGCCAGCTTGCGTGCCAGCCAGCGCGATAGCCAGCGCGGGCTGAAGGCCAGCCAGCGGTTGCGCCGGCCGGGGATGATCAATGCGCGGTTCTTGTCCAGGGCGCGTACGGTATACAGCGCGACTTCTTCCGGGCTCAGGCTGCGTTGGCCGTTTTCCAGCCGCGGGATACGCCGCAACGGCGAACGCACCGGGCCTGGGCACAGCACCGAAACCTTGATGCCGGTGCGTTTGAGCTCTTCGCGCAGGCCTTCGGAAAAGTGCAGCACATAGGCTTTGCTTGCCGCGTAGCTGCTCATCCACGGGCCGGGCGCGAAGGCGGCAAGCGAAGCGACGTTGAGTATCTGCCCGCCGCCCTGAACCGCCATGGCATTGCCAAGGGCGTGGCAGAGGCGGGTCAGGGCGAGGATGTTCACCTCGATCAGGTCCTGCTCATCGCTCCATTCCTGGGCCAGAAAGTGCCCGTAGGAGCGAATGCCGGCGCAGTTGACCAGCAAGTCGATGTGCCGCTCGCTTTCTTCCAGCTCCAGCAGGAACCCCGACAACCGCAACGGCTCGCCCAGGTCGCAGGCACGAAAAAGCACTTCGACGCCAAACCGCTGGGTCAGCTCGATGGCGATGCTTTCCAGCGGGTCGCGCTGTCGGGCCACCAGGATCAAATTGCGTCCCCGACGTGCCAGCGCCTCGGCCAGTGCCAGGCCCAAGCCGCTGGAGGCACCGGTGATCATGGCGTAACGGGTCATGCAGTTCTCCAGTCGGGAAGGGTGGCCAAAGTGCGCAGTTTACAGGTGCCGGGCCCGGAGTGCTGCTACCCGTGGCGTGTCTAGATGCCGGGGCGGGTGACGGTGACGTATGCAAGCCCGGCAACCAGGACCAGCCACAGCCAGGCCAGGATCACCACTGCGTTGTTGTTGGGCACTGGCGGCGCACCGAAGCGGTTGCTGCCACGCGTGCCGGGCATCAGTACCAGCACCAGGATGAAGAAGTTGCCGACCCATGGAAGGATCGACAGCCAGCAGAACCAGCCGCTCCAGTTCAGGTCGTGCAGGCGCTGGACGATGAACAGCATGCTCAGGATCCGTGCCGACAACAGGCCGATCATCATCAGGCCGCCGAGGTCCAGCGACATTGAACTGGACAGCAAGGCCACCAGGAAAATGCCGCCGATGGTCGCAGCGAACAAGACCAGGCTCCAGGCCAGCAGGCGCACGCGGCCAATTCGCCCTTCCAGGCTCATGACCTTGGGTTTGCTCGAGTTGGCGAGAGTCAGGGTGTCATACATGCGGGCTTCCTTTGCCGTGATAAAGCGTGAGTCAGCCCGGCCAGCGATGGCCAAGGGCTGTGGCCGAGGCGTGCGCCTGGCGGTATTCGGTATCCAGGCGGGTAATCAGTTGCTCGACCGAGCAGAGCTGGTCGATGGCACCGACACCTTGTCCGGCAGACCAGACGGTCTTCCAGGCCTTGGCCTCGTCGTCGATGGGTTTGAGCTTGGTCTCGGTGTGGCTGCGCAGGGCGGCCATGTCGAAACCGGCGTTTTCCAGGCTCTGGCGCATGAAGCTGGCAGGCACCCCGGAAACCGCAGCGGTGTGGATGATATCGGCTGCCTTGGCTTCAAGCATCATTTCTTTGTAAGGCCCCGGCGCCTGGCTCTCGTGGGTGGCGATAAAGCGCGTACCCAGGTAGGCGAGGTCAGCGCCCAGCAACTGCGCGGCGAGGATTTCCTGGCCACGGTTTATGCAACCGGCCAGCAGCAAGGTCTTGTCGAAGAACTGGCGAATCTCGGCGATCAGGGCGAACGGGCTCCAGGTGCCAGCGTGGCCGCCGGCGCCCGCGGCTACGGCAATCAGACCGTCGACACCGGCCTCGGCGGCTTTCTCGGCATGCCGGCGGGTGGTCACGTCATGGAACACCAGGCCGCCATAGCTGTGCACGGCATCGACCAGTTCCTTCACCGCCCCGAGGCTGGTGATGACGATCGGCACCTTGTGCTCGACGCACAACGCCAGGTCTGCCTGCAGGCGCGGGTTGCTCTGGTGCACGATCAGGTTGACGGCATAGGGTGCAGGTTTGTCGAGGGCCGCCAGGCCCGTTTCGATCTCTTCCAGCCAAGCCTTGAAGCCTGCGCTGTCGCGCTGGTTCAGGGCCGGGAAACTGCCGACCACCCCGTTGGCACAACAGGCCAGTACCAGTTGCGGATTGGAGATCAGAAACATCGGCGCCGCTACCACCGGCAGGCGCAAGCGTTGTTCGAGCAGGGCAGGCAATGACATGGCAGGTTTCCCGAGGCTGAGTATGGGTTTAGGTTAGAACGGTTTGACCACCACCAGAATTACCACGGCCAGCAGGACCAGCACCGGCACTTCATTGAACCAGCGGTAGAACACGTGGCTGCGAGTGTTTTCGCCGCGGGCGAAGCGCTTGAGCTGTGCGCCGCACATATGGTGGTAACCGATCAGCAGCACCACCAGGGTGAGCTTGGCGTGCATCCAGCCCTGGCTCATGAAGCCCGGGGTCAGGCTCAGCAGCCAGATGCCGAAGACCAGGCTGGCGATCATCGCCGGCAGCATGATGCCGCGGTAGAGCTTGCGCTCCATGATCACGAAGCGTTCCTGGCTGATGCTGTCCTGGCTTTGTGCGTGATAGACGAACAGGCGCGGCAGGTAGAACAGGCCGGCAAACCAGCAGACCACGCTGACGATATGCAGCGCTTTGATCCAGAGAAAAAGCATGGGGTTGAGTTCCTTCAGGGTTCACGGTGGTCAGATAGTAGAGGCAAGGGGCCCGGCGAGCCATCGCAACAGTTGTGGGCGTGTTTCAGCGCCCCTATTATCGTGGGCTTTCCTGATGGTTCGTTGATAAGGGGCACGCGTTATGGTCAAGGTCGGTATCGTTGGCGGCACGGGTTACACCGGGGTCGAGCTGCTGCGTCTGTTGGCACAGCATCCACAGGCCGAGGTGGCAGTGATCACCTCGCGTTCCGAAGCTGGCCTGGCGGTTGCCGATATGTACCCGAACCTGCGAGGCCACTACGACGGCCTGGCCTTCAGCGTGCCGGACGTGAAGACCCTGGCCGCCTGCGACGTAGTGTTCTTTGCCACCCCGCACGGTGTCGCTCACGCCCTGGCCGGCGAGCTGCTGGCCGCGGGCACCAAGGTCATCGACCTGTCCGCCGACTTCCGCCTGCAGGACGCCGATGAGTGGGCCAAGTGGTACGGTCAGCCGCACGGCGCGCCCGAGCTGCTCAAGGACGCGGTCTACGGCCTGCCTGAAGTCAATCGCGAGCAAATTCGCCAGGCACGCCTGATCGCCGTACCGGGTTGCTACCCAACCGCTACCCAGCTTGGCTTCCTGCCGCTGCTCGAAGCCGGTATCGCCGACGCCTCGCGGCTGATCGCCGACTGCAAATCCGGGGTCAGCGGCGCCGGCCGTGGCGCGGCGGTGGGCTCGCTGTTCTGTGAGGCGGGCGAAAGCATGAAGGCTTATGCGGTCAAGGGGCACCGTCACCTGCCGGAAATCACCCAGGGCCTGCGTCGGGCGGCGGGTGCTGATGTCGGTCTGACCTTCGTGCCGCACCTGACCCCGATGATCCGCGGTATCCATTCGACCCTGTATGCAACCGTCGCCGATACCTCGGTCGATCTGCAGGCGCTGTTTGAAAAACGCTACGCCGATGAACCGTTCGTCGACGTAATGCCGGCCGGCAGCCATCCGGAAACCCGCAGCGTGCGCGGTGCCAACGTCTGCCGAATTGCCGTGCACCGTCCACAGGGCGGCGACCTGGTGGTGGTGTTGTCGGTGATCGACAACCTGGTCAAGGGCGCGTCGGGGCAGGCGGTACAGAACCTCAACATCCTCTTTGGCCTGGACGAGCGCATGGGCCTTTCCCACGCTGGTCTGCTTCCGTAAACGCCAGCTTTCAAGCTGCAAGTAAAAGGCGCACGCGATCCGCTTATAGCTTGCAGCTCACCTCTTGCAGCTTTTGTATTGTTGACCGCTTTTCTCGGAGAAGCGGATAATGCGCGTCATCACGCATTATGGCGGCATAGCGCCGGGAGATAGTCAGCATGAGCGTCGAATCCTTCACCCCTGTGGCATTGCAGTTCACTGAGGGTGCAGCGCACAAGGTGAAGACCCTGGTCGATGAAGAAGGCAATGATCGCCTGAAGTTGCGAGTTTTCGTGACCGGCGGCGGTTGCTCGGGTTTTCAGTACGGTTTCACTTTCGATGAAGACGTTGCCGAAGACGACACCATCGTCGAGCGCGAAGGCGTGGCTCTGGTTGTCGATCCGATGAGTTTCCAGTATCTGGCAGGAGCCGAGGTGGATTACCAGGAAGGCCTGGAAGGCTCGCGTTTCGTTATCAAGAACCCGAACGCCACCACGACCTGTGGTTGCGGCTCTTCGTTCTCGATCTGATCGCCAGGGCAGTACCGCAAACGCCGCGCTGATGCGCGGCGTTTTGCTGTCTGCGAGTTATGCCGGGTAGATCGCGCCCAGTACCCGCAGGCCACGGGCAGCGGTGACGCTGGGGCGGTTGGCGGGGATGCGCTGCAGGCAGCAGTGGGCCAGCCAGGCAAAGGCCATGGCCTCAACCCAGTCAGGGTCGATCCCGCAAGCGGCAGTGCTGCTGACCCGGGCATTGGGCAACAGAGCAGCCAGGCGCTGCATCAGCACGCTATTGTGGGCGCCGCCGCCGCAGACCAGCAGTGCCTGGGTATCATCCTGTGCCGCGTGCAGCGAGCTGACGATGCTACGGGCGGTCAGTTCCAGCAGGGTGGCCTGCACGTCTTCATCCCGAAGGCTTGGCTGAGGGGCCAGGTGCTGATTGAGCCAAGGCAGGTTGAACACTTCGCGGCCGGTACTTTTCGGGCCGCTGCCTGCGAAGAACGGATCGCTCAGTAGCGAGGCGAGCAGGCCTGGGATAACTTGGCCGGTGCCCGCCCAGGCACCATTGGCGTCATAGCTGTGCCCTTGTATCTGCTGAATCCAGGCATCGAGCAGCACGTTACCCGGCCCGCAGTCGAAGCCGCTGACTGGTTTGTCCTGTTCGATCAGGCTCAGATTGCTGAAGCCACCGACATTGAGCACCGCCAGGCGTTGGCCCTGATGGGCGAACAGGGCTTCGTGAAAGGCCGGTACCAGGGGAGCGCCCTGGCCGCCGGCGGCAACGTCACGGCGACGGAAGTCGCTGACCACGCTGATGCCGGTAAGCTCGGCCAGCAGCGCCGGGTTGCCGATCTGTACGGTAAAGCCGCGCGCCGGTTCGTGGCGAATGGTCTGGCCATGGCTGCCGATGGCGCGAATGGCCTCGGGCGTGAGGTTGCGCGCGGCCAGCAGGTGCTGGATACCTTCGGCGGCAAGCTGCACCCAGCGGTTTTCGGCCAGGGCGGCGCGGGCAATCTCGTCCGGCCCGCTGGCGCACAGGGCCAGCAGGTCCTGGCGCAGGTCGGCGGGCATGGGGATGTAATGGGTGGCGAGCAGCGTGAGTTGCTGCTCCTGTTCGATCAAGGCGATGTCCAGGCCATCGAGGCTGGTCCCGGACATCACACCCAGATAGAGCGGCATTACTTAACGCTTGCTCGAAGCAAGCAGGGTGGCCTTTTCCTGGTCCATGCGCGCGACCAGTGGCTGGCTTTGCTGCAGGAAACGCTGGCGCTCGGCCTTGGCGATCGGGTCAGCCATTGGCAACTTCTGCCCGAGCGGGTCGACGTGGACGCCGTTGACCTGGAACTCGTAGTGCAGGTGCGGGCCGGTAGACAGGCCGGTGGTGCCAATGTAGCCGATGATCTGCCCTTGCTTGACGGTGCCGCCGGTCTTCACGCCCTTGGCGAAGCCCTGCATGTGCCCGTACAGGGTCTGGTAGCGGTTACCGTGCTGGATGATCACGGTGTTGCCGTAGCCGCCGCGGCGGCCTGCCAACAGCACTTTGCCGTCACCGGCCGCCTTGATCGGTGTACCGCGTGGTGCTGCGTAGTCGACACCTTTGTGCGCGCGGATCTTGTTCAGGATCGGGTGCTTGCGGCCAGCCGAGAAGCGCGAGCTGATGCGGGCGAAATCAACCGGAGTGCGGATGAACGCCTTGCGCATGCTGTTGCCGTCGGCGGTGTAGTAGTTGGTGTTGCCCTGCTTGTTGGTGTAGCGCACTGCGGTAAAGCTCTTGCCGCGGTTGGTGAAGCGGGCAGAGAGGATATTGCCGGTACCGACGACCTTGCCGTTCATGACCTTCTGTTCATAGATCACGTCGAACTCGTCACCCTGGCGGATATCCTGGGCGAAGTCGATGTCATACCCGAAGATGCGCGCCATATCCATGGTCAGGTTGTGATTCAGGCCGGCACGCTGGGCCGAGGCCGACAGCGAACTCTTGATCACGCCATGTACATAGGCCGAGCGCACCACGGGCTTGCTGATTTCACGGTTGAACGCGTAACCGTTGGCGCTCTTGGTCAGGCGAATGGTTTCCAGGTCGCTGAGCTTGCTGTGCAGGCTGGCCAGCTGGCCGTCCTTGTCCAGTTCGATCTGCAGTACCTGGCCATGCTTGAGCTGGCTGAACTGCTTGGCCTGCTTGTTACTGGCCAGCACTTCATGCACGGCGGTAGCCGGCAGGCCGACCTTGGCGAACAGGGTCGACAGGGTATCGCCACGGCTCACGGTGACTTCGCGGTGGCTTGGGTCCTTGGCTGGCGCGGCTTCGGCAGCGGCGGGCGCAGGCTCGGTCTTGGCGGTTTCCTCGGTTGCGGCGGCGCTGTTGTCGATCTGCGCAAACGGTGAGGGGGCGGCGTCGGTGTTCTGGGTAAGTGGGGCGTCCTGTTCCTGCTTGAGTTGCTCTGCCGGGCTTTCCAGCTCCAGGTTCAGGGTGGTTTTCTTGGCTTCGACCTCGCTGGATGGGAACACCAGCAAGGCCAGGCTGAGTAAGGCGGCGATGCCGCTGGCGGCCAACAGGTGGCTCTTCGGATAAAGCGGGGGCGCTTTAGGCGGTTCGTTGGTCATAGATGAATTGACTTTGAAATAGATGAAGTGGAAAAGATGAATGACATGATGAAGATGAAATAACTGTATAAAATATAACCAAATCCCCTTCAGCGCAAGCGCGCAGACGTCATCAGTCGGCTTCGAGGTCACACTCGGGGCAAAAACTTGTATTTGATGGCTGATCTTGTATGGTTGGGTCCCTTTGAATCTGAGCCTTACGGGTCTGTTATGAAGTCGGTTGAAGAGCAGCTAGCGCTGATCAAGCGTGGAGCGGAAGAGGTACTGGTCGAGTCCGAGTTGGTCGAGAAGCTCAAGCGCGGGCAGCCGCTGCGGATCAAGGCGGGTTTTGACCCGACTGCGCCTGACCTGCACCTGGGGCATACCGTCCTGATCAACAAGCTGCGCCAGTTCCAGGACCTGGGTCACCAGGTGATCTTCCTGATTGGCGACTTCACCGGCATGATCGGTGACCCGAGCGGCAAGAGCGCTACCCGTCCGCCGCTGACCCGCGAGCAGGTACTGGATAACGCCGAGACCTATAAACAGCAGGTGTTCAAGATTCTCGACCCGGCCAAGACCGAAGTCGCGTTCAACTCCACCTGGATGGACAAGCTCACCCCGGCCGACTTCATTCGCCTGGCGTCGCAGTACACCGTGGCGCGCATGCTCGAGCGCGACGACTTCGACAAGCGCTACACCACCAACCAGCCGATCGCGATCCATGAGTTCCTCTATCCGCTGGTGCAGGGTTATGACTCGGTGGCACTCAAGTGCGACGTCGAGCTCGGCGGTACCGACCAGAAGTTCAACCTGCTGATGGGGCGCGAGCTGCAACGTGCTTACGGCCAGGAAGCACAGAACATCGTGACCATGCCGCTGCTCGAAGGGCTCGACGGCGTGAAGAAGATGTCCAAGTCCCTGGGTAATTATGTCGGCATCCAGGAAGCCCCTGGGGTGATGTACAGCAAGCTCGTGTCGATTCCTGACACCCTGATGTGGCGTTACTTCGAGCTGCTGAGCTTCCGTTCCATGGAAGAGATCGAGCAGTTGCGTGCCGATGTGGCCAATGGCGCAAACCCGCGTGACATCAAGATCAAGCTGGCGGAAGAGATCGTTGCACGCTTCCATGGCGAGGAGGCTGCCGCCAATGCTCACCGCGCGGCAGGTAACCGTATGAAAGAGGGCGAGTTGCCGGAGGATCTGCCAGAGGTTGAGGTCTCTGCGGCTGAAGGCTTGCCGATCGCTGCCGTGTTGAACCGCGCGGGTCTGGTGAAGAACTCGGCGATGGCGCGGGATCTGCTCAATGGCGGCGCGGTGAAGGTCGACGGTGCGGTGGTTGATCGTGATTTCATGTTTGCACTTGGCGCGACCCATGTATGCCAGGCGGGCAAGAAGGCATTTGCCCGGGTTACCCTCAAGGCTGAGTAGGCGGTAGCGGCAAGCTATAAGCTGCAAGCTACAAGTTGAGCGCAGTGCCTCTGCTTTTACTTGCAGCTTGAAGCTTGCTACTTATAGCCAAACCGCCCCTTCTGAAACAAAGTTGAAATAAGTCCTTGACGCCCCCGCAGATCTCTCTATAATTCGCCCCACTTCCGGCGCAGTCGGAACTGAAAACTCCTTGAGTTTCAAAGAGTTAGCGGTTCCAGGGTCATCCGGAGGTGCT
>NZ_JBIUWO010000017.1:0-4689 GCF_044743505.1 Pseudomonas sp. NPDC087612
AACTGGCAGCGACCGCATCAGTTCAACAGCGGGCTAGCGCCCGCTGTTGCCGAAGAAAAACTTAACGCAGTGTCCGGGATTAGTTGACCACTACAGATCAACAATGCCCTGGCCGAAGCAGGCAAGAGCATCAAGCACCTTGAGTGGTTCGAAGTGGTCGACACCCGAGGCCATATCAAGGACAACAAGGCCGCGCATTTTCAGGTCACGCTCAAAGTGGGCTTTCGCATCGTCAACAGCTGATGCGGCGACACTGGCTTGTGCGGGTCAATTGCGTTACACAGTCCTGAGGCGCCCGGCCTTCCTGGCGCCCTTCTCTATTTTGATCTGAACAAGGAAAGCGATCGATGAAGAAGTTGGTAGTAGCGATAGGTTTGATGACGCTGGCCGGTACTGCGCTGGCAGCCGGCAAGCCATGTGAAGAGCTCAAGGGTGAAATAGCAGCCAAGCTGGACGCCAAGGGTGTCAGCGGCTATTCGCTGGAGATTGTCGATAAAGGCGCTGCCGCAGACGGCAAGGTCGTGGGTAGCTGCGAAGGCGGCACCAAGGAAATAGTCTATAAGCGCGGGCGATAGTGTTGAATCCATCGCGGGGCAAGCCCCGCGATAGGGCCCTCAGTTGCCCAGCACTGTCTGCGCCAGCAGCTCATAAGAGCGTATGCGGTCGGCATGCTCATACAGGTCGCAGGTGAAGATCAGCTCATCCGCCTCGGTCTGCTCCAGCAACACCTCCAGTTTGGCGCGGATTTTCTGCGGGCTGCCGACCATCGCCAGGCCCAGGAAGCTGCCCACCGCTTCCCGCTCATGCGGCAGCCACAGGCCGTCCATGGTCTCCACTGGCGGGCGTTGCACAAGGCTCTGCCCGCGCATCAGGGCGAGGATGCGCTGATACACCGAGGTGGCCAGGTAGTCGGCCTGTTCATCGGTCTCGGCCGCCACCAGTGGTACGCCAAGCATCACATAAGGCTTGTCGAGCACCGCCGAGGGCTTGAAGTGGTTGCGGTACACGCGAATCGCCTCGTGCATGTAACGTGGAGCGAAATGCGAGGCGAAGGCGTAGGGCAAACCGCGCATGCCGGCCAGTTGTGCACTGAACAGGCTCGAACCCAGTAGCCAGATCGGCACTTCGGTACCGTAACCCGGCACGGCAATGACCTTCTGCTCCGGCGTGCGCGGGCCCAGGTAGCGCATCAGTTCTTCGACGTCATCGGGAAAGTCGTCGGCACTGCCCGAGCGTTCGCGGCGCAGGGCGCGGGCAGTCAGCTGATCGGAGCCCGGCGCGCGGCCCAGGCCCAGGTCGATTCGCCCGGGATACAGGCTGGCGAGGGTGCCGAACTGTTCGGCGATCACCAGTGGCGCATGGTTGGGCAGCATCACCCCGCCGGCGCCAACACGAATGGTTGAGGTACCACCGGCCAGGTAGCTGAGCAGCACCGAGGTTGCGGAGCTGGCGATACCATCCATGTTGTGGTGCTCGGCCACCCAGAAGCGGTTGTAGCCAAACTTCTCGACGTGTTGCGCCAGGTCCAGTGAGTTGCGCAGGGACTGCGCCGGGCCGCTGTCGGCGCGTACTGGCACCAGGTCGAGGGTGGAAATCTTGATATCGGCAAGTTGCTTCATGGGCGTTGGCGCCTCCTGGGCAGTCGAGTGGCCGCAAACAATCCAACGGCCTTTCTAGCTCTGTATGGGCACATCTGCAGGAATCAATGCCGGGGCTTGTAATCCTTCTGAACTTGCCTGCGTCAGGGCTCTCTGAAATTAAGGCAAGGCGCGATATCCCGCGCCCCAGGGAGCTCAGGAGGCTTTATGAAAAAGACAGCATCAGCTATCTGGCAAGGTGGCTTGAAGGATGGCAAGGGCCTGCTTTCCACTGAAAGCGGCGCTCTCAAGCAGAACCCTTATGGCTTCAATACCCGCTTCGAAGGCCAGCCGGGTACCAATCCGGAGGAACTGATTGGCGCGGCGCATGCAGGCTGCTTCTCCATGGCCCTGTCAATGATGCTCGGTGAAGCGGGCCTGACCGCCGAGCGCATCGATACCATCGCCGAAGTGACCCTCGACAAACTGCCAGATGGCTTTGCCATTACCGCAGTGAACCTGATCCTCAAGGCCAAGGTCCCCGGGGCTAGCGAAGCGCAGTTTCTTGAGATTGCCAACAAGGCCAAGGCCGGTTGCCCGGTGTCGAAAGTGCTCAACGCGAAAATCAGCCTGGATGCGACGCTGCTGAGTTAAGGCAGAACCGGGGCGCGCTTCTTGTGGTCAAATGAGGGTCGGTAGAACGACTGCCGCCACAAGGAGCTGTCCCATGATCCGTGTTGCAATCGCTGTGCTGGCTTCGCTGCTGGCAACCGCTGCGCTGGCCGCGCCGAAACCCTGTGAAGAGCTCAAGGCCGAGATCGAAGCCAAGATCCAGGCCAACAACGTGAGTTCCTACACCTTGGAAATCGTCAAGAATGACGAGGTCCACGACCAGAACATGGTGGTCGGCAGCTGTGAAGGCGGCACCAAGAAGATCATCTACCAAAAGAATGATCGCTAGGCCTCAGGGGGTGCAGAAGACGTCGTTGGACTCTTCGGCGACCATCTTGCGCTGGGCATCATAGAGGTAGGCGCTGGGCCGCATGGCCGGGGCCCGGGCTTCCAGGCGATAGCGCTGGCCGGCCTTGAAATTCGCGAACTTGATGGTCAGGTAGCAGGTGCGCTCGGTCGGGTCGGTACTGAATCCACCGGAGTAGATCTCGTAGTCGAACCGCACTACCAACTCGTGGGCACCGGGCGTCACCTGAAAGAACCGGCCATCGGTCAGGCGTTTGCCATCGAGCCGTTCGGCCATCAGTGTCTTGCCCGGCGTGATGGTGTAGAGGTCGACCCAGGCCTGTTTGTTATCCACAGGTGGCAGGGGGCTAACGCAAGCTCCAAGGGTACTGATTGCGAGCAGCATCACAGGCTGGCGCATGGCGAACTCCGACGTGCGGGTTACAAAGCATAAGCATAGCGCCATTCACGCCTTTAGGTACGCTGGCAGCCCGCCGGCTGGCCTTTGCCGACCACTTTGCGCTGTTCGTCATAGAGCTTGGCCCAGGGGCGGAAGCCGATGCTACCGGCTTCAAGCTGGTAGCGCTGGCCGGCACTGAAATCATTGAATTTCACATTGAGCTGGCAATCGCGCCACAGTGGCTCTTCGACCGGGCCGATATTGCTTGGCGTAACCGCAAACAGATAACGCACGGTCAGCTCATGGCTGCCTGGCGGTACTTCGAAATAGCGTTTGTCTGCCCAGGCGCGCTCGTCTACTTCGACGGCGTGCAAGGTATCGTCCTCACCAGGGGCAAGGTCGATCCAGGCCTGGTTGGGGTCAGGCGCAGGAAGGCCGGCGCAGCCGGACAGAAGCACAGCAGTGCTGACGACGAGCAGTGTACGCATGGCAAAACTCCAGCCGGGCAGGATAGTCTTGAAGCGGATGAGTACTTGAGCGGATACAGGACACCAATGGTTCGACTATTTCTTTTGTTGCGCTCAAGTCATGGGGCACTCGACCGTCTTTTTCGCTACTTGGTTCCCTTGTTGGCCATCGGGCTGCTGAGCGGTTGTGCCAGTGTCAGTTACTACGGGCAATTGGCCAGCGGTCAGTGGCAGCTGTTGCGGGCGCGCCAGCCGGTTGCCGAGCTGGTAGCAGACCCGGCCACCGACAGTAAATTGCGCCAGCAGTTGCTGCACGCCGAGCAAGCTCGCGCCTTCGCCAGCGCGCAGTTAAAGCTGCCGGACAACCGCAGCTATCGGGTTTATGCCGATATCGGCCGGCCCTTCGTGGTCTGGAACGTATTCGCCACACCCGAGTTGTCGCTGGAGCCGCAGACCCATTGCTTCCCCATTGCCGGCTGCGTTGCCTACCGTGGGTATTACAACCAGGGCGCCGCGCGCGGGGCGGCTGCGCTGCAGAAACAACAAGGGCTGGATGTCTATGTCGGCGGTGTCGAAGCCTATTCGACCCTGGGCTGGTTCGACGATCCGATCCTCAGCTCTATGCTCGGCTGGGGCGACGAACGCCTGGCCACGGTGATCTTTCATGAGTTGGCCCATCAACGCGTCTATGTCCAGGACGACACTGCGTTCAACGAGTCCTTCGCCACTTTTGTCGAGCAGGAAGGCACTCGCCAATGGCGCGCGGCGCGGGGCCTGCCAACGCTGGTCGAAGATGGCAGCCAACAGCGCGAGCAGTTCGTCGCCCTGGTCCTGGCCAGTCGCGAACGGCTCAAGGCGTTGTATGCGGCGCCGCTCACCGAACCCGCCAAGCGTGCGGGCAAGCAGGCCGAATTCGAACGCTTGCGCCGTGAATACCGGGCCTTGCGCGATAACCAGTGGGGCGGTGTCGGACGCTATGACGCCTGGATCAATGCGCCGATGAACAATGCCAAGTTGTTGCCGTTTGGTCTGTACGACCAGTGGGTGCCGGCGTTTGCCCAGCTGTTTGCCGAGGTGGGCGGCGATTGGCAGGTGTTTTATCAGCGAGTAGAAGCATTCGGGCGGCTACCCCTTGAGCAGCGTCAGCAGGCGCTGAAAAGCATTGCGGGGCAAGTCGAGTCGTGGGCCCCCCCCCCCCCCCCGGGGGGGGGGGGGGGGGGGGCCCCCCCCCCCCCCCCCGGGGGGGAGAGCCGCCCGGGGCCCCCCGGGGGCGTTTGGGGCCGGGGGC
>NZ_JBIUWO010000017.1:4699-83660 GCF_044743505.1 Pseudomonas sp. NPDC087612
CACCCCCCCCCGCTGCGCTTAAAACTATGGGGGGGCAACGTCGTGCGGGCCCCCCCCCCCCCCCCCGGGGGGGGGGGGGGGGCGGCGACCCGACTTGCCCCGCGATAGGGTCTCAGCCGCGCTGGAACGCCTGGTGCAGTTGCGCCAAGGTCGCAAAGTGGTAGGCCGGCTGCTCCGCCGTCAGCTCTTCATGGCTACCAAAGCCATACCCCACCGCTACCGCTTCCAGGCCGTTGCTGCGGGCGCCGATCAGGTCGTGCTTGCGGTCGCCGATCATCAGGGTGTGGGCCGGGTCCAGGGCTTCTTCGGCCAGCAGGTGGCGAATCAGCTCGACCTTGTTGGTACGGGTGCCATCCAGCTCGCTGCCGTAGATCACCTTGAAGTGCTTGGCGAAGTCGAAATGGCGGGCGATCTTGCGGGCAAACTCCCAAGGTTTGGAGGTGGCGATATACAGGGTGCGGCCCTGCCCTTGCAGGGTTTCGAGCATTTCGCTGACGCCGTCGAACACCTGGTTTTCGTATAGGCCGGTGACCTTGAAGCGTTCGCGATAGAAATTCACCGCGTCCCAGGCCTTGGCCTCATCAAAATCATAGAACTGCATGAAGGCCTGCAGCAGCGGCGGGCCGATGAAGTGTTCCAGGCGCGTCCGGTCCGGCTCGTCGATGCCCAGCTTGGCCAGTGCGTACTGGATCGAGCGGGTGATACCCAGGCGCGGGTCGGTCAGGGTACCGTCGAGGTCAAAGAGGATGTTTTGCTGGTGCATGGCGGTCTCGAATAAGGCGGTGGACAGGTTCACTCGGGCAGGTGATAGCCTTCGGCCAGGTGTTGGTCCTTGAGTTTGACGTAGTTGCCGGCGCTGTAGGGGAAGAACGCGCGCTCCTTCTCGCTCAGGGCGCGGGCCTGCTTGACCGGGCTGCCGACGTACAGAAACCCGCTTTCCAGGCGCTTGCCCGGCGGTACCAGGCTGCCAGCGCCGATGATCACTTCGTCTTCGACGACGGCGCCATCCATGATGGTACTGCCCATGCCGACCAGGATGCGGTTGCCCAGGGTGCAGCCGTGGAGCATGACTTTGTGACCAATGGTTACCTCATCGCCGATCAGCAGCGGGAAGCCGTCCGGGTTGAACGGCCCGGCATGGGTGATGTGCAGCACGCTGCCATCCTGCACGCTGGTGCGCGCACCGATGCGGATGCGGTGCATATCGCCGCGGATCACCGTCAATGGCCACACCGAGCTGTCGGCACCGATCTCGACATCACCCAGTACCACGGCACTGCGGTCGACAAAGGCGCGTTCGCCAAGCCTGGGAGTGTGATGCTGGAAGCTACGGATGGCCATGATAGGAATTCTCTTTGGTATGGATAGGGCTGCGGTCGGCGTCGATTGTAATTAAGATGGGGAAGTGTTTCTTCTGCCAAGGTGTTTAACCGTGAGTGCGAACAACCCGCTTCTGCAGTCTTATGACTTGCCGCCCTTCTCGGCGATCCGTGCCGAGCATGTGCAGCCGGCGATTGAACAGATCCTGGCCGACAACCGTACAGCCATTGCCGACATCCTCAAGGCCCAGGGCAAGAGCCCGAGCTGGGCCGGCCTGATCCTGGCCATGGACGAACTCAACGACCGCCTGGGCGCCGCCTGGAGCCCGGTCAGCCACCTCAATGCCGTGTGCAACAGCGCCGAACTGCGCGAAGCCTACGAGGCTTGCTTGCCGGCGTTGAGCGCGTATGCCACCGAAATGGGCCAGAACCGCGAGCTGTTTCAGGCCTATGAGGCATTGATCGCCAGCCCCGAAGCTGCCGGCTTCGATGTGGCACAAAAAACTATTCTTGAACACGCCCTGCGAGACTTCCGCCTGTCGGGTATCGACCTGCCGGCCGAAAAGCAGCAGCGTTACGCGCAAGTGCAGAGCAAGCTCAGCGAGCTGGGCAGCCGTTTCTCCAACCAGCTGCTAGACGCCACCCAGGCCTGGACCAAGCATGTCAGCGACGAAGCGGCGCTTGCCGGCCTGACTGATTCGGCCAAAGCACAAATGGCCGCCGCGGCGCAGGCCAAGGGCCTCGACGGCTGGCTGATCAGCCTGGAGTTCCCCAGCTACTACGCGGTAATGACCTACGCCGAAGACCGCGCCCTGCGCGAAGAAATCTACGCCGCCTACTGCACTCGCGCCTCCGACCAGGGCCCGAATGCCGGCCAGTTCGACAACGGCCCGGTGATGGCCGAGATTCTCGACCTGCGTCAGGAGCTGGCCGAGCTGCTCGGTTACGCCAACTTCGCCGAGCTGAGCCTGGCGACCAAGATGGCCGAGTCCAGCGACCAGGTGCTGAGCTTTCTGCGTGACCTGGCCAAGCGCAGCAAGCCGTTTGCCACCCAGGACCTGGCCCAGCTCAAGGCCTATGCCGCCGAGCAGGGTTGCCCGGACCTGCAGAGTTGGGACAGCGGCTTCTACGGGGAAAAACTCCGTGAACAGCGCTACAGCGTTTCCCAGGAAACCCTGCGCGCCTACTTCCCGATCGACAAGGTGCTGAGCGGCCTGTTCACCATCGTCCAGCGCCTGTACGGCATCGAGATTGCCGAACTCAAGGGCTTCGACAGCTGGCACCCGGACGTGCGCCTGTTCGAAATCAAGGAGCACGGCCAGCACGTCGGGCGCTTCTTCTTCGACCTCTATGCCCGCGCCAACAAGCGTGGCGGTGCCTGGATGGACGGCGCCCGCGACCGTCGCCTGACCGCTGACGGCCAGCTGCAGAGCCCGGTGGCCAACCTGGTGTGCAACTTCACCCCGGCCGCCCCCGGCAAGCCGGCGTTGCTGACCCACGACGAAGTCACCACCCTGTTCCATGAATTCGGCCATGGCCTGCATCACCTGCTGACCCGCATCGAGCATGCCGGTGTCTCCGGTATCAACGGCGTGGCCTGGGACGCGGTCGAGCTGCCGAGCCAGTTCATGGAAAACTGGTGCTGGGAGCCTGAAGGCCTGGCGCTGATTTCTGGCCACTACGAAACTGGCGCAGCCCTGCCCCAGGATTTGCTGGAGAAGATGCTGGCGGCGAAGAACTTCCAGTCCGGGCTGATGATGGTTCGCCAGCTGGAATTCTCGCTGTTCGACTTCGAACTGCATGCCAGCCACGGCGACGGCCGCAGCGTGCTGCAAGTGCTCGAAGGCGTGCGCGACGAGGTTTCGGTCATGCGCCCACCGGCGTACAACCGCTTCCCTAACAGCTTTGCGCATATCTTTGCCGGTGGCTACGCAGCCGGTTACTACAGCTACAAGTGGGCGGAAGTGCTGTCGGCCGACGCCTTCTCGCGCTTCGAAGAAGAAGGCGTGCTCAATGCCGACACCGGCCGCGCCTTTCGCGAAGCGATCCTGGCCCGTGGCGGTTCCCAGGAGCCGATGCTGCTGTTCGTCGACTTCCGTGGCCGCGAGCCGTCAATCGATGCACTCTTGCGCCACAGTGGCCTGAGTGAGGAAGTGGCGGCATGAGTGATGGGCCTGTGGTAACGAAAAAGCGCTTTATCGCCGGGGCGGTCTGCCCGGCGTGCAGCGAGCCGGACAAACTGATGATGTGGAGCGAAGACAGCGTTCCGCACCGGGAATGTGTGGCCTGCGGTTTTTCTGACACCCTTAACGAGCAAGGGCTGTCGGTGCCCAAGGAACTGGGTACGCGGGTCAACAAGGTCGAGGTGAAACCTGCCGCGACCACGGTGCAGACGGTGCAGTTCTTCCCCAATCCGAAGTTGAAGAAGACAACCGAGTAAACGCGCCAGCGCCAGTATTTTCGGCTGGCGCCCAGCGGTACTGGAATCGAACACTAGCCCCGTGTACTGTATATAAAAACAGTATCCGGGGTTTTTCATGTTCAATCCTCAAGGGCCGGTGCGGGGTCGTGGCACCGCGAGCAATCCCCATAACCGCTTCGCCCCGAATCGCTCGGTGGCCGAGGATGACGGTTGGTACCAGGAAGTGCCCCTGACCCAGGGTACCGAAGTACGCATCGAAACCGCCAAGACCATCATCACCCGCAACAACTCGCCCGACCTGCCCTTCGATCGCTCGATCAATCCTTATCGCGGCTGCGAGCACGGCTGTATCTACTGCTATGCCCGGCCCAGCCACGCTTATTGGGATCTGTCGCCGGGGCTCGACTTCGAAACCAAGCTGATTGCCAAGACCAACGCTGCCGCCGTGCTCGAACAGCAACTGAGCAAGCCTGGCTATGTGTGCGCACCGATCAACCTGGGCTCCAACACCGACCCCTACCAGCCCATCGAACGCGAGCAACAACTGACCCGGCGCCTGCTCGAAGTGCTGTTGCGCTACCGGCACCCGGTCACCATCGTCACCAAGGGCTCACTGATTCTGCGCGACCTGGACCTGCTCGCCGAGCTTGCCCGGCAGAATCTGGTACAGGTGATGATCAGCCTGACCACCCTGGACGACGAGCTCAAGCGTACGCTGGAGCCACGGGCAGCGGCGCCCAAGGCACGTCTGCGGGCGATCCGGGTGCTGACCGAGGCCGGTGTGCCGGTGGGTGTGCTGTGTTCGCCGATGATCCCGATGATCAACGACAGCGAGCTTGAGCACTTGCTCGAGGCGGCCAAGGCCAGCGGCGCCCTGAACGCGGCCTACATGATGCTGCGCCTGCCGCTGGAGGTGGCACCGCTGTTCGAGCAATGGCTGCTGGACCATTACCCCCAACGGGCCAATCATGTCCTTAGCCTGATTCGCCAGAGCCGCGGTGGTGAGTTGTACGACAGCCGCTTCGGTGCGCGCATGCGCGGCGAGGGGGTATTTGCCGAGTTGCTGGCGCAACGCTTCAGCAAGGCGATCCGCCGCCTGGGGCTGAATCGGCGCGAAGGCTACGCGCTTGATTGCACAGCGTTTTGTCCTCCAGGCGGGCAGATGTCGCTGCTCTGATTTCATTAATGGGTATTGGCCATTAATGTTTTTTTGCTATTATCCAGACACCTCTTTGAATCTCTGGAACGCCCGTTCTAGAGCCTCGCAATTCAGTTTGAGTTAAGTTTCGCCGAGTAGCGTAGGAATTCAGTCAACAACTGATGTGATGGTTGGCGCGCGTATTTCATCCAACTGTCATACGCCGTTTGAATCATCAACCCGGTAAAATGGACTTAACCCAAAACCGTCAAAGAGGATGAATCATGCCCGTCAAGGACCCATCCAAGGTTGTCCCGCAAGCCCCAGCCGAGAGCGCCGATGCCGCTCTGAAGCATATCGTCGACGGCTTCCTGCGCTTCCATCATGACGTTTTTCCCGAGCAGCAAGAGCTGTTCAAGAAACTCGCCACCGCGCAAAAGCCCCGTGCGATGTTCATCACCTGTGCCGATTCACGCATTGTGCCCGAGCTGATTACCCAGAGCTCCCCTGGCGACCTGTTCGTGACCCGCAACGTCGGTAACGTCGTGCCTCCTTACGGGCAGATGAACGGCGGTGTGTCCACCGCCATTGAGTATGCGGTGCTGGCCCTGGGCGTTCACCACATCATCGTCTGCGGTCACTCCGATTGCGGCGCCATGCGCGCGGTGCTCAACCCGCAGAGCCTGGAGAAAATGCCGACGGTCAAAGCCTGGCTGCGCCATGCCGAGGTCGCCCGCACGGTGGTCGAAGACAACTGCTCCTGTGGCAGCGAGCATGAAAGCATGCAGGTGCTGACCAAAGAAAACGTCATCGCCCAGCTGCACCACTTGCGCACTCACCCGTCTGTGGCTTCGCGCCTGGCAGCCGGCCAGCTGTATATCCATGGCTGGATCTACGACATCGAAACCAGCCAGATCGAGGCCTATGACGCCGCCAGCGACAGCTTCCTGCCGCTAGCCCAAGGCCAGCCGATCCCCTGCGCCACCCCAAAAGGCCGCTACTAAGCGTCCCTGACACCCCCGCGAATCGCTGATTGACGGCTGCACCTGCCTGGTGCGGCCTGGTCATCGGCTGCCTTGAATCTCCCTGATTGCCGTGCCGGCGCCCGCTGGCGGTATGCGGCTGCGCGTAAGTCAGGGGTTGTGCCAGCGGCCATTGGAATGGCCATGAAACGTGAGAGAAGGAGTAACAGGGTGAACAAGACACAAGTGAAAGCGGCCTTGCCGCGTGAATTACTGGCGTCAGTAGTCGTGTTTCTGGTCGCCCTGCCCTTGTGCATGGGCATCGCTATCGCCTCGGGCATGCCACCGGCCAAGGGCCTGATCACCGGGATCATCGGCGGTATCGTCGTTGGTTGGCTGGCCGGCTCGCCGTTGCAGGTCAGCGGTCCGGCCGCCGGCCTGGCGGTGCTGGTGTTCGAACTGGTGCGCCAGCATGGCGTGGCGATGCTCGGCCCGATCCTGCTGTTGGCCGGCCTGCTGCAACTGCTCGCCGGCCGTTTGCGCCTGGGCTGCTGGTTCCGGGTCACGGCGCCGGCGGTGGTGTACGGCATGCTCGCCGGTATCGGCGTGCTGATTGTCTTGTCCCAGGTGCATGTGATGTTCGACAGCGCCCCGCAACCTTCGGGCCTGGCCAACCTGCTGGGCTTTCCGGCGACCCTGGCCCAGGCGTTGCCGCTGGAAAATCCGGGCAACGGCTGGCAGGCCGGTGCGCTCGGGCTCGGCACCATCGCCATCATGTGGGGGTGGGAGCGCTTGCGCCCGCAGTCGCTGCGCTTCGTGCCTGGGGCTTTGCTAGGCGTGGCCTTGATGACCGCGATCAGCATCTGGCTGGCATTGCCGGTGAACCGCGTCGAAGTGCCGGCTAACCTCAGCGAAGCCATCGACTGGCTGAGCCCGGCCGACCTGCTCCACTTGGCCGACCCCAACCTGCTGGTCGCCGCCTTTGCCCTGGCCTTTATCGCCAGCGCCGAAACCTTGCTATCTGCAGCCGCTGTCGATCGCATGCACAACGGCCAGCGCTCGGACTTTGACCGCGAACTGTCGGCCCAGGGCCTGGGCAATATGCTCTGTGGCGTTCTGGGGGCACTGCCAATGACCGGGGTTATCGTGCGCAGCTCGGCCAACGTCCAGGCCGGGGCGCAAACGCGCCTGTCGGCGATCCTGCATGGGGTCTGGTTATTGGCTTTCGTGGTGGTGCTCAGCAGCGTGCTGCAGCAGATTCCGGTGGCTAGCCTGGCGGGTGTGCTGGTCTACACCGGGATCAAGCTGGTCGACTTCAAGGCCTTTCGCGGGCTGGGGCGGTATGGCCGGATGCCGATGTTCACCTATGCGGCGACAGCGTTGGCGATCATCTTCACCGACCTGCTGACCGGCGTACTGCTCGGTTTTGCCCTGACCCTGCTGAAGCTTGCGCTCAAGGCCGCACGCCTGAAAATCAGCGTGGCCAGCCTTGATCAACCGGGCCATATGCAACTGCGCCTGAGCGGTGCGGCGACCTTTCTCAAGGTGCCGGCACTGGCCCAGGTGCTGGAAGGCATTCCGCCCGGGACCACCCTGCACGTGCCGTTGGCCAACCTCAGCTACATCGACCACTCCTGCCTGGAGCTGCTCGAGGACTGGGGCCGGGCCAATTCCGGCAAGGGCTCGCGGCTGCTGATCGAGCAGCAGCGGCTCAAGCGCCGGGTCGAAGGGCGGGTGCGGACAACCGCCGGGTTGGGGGCTTGAACCGAATCAGCCTTAAGCCGACTGATCCAGCTCCAGGCCCACACCCAGCTGACGCGACAGGCACGGCCAGCGCTTCCAGGCTTCGCCGGTGTTCGGGCTGCTGAGCTTGTCGCGGTACTGCTCGACCGACTCCAGGGCAAAGCTTTCTTCGTTGAGCATCTCGTCCACCGAGTGGTGCACCACTTCATCCAGCTGGTTGGCAAACTGCTCGCCGATCAGCTGGTGGGCGATCAGGTTGGCCACAGTGGTGTCGAGCGGGATCAGCGGCTGGTTGAAGTGCTTGATGTACAAGTCGTTAACTTCTTCCACCAGGCGATGGGCCAGGTAGGCCTCATCCAGCAGGCAGCCCAGGCCGAGGTGGGTATCGGTGATGGCGGGCGGTTGCAGGAAGTACTGCTCGGCGATTTTCAGCACCGGTTTGATCTGCGACTCGATGCCGGCTTCGCGGGCAACCTCGTTGGCCGCCTCCAGCAGTTCCGGTACCTGATCGATATAGGCGTCGACGAAGCGCACCAGGGCGCCTTGGGCATCGGCCTTTGGCAGATGGATCGAAGGGTGCAGGTGGGGTAGCTGGTTTTCCAGTTGAGTTTTCAGTTGGCCGGTTTCGGTCTCATGTTGACGGGCACGGGTAATCTGCTCGCGCAAAGCGGCGATGTTCATGACAACTCCAGGGTAAAGGCGTGACAAACGGAAGACATAAGGTAGCTCGGTTCTGAAAATGCCTAAGACGCATTTGGCATAACCATTAACAACTTAATATTCGCCAATTATATCTAAATGCCATCATTGTGCCTCAAGCCAGGTAATTAGCGGCTTTGCGCGCAAACGTTCAACTTCTGCCGATGTTTTCCCTGTGCGCATTGCGGCGCCGGGGTCGCTGTCTATACTCCGGTTTGAAAGTGATTCGCTGATGAGGCCCGACTGCAGTTCGCAGGGGCTCGGTCGTCGAAGTTCGCAGTCTTGGCCGCCGTACCCTTAGCCGTAGGTCCACGCCTCCGGGATAACAAGAACGATAAGGGGAACCCGCAATGATGCGACATCCACATGTCTGGATGGGCCTCCTGTTGTGGTCGGTATTCGGTCAGGCGCACGCCGCCTGGACCGTGAACATGGCGCCAGGGGCGACTGAAGTCAGCAACGCAGTGTTCGACCTGCACATGACCATTTTCTGGATTTGCGTGATCATCGGCCTGGTGGTCTTTGGCGCAATGTTCTGGTCGATGATCATCCACCGTCGTTCCACCGGCCAGCAGCCCGCGCATTTTCACGAGCACACCTGGGTCGAGATCATGTGGACGGTGGTGCCGTTCCTGATCCTGGTGGCCATGGCCATTCCGGCGACCAAGACCCTGATCGATATCTACGATGCCAGCGAGTCGGACGTCGATATCCAGGTCACCGGCTACCAGTGGAAATGGCATTACAAATACCTGGGCCAGGATGTCGAGTTCTTCAGCAACCTGGCTACCCCCGCCGATCAAATCCACAACAAAGCGCCCAAGGACGAGCACTACCTGCTCGAAGTCGACCAGCCGCTGGTGCTGCCGGTGGGTGCCAAGGTGCGCTTCCTGGTCACCGCCGCCGACGTTATCCATTCCTGGTGGGTGCCGGCCTTTGCGGTCAAGCGCGATGCCATTCCAGGCTTCGTCAACGAAGCCTGGACCCGGGTCGAGAAGCCCGGCATCTACCGCGGCCAGTGCACCGAGCTGTGCGGCAAGGACCACGGCTTCATGCCGGTGGTGGTCGAAGTCAAGTCCAAGGCCGACTACGACACCTGGCTCGGCGAGCGCAAGGCCGAGGCGGCCAAGCTCAAGGAGCTGACCAGCAAGGAATGGACCCTGCAAGAGCTGGTCGAGCGCGGCGACAAGGTTTATCACACCACCTGCGTGGCCTGTCACCAGGCCGAAGGTCAGGGCCTGCCGCCGATGTTTCCGGCGCTCAAGGGCTCGAAAATTGCCACCGGGCCGAAGGAAGACCACCTGAGCATCGTCTTCCACGGCAAGCCGGGCACGGCCATGGCCGCTTTCGGCAAGCAGCTCTCGGAAGTCGATATCGCCGCCGTAGTGACCTACGAACGCAACGCCTGGGGCAACAACAAGGGCGATATGGTCACGCCAAAAGACGTGCTGGCGATCAAACAGGCAGAAAGCAAATGAGCCGGGTTGATGCCTATCCGCGCCCCAGCCACCGGACTGCAGGAGACAGGACATGAGCGCAGTGATCGACGACCACAGCCACGGTCATGAGCACGCCCACGGGCCGGCCAAGGGCCTGATGCGCTGGGTGCTGACGACCAACCACAAAGACATCGGCACCATGTACCTGTGGTTCAGTTTCATGATGTTCCTGCTCGGCGGCTCGTTCGCCATGGTCATCCGCGCCGAGCTGTTCCAGCCCGGGCTGCAGATCGTCCAGCCGGAGTTCTTCAACCAGATGACCACCATGCACGGCCTGGTGATGGTCTTCGGCGCGGTGATGCCGGCCTTCGTTGGCCTCGCCAACTGGATGATCCCGCTGATGATCGGCGCGCCGGACATGGCCCTGCCACGCATGAACAACTTCAGCTTCTGGCTGTTGCCGGCCGCGTTCCTGCTGCTGGTCTCGACCCTGTTCATGCCCGGTGGCGGACCGAACTTCGGCTGGACCTTCTACGCTCCGCTGTCGACCACCTACGCGCCGGAAAGCGTGACCTTCTTCATCTTCGCCATCCACCTGATGGGCATCAGCTCAATCATGGGCGCGATCAACGTCATCGCCACCATCCTCAACCTGCGTGCCCCGGGCATGACCCTGATGAAAATGCCGCTGTTCGTCTGGACCTGGCTGATCACCGCCTTCCTGCTGATCGCGGTGATGCCGGTACTGGCGGGCGTGGTGACCATGATGCTGATGGACATCCACTTTGGCACCAGCTTCTTCAGCGCTGCCGGCGGTGGTGACCCGGTATTGTTCCAGCATGTGTTCTGGTTCTTCGGCCACCCCGAGGTGTACATCATGATCCTGCCGGCCTTCGGCGCGGTCAGCTCGATCATCCCGGCGTTCTCGCGCAAGCCGCTGTTCGGCTACACCTCGATGGTCTATGCCACCGGCGCGATTGCCTTCCTGTCGTTTATCGTCTGGGCCCACCACATGTTCGTGGTCGGCATTCCGGTGGTCGGCGAGCTGTTCTTCATGTACGCGACCATGCTGATCGCGGTGCCCACCGGGGTGAAGGTGTTCAACTGGGTGAGCACCATGTGGGAAGGCTCGCTGACCTTCGAGACCCCGATGCTGTTCGCCATCGCCTTCGTCATTCTCTTCACCATCGGTGGCTTCTCCGGATTGATGCTGGCGATTGCTCCGGCGGACTTCCAGTACCACGACACCTACTTCGTGGTGGCTCACTTCCACTACGTGCTGGTGCCCGGGGCGATCTTCGGCATCTTCGCCTCGGCCTACTACTGGCTGCCGAAGTGGACCGGGCACATGTACGACGAAACCCTGGGCAAGCTGCACTTCTGGTTGTCGTTCATCGGCATGAACATGGCCTTCTTCCCCATGCACTTCGTCGGCCTGGCCGGCATGCCGCGCAGGATCCCCGACTACAACCTGCAGTTCGCCGACTTCAACATGATCTCCTCGATTGGCGCCTTCACCTTCGGCGCCACGCAGATCTTCTTCCTGTTCATCGTCATCAAGTGCATTCGCGGCGGCGCTCCGGCGCCGGCCAAACCCTGGGATGGCGCCGAAGGGCTGGAATGGTCGGTGCCGTCACCGGCGCCTTACCACACCTTCCAGACTCCACCGGAAGTGAAATGAACCGCTTCGGCCTGAGGATGCAGCCATGAGTGAAGGGACCTCGCTCAAGCGCCTGGTGTGGCGGCTGATGCTGCTGACCGTGGTGATGTTCGCCTTCGGTTTTGCCCTGGTGCCGATCTACGACGTGATGTGCAAGGCGTTCGGCATCAACGGCAAGACCGGCGGCCAGTACGAAGGCACCCAGGTCAGCGACCTGAACCGCACGGTGAAGGTGCAGTTCATGTCGACCAACGCCAGCGACATGGTCTGGGATTTTTATTCCACCGCCGACCAGATCGACGTCAACCCGGGGGCGGTCAACCAGATGGTGTTCATCGCTCGCAACCCGACCGACAAACCCATGAGCGCCCAGGCCATCCCCAGCATTACCCCGGCCGAGGCGGCGGCGTATTTCCACAAGACCGAATGCTTCTGCTTTACCCAGCAGGTGCTGCAGCCGGGGGAGCGCATCGAAATGCCGGTGCGTTTCATCGTCGACCGCGACCTGCCCAAGGATGTGAAACACCTGACGCTGGCTTACACGCTGTTCGATATCACCGCTCGCCACCCGCCGGTCGCACACCTGGCGGACCCGGTTGCACAGGGCGCCCGATAAGGAGAACACCACGATGGCTTCCCATGAGCACTATTACGTACCGGCGCAAAGCAAGTGGCCGATCATTGCCACGGTCGGCATGTTCATCACTGTGTTCGGCCTCGGCACCTGGTTCAACGACCTCAAGGCCGGGCGGCCGGAGTCCCACGGGCCGTGGATCTTTTTCTTCGGTGCCTTGTGCCTGGCCTACATGTTGTTCGGCTGGTTCGGCGCGGTGGTCAAGGAAAGCCGCGCCGGGCTCTACAGTCCGCAGTTGGACCGCTCGTTCCGCTGGGGCATGTCGTGGTTCATCTTTTCCGAGGTGATGTTTTTCATCGCCTTCTTTGGCGCGCTGTTCTACGTGCGCAACCTGGCCGGACCCTGGCTTGGTGGTGACGGCGCCAAGGGCGTGGCGCACATGCTGTGGCCGAACTTCGAGTTCTCCTGGCCGCTACTGAACACGCCAGACCCGAAACTGTTTCCGCCGCCCAAAGACATCATCGACCCCTGGCACTTGCCGCTGATCAACACCATTTTGCTGGTCAGCTCCAGTGTCACTATCACCATCGCCCACCATGCCCTGCGCAAGAACCATCGCGGGCCACTCAAGGCCTGGCTGGCGCTGACCATCCTCCTTGGCCTGGCCTTCCTGGTGCTGCAGGCCTACGAGTATCACGAAGCCTATACCGAACTGGGGCTGACCCTGGGTTCGGGTATCTATGGCGCAACCTTCTTCATGCTCACCGGGTTCCACGGCGCCCACGTGACCATGGGCACCCTGATTCTGATCGTGATGCTGGTGCGCATCCTGCGCGGGCACTTCAACGCCGACAAACACTTCGGTTTCGAGGCGGCCAGCTGGTACTGGCACTTCGTCGATGTGGTCTGGGTGGGGCTGTTTATCTTCGTTTACGTGCTGTAGCCGGGTTCAGAACGGCGCGTGAGAAACCAACTGGCCGCTGTAGAAACCCCAGGTCACCAGGGCCAGGGTCAAGGCGGCCAGGGTGACACGAATAGTCAGGGCTTTGAGCAGGCGAGTCGACTGTCCGTCGTCCTTGACCAGAAAGAACAGGCCGCTGAACAGGCTGGCAATGGTCGCCAACAGCATCAGGACAATCGCGGCTTTGAGCATGGCGAAACTCCGGGGGGATGCAGTGATGAGTACAAGTATAGCGACTGACCTTTCGAGGGCCCGGTGAAGCGCTTTCGCCCCGGCATCGTGCCGACCCTGGTGGTGCTCCTGCTGCTGCCGGGGTTGATCGCGCTGGGCTGCTGGCAGCTGGCACGCGCCGAACAGAAGCGCCAGTTGCTGCAGGTGTATGCCGAACGCAGTGCCGGCGACGCGGTGGGCAGTACGCAATTGCTGCAGATCGCCGATCCGGCCTATCGCCGGGTGCATCTCTATGGCCAATTCGATAGCCAGCACAGCCTGTTGCTGGATAACCGCATGCGCGATGGCCAGGTTGGCGTCGAGCTGCTGCAACCCTTTCTCGACCAGGCCAGCGGCCTGTGGCTGTTGATCAATCGCGGCTGGCTGCCGTGGCCGGACCGGCGCATCCCGGTGCAGTTCAGCACCCCTGGGCAAGCCTTGAGCCTGGACGCCTCGGTGTATCTCGCCCCGGGCGCCACCTTCCAGCTGCATGCCGACCCGCAAGGCGGCAGCTGGCCGCGGCTGATCACGGCGATTGACGCCGGTGCACTGTGGCCGCAACTGGGCCGCGAAGGTTTTGCCCATGAGTTACGCCTGGAACCGGGCCCGGCCAGTTACCGGCTGGACTGGCCGGTGGTCGCCTTGGGCCCGGAAAAACACTTGGGTTACGCCGTGCAGTGGTTCGCCCTGGCGTTGGCCCTGGTGCTGCTCTACCTCTACTTCGGCTGGCATAACAACAAGGAGAAACAGCATGGGAGCCGCCACAAGTCCACTCAACATGTCTGAGGGCAGGCAACCGCGTAATCGTGCGCGTGGGCGCCTGCAACTGCTGCTGATCCTGCTGGTGGTCCTCGGCCCGATGATCCTCGCCACCAGCATGTACAAACTCAAATTCTGGGTGCCCGACAGCCGCAGCTACCACGGCGAAATGATTGGCAACGGCCAGACCCTCGCCGACCTTGGCGTCAGCGCTGAGGAAGGACGCTGGCAACTGCTGGTGAGCACGCCCAAAGAGTGCGGGCTGGACTGCCAACAGTTGGTGTACCTGGCCCGGCAGATCCAGATCGGCCTGGGCCGCGATGCCAGCCGTGCCAGTCATGCCCTGGCCACCGCCCAGCCACTGACGGCGGACTACCAGGCCAAGCTCGAGCGCGAGTACCCGCAACTGCAACGCTACCCCCTGGACCTGCCGCGCTATGGCGCGCTCAGCCAGGGCAAACAGGATGCCCAGCTGTGGATCGTCGACCCGCACGGCAACCTGGTGCTGCGCTACGACGCCAGGGTCAAGGGCAAGGACTTGCTCAATGACCTGCGCCACCTGTTGAAGCTGTCCAATATCGGGTAGGACATTGCCATGGCCAGACCTGGATTTCGCCTCGCTGTCTTCGCCACCCTGCTGGCACTGGTTGTCGTGTTGCTCGGTGCCTACACCCGTCTGACCCATGCCGGCCTGGGCTGCCCTGACTGGCCGGGCTGCTATGGCTTTATCAGCGTGCCCAAGACCGAAGCGCAACTGGCTCACGCCGAGCGGCACTTCCCCGACACTCCGGTGGAAGCGCACAAGGGCCGCAACGAAATGGTCCATCGCTACTTTGCCGGCACCCTGGCCCTGGTGATCACCCTGCTCGCCCTGCAAGCCTGGCGCCGCCATGGTCGCGACGGCCAGCCCTATCGCCTGCCGCTGCTGTTGCTCGGCGTGGTGTTCGCCCAAGCGGCCTTCGGCATGTGGACGGTGACCCTCAAGCTCTGGCCGCAGGTGGTCACGGCACATCTATTGGGCGGTTTTGCCACCTTGAGCCTGTTGTTTTTGCTCAGCCTGCGCCTGTCACGGGCCTTTGCGCCGTTGCCCAAGCTGCCTTTGAGCGTGCGCCGGGTGGCGGCGCTGGGCTTGCTGGTGGTGATCGGCCAGATTGCCCTGGGCGGCTGGGTCAGCGCCAACTACGCAGCTGTGGCCTGTATCGACCTGCCGACCTGCCATGGCCAGTGGTGGCCGCAAGCGGACTTCGCCAACGGCTTTCACCTGACTCAACATATCGGCCCCAATTACCTCGGTGGCCAGCTCGACAGCGACGCGCGCACGGCGATCCACATGAGTCACCGCCTGGGCGCCCTGCTGGTGACGGCGGTGATGCTGATCCTCAGCTGGAAGCTGCACCGTCATGGCTTGAGCAGGCTGGCCGGGTTGGTGCTGGCGGCGCTGGCCGTGCAGGTGAGCCTGGGCATCAGCAATGTGCTGTTCCATCTGCCGCTGGCCGTGGCCGTAGCCCACAACGCCGGTGGCGCCCTGCTGTTGCTGAGCATGGTGCTGGTCAATTACCGCATTCGCCTGGTTGCCCAGGCCAAAGTCCGCCGGGTCAGCCAGGGCTGGCGCCTGACCCCGCTGGCGAGTGGCGGGGTCGTTCATTATCTGGGAGATAATTCATGGCGACGCTTCTGAGCGAGCGCAGGTTGCAGGCAGGCTGGCGTGATTACCTGGAACTGACCAAACCCAAGGTGGTGGTGCTGATGCTGATCACCTCGCTGGTCGGCATGTTCCTCGCCACCCGTGCCGGGGTGCCGTGGACCATCTTGCTGTTCGGCAACCTGGGCATTGCCTGTTGCGCCGGGGGGGCGGCGGTGGTCAACCATGTGGTCGACCGGCGCATCGATGCTTTGATGGCGCGCACCCATAAGCGCCCGATTGCCGAGGGCCGCGTGGCTCCGGCGGCGGCGCTGACCTTTGCCCTGTTGCTGGCGAGCCTGGGCATGGCTTTGCTGCTGGTGTTCACCAACGCCCTGACCGCCTGGCTGACCCTGGCCTCGCTGCTTGGCTACGCGGTGATCTACACCGGCTTTCTCAAGCGCGCCACACCGCAGAACATCGTCATTGGCGGCCTGGCCGGCGCTGCGCCGCCGTTGCTGGGCTGGGTGGCGATCAGCGGGCATATCAGCGCCGAGCCATTGCTGCTGGTGCTGATCATCTTCGCCTGGACCCCGCCGCACTTCTGGGCCCTGGCCATTCACCGCAAGCAAGAGTACGCCAAGGCTGATATTCCGATGCTGCCGGTGACCCACGGCGAGCACTACACCAAGGTGCATATCCTCCTGTACACCCTGATTCTGCTGGCGGTCAGCCTGTTGCCCTACGCCATCCACATGAGCGGGCCGTTGTACCTGGCCTGCGCCCTGGCCCTGGGCGGGCGCTTCCTGCAGTGGGCCTGGGTGTTGTACCGTGGCAGTCGGCCGCACGCGGCGATCAAGACCTTCAAGTACTCTATCTGGTACCTGTTGCTGCTGTTCATCGCGCTGCTTGTTGACCACTACCTACTGTTGAACCTATGACTCGAACCCAGAAAACCGTCTTTATTCTCGTTGCCCTGGTCGCCGTGATCCTCGGGCTTACCGTCAACAAGGTGCTCAATGGCCGCAGCGAAGGCAACCCGACCGAGCTGATCGATGCCGGCATTATCCTGCTGCCGCAGAGCCGCACCGTGCCTGCCGTGCAAATGACCGACGAACAGGGCCAGCCTGTGGTGATGGACGAGCTCAAGGGCAAGTGGTCGCTGCTGTTCTTCGGCTACACCTTTTGCCCGGACATCTGCCCGACCACCCTCGCCCAGCTGCGTCAGGTGAAAAGCGAGCTGCCCAAGGAAGCGGTAGACCGTTTGCAGGTGGTGTTGGTCAGCGTCGACCCGAACCGCGACACCCCGGCACAGCTGAAGCAGTACCTGGGTTATTTCGACAAGGATTTTCGCGGGGTGACCGGCTCGCTGGAAAACATCCAGAAGCTGGCCAATGCGGTGAGCATTCCGTTCATTCCGGCCGATACCAGCAAGCCGAACTACACGGTCGATCACAGCGGCAACCTGGCGCTGCTGGGGCCGGACGGCAAGCAGCGCGGGTTTATCCGCGCGCCGTTCAACAACCAGAAGCTGGTTGCGCAGTTGCCTGGGCTGGTTAAGCGCGACTGAAAAGCATCGCTGGCAAGCCAGCTCCCACAAGGTCCGGCTTCGCACCTGAACCTGTGGGAGCTGGCTTGCCAGCGATGAGGGCGATGCGGCTTATCAGAACGCCGGCTTGACCGCGCCCTTGTACTTCTCTTCGATGAACTTCTTCACCTCAGGCGAGTGCAGCGCAGCCGCCAGCTTCTTCATGTCTTCCGAGTCCTTGTTGTCCGGGCGGGCAACAAGGATGTTCACGTAAGGCGAATCGCTGCCTTCGATGACCAGTGCGTCCTTCTCAGGGCTGAGCTTGGCTTCCAGCGCGTAGTTGGTGTTGATCAGCGCCAGGTCGACCTGGGTCAGCACCCGCGGGATGGTTGCCGCTTCCAGTTCACGGAACTTCAGGTTCTTAGGGTTCTCAACGATGTCTTTGACGCTCGAGAGGATGTTGCTGTTGTCTTTGAGCTTGATCACACCGGCCTTGTCCAGCAGCAGCAAGGCGCGACCGCCGTTGGTGGCGTCGTTGGGGATGACCACGGTAGCGGTCGATGGCAGCTCGTCGAGCTTCTTGTACTTGCTCGAGTAGGCGCCCAGCGGCTCCAGGTGCACGCCGGCAACGCTGACCAGATGGGTGCCCTTGGCCTTGTTGAACTCATCCAGGTACGGCTGGTGCTGGAAGAAGTTGGCGTCCAGGCGCTTCTCGGCCACTTGCACGTTCGGCTGGATGTAGTCGGTGAACACCTTCACCTTCAAGTCCACGCCTTCTTTGGCCAGGGCCGGTTTGACGAACTCGAGGATCTCGGCGTGCGGCACCGGGGTGGCGGCGACGGTCAGGGTCTCGGCCTGGGCCGAGAAGGCCGCGACGGCGGCGACAACAGCAAGCAGCTTTTTCATCAAATCACTCCTTGTGAGGGCCAGTCCGGCCCCCGGTGCGTCGGCAGTGCCGACCCATGGGGTTACTTACGGGAAAAATGCACAACCAGTTTGTCGCCCACGCTCTGCAGGACTTGAACCAGTACCAGCAGCAGGACCACGGTGACCACCATCACGTCGGTCTGGAAACGTTGGTAACCGAAGCGGATCGCCAGGTCACCGAGGCCGCCAGCGCCCACCACACCGGCCATCGCGGTGTACGACACCAGGGTAATGGCGGTGACGGTAATGGCCGCGAAGATGCCCGGACGGGCCTCGGGCAGCAAGGCATTGGTGATGATCTGGCGAGTGGTGGCGCCCATCGACTGGGTGGCTTCGATGATGCCGCGGTCGACTTCACGCAGCGCGGTTTCCACCAGGCGCGCGAAGAACGGCGTGGCTCCGACCACCAGGGGCGGGATGGCCCCGGCGACGCCCAGCGAGGTGCCGGTGATCAGCACGGTGAACGGAATCATCACGATCAGCAGGATGATGAACGGCAGCGAGCGCAGGACGTTTACCACCAGCGACAGCAGCGCGTACACGCCCTTCTGCTCGAACAGCTGGCGCGGGCCGCAAAGAAACAGCAACACGCCCAGCGGCAGGCCGAGCAGCACGGTGAAGAACAGCGAGCCGAACAGCATGATCATGGTGTCGATGGTAGCCAGCCAGATTTCGGCCCAGTCGACGTTGGCAAAGAAACTCAAGGCGTCCATCAACGCAGTACCTCCATATGAACATCAGCCGCAGTGAAGCGGGCGAACGCCGCTTCCATGTCGCCGCCAGTGACGGCCAGGGTCAGCTGCCCATACGGGGTGTCCTTGATGCGATCGATGCGGCCAGCGAGGATGCTGTAGTCCACACCGGTTTCCCGGGCGACGGTGCCCAGCAGCGGCGCGTAGGTCGAATCGCCCTGGAAGGTCAGGCGCACGATGCGTCCTGGCACATGGGCGAAGTCGTCGCGCTGTTCGTTTTCGTCGATCTGCTCGTCTTCCTGGACGAAGCGCTTGGTGGTCGGGTGCTGCGGGTGCAGGAATACATCGGCCACCGGGCCGTGCTCGACAATCTGCCCGGCATCCATCACCGCCACGCGGTCGCAGACCCGGCGGATCACGTCCATCTCGTGGGTGATCAGCACGATGGTCAGCATCAGTTCGCGGTTGATCTCGGCCAGCAGTTGCAACACCGAGGCGGTGGTCTGCGGGTCGAGGGCGCTGGTGGCTTCGTCACACAGCAGGATTTTCGGCTTGGTGGCCAGGGCGCGGGCAATGCCGACGCGCTGTTTCTGGCCGCCGGAAAGCTGTGCCGGGTATTTCTTCGCGTGATCGGCCAGGCCGACGCGGGCCAGCAGCTCGTTGACGCGGGTGTCGATTTCCTTGCGTGACAGCTCGCCGGCCAGGGTCAGCGGCAAGGCCACGTTATCGGCAACGGTCTTGGAGGCCAGCAGGTTGAAGTGCTGGAAGATCATCCCGACTTGCTGGCGGAATCGACGCAGGTCGTTAGCGTTGAACGCAGTGACGTCTTCGCCGTCGACGATGATCTTGCCGCCGCTCGGCGCTTCCAGGCGGTTGATCAGGCGCAGCAGGGTACTTTTACCGGCGCCGGAATGGCCGATCAGCCCGAACACCTGGCCGTCTTCGACGCTCAGGTTGGTCGGGTGCAGTGCGGGGATATCCCTACCGGCTACGCGGTAGGTTTTATGAACATTTTGAAACTCGATCACGTAGCGAACCTTGTGGGGCGCATGGGAATGGGGTCAGCGGTTAGCCGGGCGCGCATTTTAGCCTGTTCGTATAGAGGTTCTTAGCATTTATTTCGCAATTGACCAATGCTACTGGAATAACGCGATCAGTGGTCAATCCGAAGGAACGCCTGCGGGGGCCATCAGTCACTACTGAATAGGGCCCGCCGTGGGGTCGAACCGTAGGACTGATTGAGTGAGGAGAGCACACTGATGCCCAGCAAGAAGAACCCACCCAAGGAAAGCCAACTCGCCGGTACCCAGACCCCGGACCGCGCCAATACCAACGCCAAGCTGCAAAGCCTGGAAACATTTCGCAGTGACGCCACCGGCCAGGCGCTGCGCACCAACCAGGGGGTCAAGGTTGCCGACAACCAGAACACCCTGAAAGCCGGTGACCGTGGCCCGTCGCTGCTGGAAGACTTCATCATGCGTGAAAAGATCACGCATTTTGACCATGAGCGCATCCCCGAGCGCATCGTCCATGCCCGCGGTACCGGGGCCCATGGCTATTTCCAGGCCTATGAATCGCATGCCGCGCTGACCAAGGCCGGTTTTCTCCAGGACCCGGAGAAAATCACCCCGGTGTTCGTGCGCTTTTCCACCGTTCAGGGCCCGCGTGGCTCGGGTGATACCGTGCGCGATGTGCGCGGTTTTGCCGTGAAGTTCTTCACCGACGAAGGCAACTTCGACCTGGTCGGCAATAACATGCCAGTGTTTTTCATCCAGGATGCGATCAAGTTCCCCGACTTCGTCCATGCAGTAAAACCTGAACCGCACAACGAAATGCCCACCGGCGGCTCGGCCCACGACACCTTCTGGGACTTCGTCTCGCTGGTGCCGGAGTCGGCGCACATGGTGATCTGGGCGATGTCCGACCGCGCCATTCCTAAAAGCCTGCGGACCATGCAGGGCTTCGGCGTGCATACCTTTCGCCTAATCAATGCCGAGGGCAAATCCAGCTTCGTCAAATTCCACTGGAAGCCCAAGGCCGGCGTGTGTTCGCTGTTGTGGGACGAAGCGCAGAAGCTGGCGGGCAAAGACACCGATTACCACCGCCGCGATCTGTGGGAAGCGATTGAAACCGGTAATTACCCGGAATGGGAGTTCGGCGTGCAGATCGTCGCCGAAGAGGACGAGCACAAGTTCGACTTCGACCTGCTCGACCCGACCAAGATCATCCCCGAAGAGCTGGTACCGGTGACGCCGCTGGGCAAGATGGTGCTTAACCGCAACCCGGACAATTTCTTTGCTGAAACCGAACAGGTTGCCTTCTGCCCTGGGCATATCGTCCCCGGCATCGACTTCTCCAACGACCCGCTGCTGCAGGGCCGGTTGTTTTCCTACACCGATACCCAAATCAGCCGGCTAGGCGGGCCGAACTTTCACGAGATCCCGATTAACCGTCCGCTAGCCCCTAACCACAACGGCCAGCGCGATGCGCAGCACCGCACCACGCTGGACAAGGGCCGTGCCTCTTACGAGCCCAACTCGATCGACGGTGGCTGGCCCAAGGAGACTGCGCCGGCAGCCAGCGATGGTGGTTTCGAGTCGTATCCGGAGCGCATCGAGGCGCACAAAGTGCGCCAGCGCAGCCCGTCGTTCGCCGACCATTTCTCCCAGGCGCGATTGTTCTTCCAGAGCATGAGCCCGACCGAGCAGGAGCACATCATCAGCGCCTACAGCTTCGAACTGGGCAAAGTTGAGCGGGAGTTCATCCGCGCCCGTGAGGTCAATGAAATTCTTGCCAACATCGACCTTAAGCTGGCGGCGCGGGTGGCCGCCAACCTTGGCCTGCCGGCGCCGAAGAAAGGTACGGTGGATGTGCCCCAAACCAGCCTCAAGGAGTCACCGGCGTTGAGCCAGATGAACCTGCTCGGCGAAGGCATCAAGGGCCGCAAGGTTGCAGTGCTGGTGGCTGATGGCGTGGATGGCGACAGTGTCGATAGCCTGGTCAAGGCGCTGGAAGCCGAGAGCGCGCAGATCAAGATCCTTGGCCCGAGCTCGGCGCCGGTAAAAACCGCCCAGGGCAAGGCGCTGGCCGTGGATGCCTCGATGGAAGGCATGCCGTCGGTGATCTTCGATGCGGCCTGGGTGCCGGGCGGCAAGGCTTCGCTACAGGCCCTGGCCGGTGACGGCGTGGCGCTGCACTTTCTGCTTGAAGCCTACAAGCACCTCAAGCCGATTGGCCTGGCCAGCGAGGCGCAAGCCGTGCTCGACAAGCTGGGGCTCAAGGCCGACAGCGGCTTGCTGCTGGGCAATGATGACAAAGCCTACAAGGCCTTCATCACGGCAATCAGCAAGCATCGGGTGTGGGAGCGTGAGGCCGCGGCGAAAGCCATTCCGGCGTGATGCACAAACAGGGTGCCCATCAGGGCACCCTGTTTCGTCATGGGCGGCGTGGGATCAGCACCGCCTGGGCAGGTTGGTTGCGGTGTATCTCGTGGCTTTGCTGCAAGGCAAAATCACCGTCGAGTTTTTTAACGCGTTTGCCCAGCAAGGTTTGCAGCCAGGGTGCGTCCTGCTTGCGCGGCACCTGGAACACCACATCGCACTGGTAATTGATCACATCACTGGCGATGTCATCGAGTTGCTTGCGCATTTCGCGAATATTGGTGGTTTTCAACGCAACCACGGTGCTTGGCGCGGTCGGGTCGATCAGCTTGGCGGCAGGGCGGGCTTCGGCGGCTTTCAGGGCGGCCTCGGCTTTGTCGAGCTCGGCCTTGCGCGCCTGGGCGATAGCACCGTTGACGCCGCCCGTCAGCGCCGGCGCCTTGGGCATCAGCGCACGGGCGCGGGCCAGGGCGGTGGCCGCCGCGTTCACATCGCCCTTTTGCAGGACGATCTGGCTGCGTTGCAGATAGGCTTCGGCCAATTGACGCTGGTACTGCTCGATCCGGCTGTCATTCGGCGCCTGGCTTTGCAGGGTGGCGAGTTGATCTTCGGCAGTGGCCAGCTCGCTGCTGGCGATGCTTTGCTCCAACTGCTGCCAGGCATCAGGCTGGGCAGGCACGGCAGCGTTGTCGGCCGGGGTGCTGGAGCACGCGGCGAGGATCAGTGAAAACGCGGCAAGGAGCAGATAACGGGAGGCGAACGGCTTCATTCCTGCGACTCTCTATTTGCGCAAAAAGCGAGCAAGTCTACACCCAGTCCGCAGACTCGAAAATAACTCTTCAGGACCCCGCGCGTTTTTAAATGTCGCAGGGTGCAACCGCTTTGGCTGCACCCCACGTCTTCAGCGCCGGGGCAGTGCCAGGCTCAGCAAGAATAGCACTGCGGCGCAGACCACGATGGACGGCCCGGCCGGCGTGTCCTTGAACCACGACAACGCCAGGCCGCCGCACACCGCGGTAACCCCCAGCAGGCTGGCGCCCAGGGCCATTTGTTCCGGCGAGCGGGCGTGACGTTGCGCCGCAGCGGCGGGAATAATCAATAGCGAGGTAATCAGCAGGACGCCGACGATCTTCATCGCCACGGCAATCACCACCGCGATCAGCAGCATCAGCGCCAGGCGCAGCGCGGCAACCGGCAAGCCTTCGACCATGGCCAGCTCTTCGTGCACGGTGACTGCCAATAGCGGGCGCCACAGCACCACCAGCAACAGCAGCACCGCAGCGCTGCCGCCGAGAATCCAGGCCAGATCCCCCGGGCTGATCGCCAGCAGGTCGCCGAACAGGTAGGCCATCAGGTCGATGCGCACATCGTGCATGAAGCTCAGCACCACCAGGCCAAGGGAAAGCGTGCTCGGTGCCAGAATCCCCAGCAGAGTGTCGGAGGCCAGCGGCTGGCGTTGTTGCAAGGTCACCAGCAAGATCGCCAGCAACAGGCAGCCGACAGTCACCGCCAGCGCCGGGCTGACATCCAGCACGAAACCCAGGGCGACGCCGAGCAACGCAGCGTGGGACAGGGTGTCGCCAAAATAGGCCATGCGCCGCCAGACCACGAAGGATCCCAGAGGGCCGGCGACCAGTGCCAGGGCCAAACCTGCGAGCAGGGCGTAAAGCAGAAAATCAGCCATGCTTGCAGTGATCTCCATGAACGTGGCCGCCTTTGGCCGGGGCAACCACCGAGCCGTGCAGGTCGTGGGCGTGGTCGTGATGGTGGTGATAGATCGCCAGGCTCGGCGCGTTGCTGCCGAACAGCTCGACGAACGCCGGGTCGCCGCTGACCTGCTCGGGGTGGCCGGAGCAGCAGACATGGCGGTTGAGGCAGACCACCTGGTCGGTGGTGCTCATGACCAGATGCAGGTCATGGGAAACCATCAGCACGCCGCAGCCATGGCGGTCGCGCAGACGGGTGATCAGGCTGTACAGCTCGGACTGGCCGGCGACGTCGACGCCCTGCACCGGCTCATCGAGCACCAGCAGCTCGGGCTCGCGCAGCAGTGCGCGGGCCAGCAGCACGCGCTGCATCTCGCCGCCGGAAATCCCCTGGATCGGGCTGTCGATGACCTTTTCGGCGCCGACTTCCATGAGTGCCGACAACGCTGCGGCGCGATCAACACCGGGCACCAGGCGCAAGAAGCGCAGTACCGAAAGCGGCAAGGTGGCATCGACCTGAAGCTTTTGCGGCATGTAGCCGATGCGCAGCCGCGGCTTGCGCCAGACCGTACCGGTATGCGGCTTGAGCAGGCCGAGCACGGCGCGTACCAAGGTGGTCTTGCCGGCGCCGTTGGGGCCGATCAGGGTGACGATCTGCCCCGGTTCCACGGCCAGGTCGATGCTGTCGAGCACCGCTTGGCCGGCGAAACTCACGCCCACCTGCTCGAGGCGAATCAGCGCATTGCTCATCAGGCGCTCCGGCAGTTGCTGCACAGGCCGACCACTTCGACCGTTTGTGCTTCGACGCTGAAGCCGACGTCTTTAGCGCTGGCGACGATGGCGTCGCTGATGCTGCGCTGCTCAAGCTCGATGGCCACGTGGCATTCGCGGCAAATCAGGAACTGGCCCTGGTGCGCGTGCTCGGGGTGGCTGCAGCCGATAAAGGCGTTGAGCGAGGCAATGCGGTGCACCAGGCTGTTTTCCAGGAGGAAATCCAGCGCCCGGTACACGGTCGGCGGCGCGGCCCGGCGACCGTCCTGCTCGCTCAGCACGGCGAGGATGTCGTAGGCGCCCAGCGGCTTGTGGCTCTGCCACACCAGCTCCAGCACGCGGCGGCGCAAAGCGGTCAGGCGCACACCCTGGCGTGCGCACAGCGCATCGGCCTCGGCCAGGGCGCTGTGTACGCAATGGGAGTGGTCGTGGGGGCGGTTGGCCAGCGGGGTTTTAGGCATGAGCGGCGACGGTTCTGATTGGAGACGTTATTATGTTACCTGTTTCAGCCCCTGTGAGTGGTCATCGTGTCCCGAATTTTTGCCCTTTTTGTCGCTTTTATCGCCACTCTGGTGATGGCCCAGGCACAGGCCGAAGTGCGTGTGCTGACCAGCATCAAGCCCCTGCAACAGATCGCTGCGGCGGTTCAGGACGGCGTCGGTACGCCTGAAGTGCTGCTGCCGCCAGGCGCCTCGCCGCACCATTACGCCCTGCGTCCTTCCGACGTACGGCGGGTGGCCGACGTCGACCTGCTGTACTGGATCGGCCCGGACATGGAGGGCTTTCTGCCGCGTGTGCTCAAAGGCCGCAGCAAGCCAAGCGTTGCCGTGCAGGAACTGCCCGGCCTGCACCTGCGCCATTTTGGCGAAGATAGCCACTCCCATGACGAAGATGGCGACGATCATGACCATGATCACCGCCCCGGCAGTCTCGATGCCCACCTCTGGCTGTCATCGGTCAACGCCCGGGTGATCGCCGCCAGGATCGCCGCAGACCTCAGCACTGCCGATCCGGCCAATGCCGCGCGCTACCAGAGCAACCTCAAGGCCTTCGGCGAGCGTCTGGATGCGCTGGACGGGCGCCTGAAAAAGCGCTTGAGCGGTGTCAGCGGCAAACCGTTCTTCGTTTTTCACGAGGCATTTGACTACTTCGAGTCGGCCTATGGTCTGAAACACACCGGGGTGTTCAGCGTGGCCGCCGAAGTGCAGCCGGGTGCCCAACACGTGGCGGCGATGCGCAAGCGCCTGCAGGAAGTGGGCAAGACCTGTGTGTTCAGCGAGCCGCCACTGCGCCCACGTTTGGCTGAGACGCTGACGGCGGGGCTGCCGGTGACCCTGGCGGAGCTGGACGCGCTGGGTGGTACGGCGCCGGCCAGTGCCCAGGGCTACGAGCAGTTGCTGGAGACGCTGGGGAATGATCTGGCGGGGTGCCTGGAGAAGTTGTGACGCCCCGATCGCAGGGGCAAGCCCGCTCCAACCTATTGTAGGAGCGGGCTTGCCCCGCGATGTTTCACAGCGCGAACGGCAACGCTATCTCTACCTGCTGGCGCGCCGCCAGGCGTACTTCGAAGTCGGCCGGGTCGTGAATCAGCACGTCCATCCCGGCAAACGATTCGGCGGCAATCAGGCGCGACAGCCAGAAGCGCACGCAGGCAATGCGCAGCATCACCGGCCACAGGTTGGCCTCGGCCGAGGTGAACGGTCGCAGCGCTGCATAAGCGCCGAGCAACGCCCGCGCCCGTGGGCCGTCGATGATGCCGGCGTCGTCGCAGCACCAGTCGTTCAGGGTAATCGCCAGGTCGTAGAGCATCGGCCCCGAGCAGGCGTTGTAGAAGTCGATCAGGCCGGTCAGGTGGGTGCCTTCGAACAGCACGTTGTCGCGGAACAGGTCGGCATGCAGGTTGGCCCGCGGCAGGGCCATGATCTGCGCCTTGTGCTCGACAACTTCGTCCAGGCACGCCTGCAGCAACTGGCGTTGTTCGGCGTTCAGGCGCGGCATCAGTTCGGCGCCGGTTTCCAGCATCCAGTCCAGGCCGCGGTCGGTCTTGCGTTCCAGGACCTTGTCGCGGGTGGCCAGGTGCAGGTGCCCGAGCAGTTCGCCAACCTGTACGCAGTGCTGATTATTGGCGCTCTTGATGTGCTTGCCCGGCAGCCGTGGTTGCAGCAGCGCAGGTTTGCCGGCCAGTTCGCGCAGGGCTACGCCGTCGTTGCCACGCAAGGCGTAGGGCACCGGCAGGTCGGCCTCATGCAGTACGTCGAGCAGTTCGATGAAGAACGGCAGGTCCTGGATCGGCCCGCGTTCGACCAGCGTCAGCACGTACTCGCCCTGTTCCAGACTGACAAAGAAGTTGCTGTTCTCGGTACCGGCGGCAATGCCCTGGAAGTCCCGCAGGCGGCCCAGGCCGTACGGCGCCAGAAAGGTTTCCAGCTCAGGCCGGGTCAGGGGGGTGAAGACTGACATGATCAAAAATTGCCCATACGGGCACTTCAGCAGGGAAGTGCCAGGTTGATGTAAAGGGTACGGCCTACTTCCACTCGAAGATTTTCCACGACGGGATCAGCATGTCCGGCTGGTCGGAGCGGACGAAATTGCCGTCCGAGCCATCGGCACGTACCAGGAAATAAGGTTTGCCGCCTTTGGGCGTCACCTTGATTGCATACAGGAAGCCATTTTGCCGGTATTCCTGGATGGTTTTGTCGCCTTCCGTGCGAATGGTTACCTCTGGATCAGCCGATGGCGCGTCATCCGCTGCCACGGCGACGACCGGAGTGACTGCCAACAGGCTGAGCAGCAACAGGCGATTTAGTGTACGCATGATAACCTTGTCCCTTTGTCGTCAATGTTCCGGACATTCTAGCGCCGGGCCCGTCGAAAAGGTTGATTCTGCACATGAGCCAAGCTCCCCTCGTCCTGGTGGACGGTTCCTCGTACCTGTACCGCGCCTTTCACGCGCTGCCACCACTGACTACCTCCAAGGGCCTGCCGACCGGCGCGGTCAAGGGCGTGCTGAACATGCTCAAGAGCCTGCGCAAGCAGTATCCGGACAGCCTGTTCGCGGTGGTCTTCGACGCCAAGGGCGGCACTTTCCGCGACGAAATGTTTGCCGAGTACAAGGCCAACCGGCCGAGCATGCCCGACGACCTGCGCGTGCAGATCGAGCCGCTGCACGCCAGCGTGCGAGCCCTGGGCTATCCGCTGCTGTGCGTCGAAGGCGTAGAAGCCGACGACGTGATTGGCACCCTGGCGCGCAGCAGCGCCGCGGCCGGGCGCCCGGTGATCATCTCCACCGGCGACAAGGACATGGCCCAGCTGGTCGACGGCCACATTACGCTGGTCAACACCATGACCGGTACCGTGCTCGACGTCGCTGGCGTGCACGAGAAATTCGGCGTCGGTCCTGAACACATCATCGACTTCCTCGCCCTGATGGGCGACAAGGTCGACAACATCCCAGGCGTACCGGGCGTGGGTGAAAAGACCGCGGTGGGCCTGCTGACCGGTATCGGTGGCGGCCTGAGCGACCTGTACCAGAACCTCGACAAGGTGCCGACCCTGGCCATTCGCGGCGCCAAGACCCTGCCGGCCAAGCTGGAAGAACACCGCGACGCGGCGTTCCTGTCCTACGAGCTGGCCACCATCAAGATCGACGTGCCCCTGGACGTCGAAGTCGATGCGCTGGTGTGCGGCGAGCCTGATCGTGACGCGCTGCTGGCGCTGTACACCGAGATGGAGTTCAAGAGCTGGGTCGACGAAGTTCAGCGCGACGCCAAGCGCGCCGGCCAGGAAGTGGTGGTCGAAGCGCCGCAGGAAGTGGTCGAGGCCCGGTACGAAACCATCCTCGACCAGGCCCGTTTCGATGCCTGGCTGAAAAAGCTGCGCCAGGCGCCGCTGTTTGCCTTCGACACCGAAACCACCGGCCTCGATGCCCAGCAGGCGCAACTGGTCGGTGTGTCGTTCGCGGTCCAGGCCCATGAAGGCGCTTATGTGCCGCTGACTCACTCCTACATGGGCGTGCCCGAGCAGCTTGACCGCGACAGCGTGCTGCTGGCGCTCAAGCCGCTGCTGGAAGACCCGGCCAAGGTCAAGGTGGCGCAGAACGCCAAGTACGACATGAACATCCTGGCCAACTGCGCCATCGGTGGCGACATTGCCAATGGCATCCAGATGCAGGGCGTGGCCTACGACACCATGCTCGAGTCCTACGTGCTTGACTCCACCGCCACCCGTCACGACATGGACAGCCTGGCGCTCAAGTACCTGAACCACACCACCATCGGCTTTACCGACATCGCCGGCAAAGGTGCCAAGCAACTGACCTTCGATCAGATCAGCCTGGAACAGGCCGGCCCGTATGCCGCCGAAGACGCTGATGTCACCCTGCGCCTGCATCAGACCCTGCAGCAGAAGCTGGCGAGCATTCCGAGCCTGCAGTCGGTACTGACCGACATCGAAATGCCGCTGGTGCCGGTGCTGGCCAAGATCGAGCGCCAGGGTGCGCTGGTCGATGCCAAGCTGCTGGGCGTGCAGAGCATCGAGTTGGGCGAGAAAATGGCCGAGCTGGAGCGCCAGGCCTTCGAAATCGCTGGCGAAGAATTCAACCTCGGTTCGCCCAAGCAGCTTGGTGTGATCCTCTACGACAAGCTCGGCATGCCGGTGCTCAACAAGACCGCCAAGGGCCAGGCTTCCACTGCCGAAGCGGTGCTGGCGGAACTGGCCGACATGGACTTCCCGCTGCCCAAGGTGCTGATGCAGTACCGCTCCCTGAGCAAGCTCAAGAGCACCTACACCGACCGCCTGCCGGAGCAGATCAACCCGCGCACCGGGCGTATCCACACCTCCTACCACCAGGCGGTGGCGGCCACCGGGCGCCTGTCGTCCAGCGACCCGAACCTGCAGAACATCCCGATCCGTACCGCTGAAGGCCGGCGTATTCGCCAGGCCTTCGTCGCTGCGCCGGGCTACAAACTGCTGGCGGCGGACTATTCGCAGATCGAACTGCGGATCATGGCCCACCTGGCCCAGGACGAAGGCCTGCTGCACGCGTTTCGCAACGACCTGGACGTGCACCGCGCCACCGCTGCCGAGGTTTTCGGCGTCGAGCTGGAGCAGGTCACTACTGATCAGCGCCGCAGTGCCAAGGCCATCAACTTTGGCCTGATCTACGGCATGAGCGCCTTTGGCCTGGCCAAGCAGATCGGCGTCGACCGCAAACAGTCCCAAGCCTACATCGATCGTTACTTCGCCCGTTACCCGGGCGTGCTGGCCTATATGGAGCGCACCCGCGCCCAGGCTGCCGAGCAAGGCTATGTCGAAACCCTGTTTGGCCGGCGCCTGTACCTGCCGGAGATCAACGCCAAGAACCCGGCCCTGCGCAAAGGTGCCGAGCGCACGGCGATCAACGCGCCGATGCAGGGCACGGCAGCCGACATCATCAAGCGCGCGATGGTCGCTGTGGATAACTGGCTGAGCGATTCGGGGCTGGATGCCCGGGTGATCCTCCAGGTGCACGACGAATTGGTGCTAGAGGTGCGCGAAGACCTGATCGAGCAAGTGCGCGAGCAAATTCGTCCACACATGAGCGGTGCCGCGCAGTTGGACGTTCCGCTGCTGGTTGAGGCCGGTGTGGGGTCAAATTGGGACGAAGCACACTAAAAATGCGCTGAAATTCGGGGAAAAGCTGCGGCATATCGTCGCGGCTTTTTAGCTGGCCTGATGCCATTAGCGCCGGAAATTTCCCATCTATCGCAAATAGTTTTTAAACGTCAGGAACTAAACCGGTGAACCGCGACTCAGAGTAACTGAATGGCTGGTGAAGCCCTTCGATGCTCCTATGTTGTGTTAAGTGTTGGCAGATATCTGGACCCCGCCCTAGCGGTCCGGAACTTGGACCCCGAACTTCCCCCTCCCCATACGAAGTCCGGGGTTTTTTTTGCCCGGCGTTTGCCGGGCAGCCCTTATTCTGCGGGCTTGTCCGCCAGTTCCATCCAGCGTGCCAAAACGCCGTAAGCCTCTTCCAGGCCCTGGCGCTTGGGCGCCGAGAACAGCTGGATCGAGACGCTGTCGCCCCAGCCTTTGCGAATTTCCGCCTGCACCTTGAGCAGGGTGTTCTTGGCCGCGCCGAAGGTCAGTTTGTCGGCCTTGGTCAGCAGGATGTGCATCGGCATGCCCGAAGCGCGCGACCAGTCGAGCATCATCATGTCGAAGTCGGTCATCGGATGGCGCACGTCCATCATCAAGATCAAGCCCTTCAAGGCCTCGCGGCTGCCCAGGTAGGCCTCCAGGTGGCGCTGCCAGTGCTGCTTGAGCGGGATCGGCACCTTGGCATAACCGTAGCCCGGCAAGTCGACCAAACGCCGTTCATCGTCCAGACTGAAGAAGTTCAACAGCTGGGTGCGCCCCGGGGTTTTCGAGGTGCGCGCCAGGCTGGCGTGGGTCAGGGTGTTCAGGGCACTGGACTTGCCAGCGTTGGAGCGGCCGGCGAAAGCCACTTCATAGCCCTGGTCGGGCGGACACTGGTCGACCTTGGCAGCACTGATGGCGAATTTGGCCTGTTGGCAGAGGCCGAGGATGGGGTTTTTGACTTGCATGGGATATCCGGTGTGGGCGTTGCCAGAGGCGGGCTCGGCAAGCGGTGTCGTTTCCGTTTCAGTAACGGGAGTATATAATGCCCCAGATTTTGTGTGCGCATTATCCCAGCGTAGGAGGATGTGCACGGGGGCATCGGATTCAAGCTTGCGCATTAGAACGCAGTGCAGCCCCCAACCCTGAAAGGTCGTTCGCATGACGAAATGGATGCTTGTTGTCGGTGTCTTGATACCGTTATTCAGCGCTCAGGCTACACAGGATCCCGAGGCGTTGTACAACCGCACGTGTGCGGCTTGTCACGCCGGGCAGCTGCCACAGGCACCGAAAGCGGGTGATCGTGCGGCTTGGGAGCCAAGACTGGCGAAGGGTATGGAGATACTGGTGGTGCATGTCACCCAGGGTTTCAAGGCTATGCCAATGCGTGGATTGTGCATGGACTGCAGTGCCGAGGACTACCAGGCGATCATCCAGTGGATGAGCCGGAGTCCCGATACATAACTCTTTCACCCTTAGCCGTAGTTGGATTAGCTGATGAACAAACTACTCGTGAGTCTGCTGTTGACCTTGGGCATCACCGGTGCAGCCAATGCCGCAGAGCCTATCAAAGGGGATGCCGCTGCTGGTCAGGCCAAAACTGCTGTATGTGGCGCTTGTCACAATCCGGACGGCAATAGCCTGGCGCCGAACTTCCCGAAACTTGCAGGCCAGGGTGAGAAGTACCTGGAAAAACAATTGCACGACATCAAGTCGGGCAAGCGCACCGTGCTGGAAATGACCGGCATGCTGGCCGCCTTCAGCGACCAGGACCTGGCCGACATCGCCGCCTACTTCTCCAGTCAGAAAGGCAGCGTTGGCGCGGCTGATCCGAAGCTGGTCGAGCGCGGTCGCGCGCTGTTCAATGGCGGCGACGTCGAAAAAGGCCTGCCGGCCTGCACCGGCTGCCATTCGCCTAATGGCGCAGGCATCGCCCTGGCCGGTTTCCCGCACCTGGGTGGCCAGCACGCCAGCTATGTAGCCAAGCAGCTGACCGACTTCCGCGAAGGCAACCGCACCAACGATGGCGATGCCACGACCATGCGCACCATCGCCGCCAAACTGAGCAACAAGGACATCGAAGCACTGTCCAGCTACATCCAGGGTCTGCACTGATCCGCGCTTTAACGCTGGGTTAATACTGCGGCGCAAAGATGAAAAGGGTGGCTTCGGCCGCCCTTTTTTGTGCCCGCTGCCGTTACACTAACGAACTCGGGCCAGCCTCGGCCTGTCCTACGACCGGTCGCGCCAAGGCGACTCAATAGACTGCTCAGGAGTAAAGCATGCGTAATCTGATTCTCGGCGCCGCGCTGGTCACCGCCAGCCTCTTCGGCATGACTGCCCAGGCCGCCGAACCGGTAGCCTTTGACCAGTATACCGAGCTGAGCAACCCGGTTCCGGTGTCGGTCCCTGGCAAAATCGAGGTGGTCGAGCTGTTCTGGTATGGCTGCCCGCACTGCTACAGCTTCGAGCCAGTGGTCAACCCGTGGGTCGAGAAGCTGCCGAAAGACGTCAACTTCAAGCGTATCCCGGCCATGTTCGGCGGCCCTTGGGATGCTCACGGGCAGATGTTCCTGACTCTCGAAGCCATGGGTGTCGAACACAAGGTTCATGCTGCCGTGTTCGAGGCGATCCAGGTTCAGCGCAAGCGCCTGACCAAGCCGGAAGAGATGGCTGACTTCCTCGAAACCCAAGGCGTTGATCGCGCCAAGTTCCTCGCCACCTTCAACTCTTTTGCCATCAAGGGCCAGGTGAAGCAGGCCAAAGAGCTGGCGAAGAAGTACGGCATCACCGGCGTTCCGAGCATGGTCGTCAACGGCAAGTACCGCTTTGACCTGGGCACCGCCAAAGGTCCGCAGGGCGTGCTGAATGTCGCTGACTACCTGATCAAGAAGGAGCGCGCCGCTAAGTAAGCGGCGCCAGCCATGCGCCGCTGGAGAACCGAGCGAGGCGTTGGCCTGTGTGATCCGCAGGTCAATGAACATCACCTGCAGGCTAACGGCCTGCCAGAGGACGGCCGGCTGCGGCTGCTCAGTTTCAACATCCAGGTCGGCATCAGCACCGAGCGTTACCGCCATTACCTGACCCGTGGCTGGCAGCACCTGCTGCCGCACACCGGGCGGGCCGGCAACCTGCAAAAGATCGGCGACCTGCTCGCCGACTTCGACCTGGTTGCCCTGCAAGAGGCCGATGGCGGCAGCCTGCGCTCAGGCTACGTCAATCAGGTTGAGCACCTGGCCCAGCTTGGCGCCTTCCCCTACTGGTACCAGCAGCTCAACCGCAACCTCGGGCGCCTGGCCCAGCACAGCAACGGTGTGCTCAGCCGCCTGAAGCCGCAACTGCTTGAAGACCACCCGCTACCCGGCCCGGCTGGCCGCGGGGCGATCCTGGTGCGTTTCGGCGAGGGTGAAGACGCCCTGGTGGTGGTAATGATGCACCTGGCCCTGGGGTCCAAGACCCGCGCCCGGCAGCTTGCCTACATTCGCGAACTGATCGGCGGCTACCGCCATCAGGTTTTGATGGGCGACATGAACACCCATGCCACCGACCTGCTAGAGCACTCGCCGCTGCGCGACCTGGGCCTGATCGCGCCCCAGGTTCAAGCCACCTTCCCCAGTTGGCGGCCGCAACGCTGCCTTGATCATATTCTGCTCAGCCCGAGCCTGACCCTGGAGCGGGTCGAGGTTCTGGCCCAGCCTATTTCCGATCATCTACCGGTCGCGGTTGAGATTCGTTTGCCTGATGCCCTTGCTGTGGATACGCTGCCCGCTTTGAGCTAATTGCCATTACCCTCTGCGGACCCAGGCATGACCGACGAAGCCCAGCGCTGGAAAGAAAAATACCTCAAGAGTATCGAACAGCAAGAGAAGCTGGAGCGCCGTTGGGAGGCTCGTCTCGACCTGTTGCGCCGTGGCCTTGTGCGCAGCACGCTGGCCGCCGAAGGCAGCGACCGCGCGGTTGACCAGTGCATGAAGGAAATGCGCGAGGTGATCCGCACCGACAACATGGACGCCGCCCTCGCCGGTTTGATTCCGCGCCTGGAAAAGGCCGTGCTCGATTCCGAGCAGCGCCGGGAAACCCGGATCGCCCAGGTCACCACCGCCCTCACCTCACTGGTCAGCCAACTGCAGACCCTGCCCTTGCCCAGCGACGTCAGCCGGCCGCTGAAAAAGTTCGCCAAGCAGGTCGAGGCCCGCGCCAGCCAGTCGCGCGAGATGCCCCTGCTGCTGGGAGAGTTGAGCGGCTTGCAGGGCCAGGCGCTGTCGGCGCTGGAGCGGCCTGAAGAAGCGCAACGCCCGGGTTTGTTGCAGCGCCTGTTCGGTAATCGCGACGGCGAGCCGGAAGAAGCCCTGCAACCGGCTCTCGCCGTTGCGGTACCGGCGGCAACTGAGGTCAGAGAACAGCCCGTGGCCGTGGCGCCCGAACCCGCCGCTGTCGATGTTGATGAGCTGCAGCCCTTGCCGGTTGCTGCAGAGGTCGTTGCCGAGGCGTATGAGTCTGCAGCCGTGGAGCCCCAAGCCAGCGCGCAGCCGCAGTTTGAAGGTACATCCGAGCCTGAGCCGGTTGCCGAGCTGCCAATCGAGCCAGCAGCTGAAGCTGAACTGCCAGCGCTAGCCGAGCCGGTCACACTGGACTCCGAGCAGGATGTACTGGCCTTGCTCGAGCACAGCCCGGACGAGCCGCAGGCTGACCTGGCAGAAGCAGAGCCGGTAGATGACGAAGAGGCCCAGTTCGCCCTGCCCGACGGCACCGAGCCCACCTATAGCTCGGTCGCGGCGCATATCGAAGACACCCTGCTCGGCCTGCTCGACGACCTGACCCTGCCCGAACGCCACAAGGCCCAGGCGCAGTCGATGCGCGAGCGCCTGGAGCACGGCCTGAACTGGTACGAGCTGCTGCCGGTGCTGGATGACCTGGCGGTGCTGATGCTGGCAATCAACGACAGCGGCCAGCACGAGTTCGAAGCCTACCTGCAGCAACTCAACGAACGCCTGGAGTCATTCCAGAGCCACCTGCACGAAGCCAGCGCAGGCCATGCCGACAACACCTCGGCCGCCCGCGACCTCGACAGCCAGCTGCGCGAACAGGTCGATGGCCTGCAAAGCAGTGTGCAGGGCGCGGCCGACCTGGGCAGCCTCAAGCACATCCTGGAAAACCGCCTCGAAGGTTTGCTCGGCACCATGGACGAGCACCAGCAGCAGCGTGACCAGCGCGAGCAGGACATGGCCAGCCGTCTGCAAGGCCTGGCCGAGCGGGTGGCGAGCATGGAGCAGGAAGCCCTGGGCTACCGCGAGCACCTTGAAGAGCAGCGCCAGAAAGCCCTGATTGATCCGCTCACCGGGCTGCCCAACCGCGCCGCCTGGTCGGAGCGGGTTGATCAGGAAGTACTGCAATGGCAGGAAAGCGGCGGCCATCTGTTGATGGCGATCCTCGACCTCGACCATTTCAAGCGTATCAACGACAGCTATGGCCACCTGGCCGGTGACAAGGTTTTGAAAATAGTCGCCAGCGTGCTGCGCAAGCGCCTGCGCGGTCAGGATTTCATCGCCCGCTTTGGTGGTGAGGAGTTTGTCCTGCTGATCCCGCAAACCTCGCTGCCAGCTGGCTGTCAGCTGGCGGAAGCTCTGCGGGCAGCCATCGAAGCCTGCCCGTTCCACTTCAAGGGCGAGCGGGTGACCATTACCCTGTCGATCGGCATCAGCGCGTTTCGCAGCGGTGAGCGCAGCGAGGTGGTGCTCAAGCGGGCAGACGAAGCGCTGTACCGGGCGAAACATCTTGGTCGAAATCGCGTCGAACAGGGCTGAGTGGCAAGGGCGAGGATACGTTAAGCTTACGCTTTGCAGACTCTCATCACAGTGCCCTCTTCATGAAAGCGTTTTTCACCGCCCTCCTGCTGCTGACGCTGGCAGGTTGCACCAGCGGTTTGCGGATCGACCGCAGCCATACTTCGGTCAACCAGGACGAACGTATCCAGTTCGTCGTCCTGCATTACACCAATGCTTCGCTGGAGCGTTCGCTGAACTTGCTCACCCACGGCGAAGTCAGCAGCCACTACCTGATCGGCGACTCGCCGGCGACCGTCTACCAGCTGGTGGACGAGAGCCGTCGTGCCTGGCACGCCGGTGACAGCCAGTGGGATGGCCGCACCTGGCTCAACTCCACCTCTATCGGCATCGAGATCGTCAACCCCGGCTATACCGACACGCCGACCGGGCGGGTCTGGCACCCCTACACCGAGGCGCAGGTCGAGGCGCTGATCGTCCTGCTCAAGGACATCGTCAAGCGCAACAACATCAAGCCGCGCTACATCATCGGCCACAGCGACATCGCCCCGCTGCGCAAGCTCGACCCGGGGCCGATGTTCCCCTGGAAGCGTCTGGCGGACGCAGGCCTTGGGGTCTGGCCGAATGCCCAGGCCGTGGCCCAGCAGCAGGCGTACTTCAGCGTCAATCCACCGAGCATCAGCTGGTATCAGCAGCAGTTGAAGCGCTTCGGCTACGCCATCGAGCAAACCGGCGAGAATGATGTCAGCACCAAGCACGTGCTGGCAGCCTTCCAGATGCGCTTTCGCCCGCAGCGTTTCGATGGCGTGCCCGATGCCCAGACGGCGGCCATGTTGCAGGTGCTCAACAGCCGTCGTTGAGCCCCCACCGCCCAGCGGGCAGGCTGACTTGACTGGCAGTTGCTATACCTCTTGGTATTCAACTGGATAATTATTGATGTCAGCTGCCCTCTCGGTGTTGCGCCATTTGCTCTATCGTCCCTGGTTACTGGCCACACTCGCGGCTACGGCCAGCGCGATCCTGCTGCTCATGGCCAGCGTCGGTGTGGCCATGCACCAGATGCAGCAAAGCGAAATCGAGCAGATGAACGCCAAGGGCGAGCGCTTTCTGGTGCGCCTGGAGCAGATCTTCGGTCAGCTGCGCGAAGGCGTCGATCAATTGCAGTCGCAACCCGTGCGCGGGTGCGATGCCAGCATGCTGACGGCTTTGCAGCAGGTCGCCTTCAATTATCGCTTCGTCTACGAAGCCGCTTACGTCGATGGTAATGTTGCCTGTTCCAACCGGGTTGGCGAGCGCACCATCAACCCGCTGCGGCCTGCGGATATCCAGGGCCCGACCTATAGCTACTGGCTTAACACTACCACCGAGCCGGATGACAACCTGGCGGCGCTGATGCTGGGCCGGGGCAAGTTCCTGGTCGCCACCTCACGCGGGCACATCACCGACGTGGTTGACCTGCCGCCCGAAGGCAGCCTGCTGGTGGTGCTCGACAACGGCACACGGGCGGTACCGGTGCTGGGCCCGCCGCAGGTCTGGCCGCCGTCCGCCGATTGGCCGCCGGCTTCAAGTGGTTCGCTGCTGGAGCTCCCGGATCGGCTGATCTACCGCATGCCGACCAAGTCACCGGACTATCAACTGGTGCTGATCGCGCCCAGGGCCAGTATGCCGCTGAAGATGAACGGCATTCTCTGGCTGTTGTTCCCCGGTAGCCTGGTACTGGCCTGGTGCATTGGCTGGCTGGTGTTACAGCTGATTCGCCAACGTCGCTCGATGAGTTCGGAGCTGCAGGGCGCGCTGCGCCGGGGCGAATTGCAGGTGCTTTACCAGCCTATTTTCGAGCTCAACAGCCGCCGCTGTGTCGGAGCCGAAGCACTGGTGCGCTGGCGTCGCTCGGATGGCACGCTAACCAGCCCGGACCTGTTCATCCCGTTGGCGGAGAACACCGGGCAGATCCGCCAGATCACCGATTTCGTCCTGCAGCGGGTGCTCGAGCAACTCGGCCAGTTGCTGCGCGCCAACCGCCAGCTGTACATCTCGGTCAACCTTGCCGCTTGCGATGTGATGGTGCCGAGAATCGGCCGGGTGGCGGCACGCCTGCTGGCCATGCACCACGTGGCGGCCAGCCAGATTGCCTTCGAAGTTACCGAGCGTGGGTTGATCGATGTGGTGGTGGCCCGGGACAACCTGCAAGCCTTGCGCGCGGTCGGGCACCAGGTGTTGATCGATGACTTTGGTACTGGCTACTGCAGCCTGGCCTACCTGCAAACCTTGCCGGTCGACTGCCTGAAGATCGACAAGGCCTTTATCGATGCTCTGGGCCATGACGCAGCCAGCAGCGGCGTGGCCCCGCACATCATCCGCATGGCCCATGCCCTGCAGCTAAGGGTGATTGCCGAAGGCATCGAGTACGAAGACCAGGCCCTGCTGCTCAATAGCGAAGGGGTCAATTATGGCCAGGGCTGGTTGTTCGCCCATCCGCTCAATGCACGCCAGTTCATCGAGCTGATCACCCGCGGCCGGCGGCTCGGGCCCCGGCGCATCGACGACGAAGCCTGAGCCGCAGGCGATTCAGACTGGCAAGGCCATATAGAACTGAGTGCCTTGCCCGGGCCGCGAGTACACACCCATGCGCCCGCCGTGCAACTGGACAATCTCCTTGCACAGCGCCAGGCCCAGGCCGGCACCGCCCTTTTTGCGTCCGACCTGGACGAAAGGTTCGAAGATTCTGCCCTGCTGGCCGTAGGCAATGCCCTCGCCGTTGTCTTCGATGCTGATAATCACCCGCTCGGCGTGGCGGCGTGCATGCAAGCGGATGCGCCCGGCGGTTGGCGTATGGCGCACGGCGTTGTCGAGCAGGTTGTCCATGACCCGGTCCAATTGCGCCGGATCGGCCTGGATACGCGGTAGCGGCGCAGTCAGCTCGACCTGCAGCTCGATCTGTTTGTCGTTGGCCGCGGCGGCAAAGCGTTCGCAGGCCCGGCCGAGCAGTTCGTCGATGGCGCAGGGGGTCAGGTCGAGTTTTTGCAGGCCGCTCTGGTAACGAGAGAAGTTCAGCAGGTCGTTGATTAGCTGGTTCAGGCGCTGCATCTCTTCGCCGATGGTGTCGGACAGATCGGCTTCCCGCGAGCCGGGGGCAAACTTCAGACGTTCGCGCAGCAGGCCGAAGGCCATGTGCATGCCGGTCACTGGCGTGCGCAGTTCATGAGACGCGCGCAGGACGAACTCGCTGCGTACCCGTTCGAAGGCACGTTGCTCGGTGACATCGTGCAGCACCATCACCGCGCCGAGGATTTGCCCTTGTGGGTGGCATACCGGCGTCAGGCTGTAGGAAAGCAGCCGGGTTTCTTCATCTATTTCCAGGCTGAGGTCGTCAGGCACGCGGTCGAGGGTGCCGCCGCGCAGTACCAGGCGCAGTTGCTCGTCCAGCTCCGGGCGTTGCAGGGCATCGCCAAGGCCTGTGCCCAGACGCGCATCTTCCCAGCCCAGTTGGCGCTGGGCGACCGGGTTGAGATGCTCCAGATGACCCTGGCGATCGATGATCAGCAGGCCGTCGTCGATACTGTCGAGCACCGCCTGCAAGCGCTGCTGGCCGGCCAGCACTTCGTCGATGTTGGTTGCCTGATGCTTGCGCAAAGCCTCGGCCATCAGGCCAAAGCGGCGGGTCAGCTGGTTCAGCTCCAGGGCGTGGGACACCGGCAGGGTGACCTCGAAGTTACCTTGGCCGATCTGGTCGGCCGCCTTGGCCAATGCTTCGATCGGCTGGCCGACCCGGCGGGCGATACCATGGGCGGTGACAAAACCGAGAATCAATACTGTCAGGCCCACCAGGCCGAGCAAACCGCCAATCAGCAGGGCGCGGTCATGGGCTTTCTGCTCGCTTTCATTAATGTGCTGCAAAGCGCGCTTGTGCGATTCGACCAGGTCGCTGCGCAACAGGTTGAAGGCATGGCCCAGGGGCTGGTCGGCGCCCAGGCTTTTCGAGGTGGCAGCACTGTTGCGGTAAGCCTGCAAAAAGGCCTGGTAGTCGAGGTTGGCCTTGGCAAAACCCTGGTCGCCCGGGCTTTCGTCGTCATGGTTGATGCCTTCGTCCAGTAGTTGCTGGAACTGGCGTTGCAAGGTTTCGAGGGCCGGCTTGTCCGGGGCGTCATCCAGCAGCAGGGTCAACTGCTCGCCCAGGTTCTGCCGCAGCTTCAGGCCCAGGTCGAGGGTTATCGAGTTTTCCCGCACCAGCGCCTGTTGCGCGCTGGCCATCTGCAGCACGCTGACCAGGCCCAGCAGCAAGCCGAACAGGGCGACGGTGATCAGCGCCGAAATGCTGAGGAAAAGCCGCGTGCGCAGCTTCATCGCCAGTTTCATAAGTTGTACTGCTTGCGCTTGCGGTACAGGGTCGAGGCGTCGATTCCGAGGGTCTTGGCGGCCTGGTCGAGGGTTTCGCTGGTGGCCAGCACCGCACCGATATGGGCGCGTTCCAGTTCATCCAGGCTCAGCGCCGCGCCAATGCGCGGAGCGTTGCTGGCCGGTTGTTCGGCCATGCCCAGGTGGCTGATCTCGACGCGCTCCTGGGCACAGATGATGCTCGCCCGCTCGACCACGTTGCGCAGTTCGCGGATGTTGCCCGGCCAGCGGTAGTTGAGCAGCGCGGCGCGGGCCTCGTCGCTGAAGGCGCGGGCCGGGCGCGAGTATTCCTTGACGAAGCGGGCAAGGAAGCGATCGGCCAGGGTGAGGATATCTTCACTGCGCTCGCGCAGGGGCGGCAGGTGCAGGGTGATGACGTTCAGGCGGTACAGCAGGTCTTCGCGAAAGCGCCCTTCGCGGACCATGTCCTCGAGGTTGAGGTTGGTCGCGGCGAGAATTCGCACATCGGCGCGGCGGGTCACCGGGTCGCCGACGCGCTCGTATTCCTTGTCCTGGATAAAACGCAGCAGCTTGGGCTGCAGGGTCAGCGGGAAATCGCCGATTTCATCGAGGAACAAGGTCCCGCCGTCAGCCTGGTTGACCCGCCCCAGGGTGCTTTCGCTGGCGCCGGTAAAGGCCCCGCGGCTGTGGCCGAACAGCTCGCTTTCCATCAGCTCGGCAGTCAGCGACGGGCAGTTGATGGTCACGCAGGCCTTACGCGCGCGTTTGCTCCAGCCGTGAATGGCGCGGGCCAGTTCGCCCTTACCGGTACCGGACTCACCGAGAATGAGGATGTTGGCGTCGGTGGTGGCAACCTGGCGAGCGGTTTCCAGCACCACCATCATGGCCGGGCTGTGTGAGTCGAGGCCGTCCTTGGGCTTACGCACTTCGCCTTCCAGCGCTTCGAGGCGCGCCGACAGCTGACGGACTTCCAGTTGCTTGGCCGTGGCCAGGCGCAACTGGTCCGGGCTGCAGGGCTTGACCAGGTAATCGGCGGCGCCGGCCTGGATCGCATCCACCGCCGTGTCGACCGCCGAATGCGCGGTGACGATCACCACGCGCATCCATGGCGCCTGGATACGCATCTGCGCCAAAACATCCAGGCCGTTGTCTTCGCCCAGGCGCAGGTCGAGGAAACACAAGTCGAAGACTTGCCGTTGCAGCAGGGTTTCGGCCTGCGCCGCGCTGTTGGCGGTGGCAACGCTGTAGCCTTCATCTTCAAGACAGTAACGAAAGGTTCGCAGGATGGCGGACTCATCGTCGACCAGCAGAATACGGCCTTGATGTTCCTGGGCTGACTCCATTTCCTACGCTCCTTTGAGAATGATCTAGGTTAGTGTCGGAAAAATCGGGCAAGTTGCATGGTTCATTCTGATTCATTCCGTTGCCTGCATGGTAGCCGTTCGCCCAATACTTATCTAACTCACTGAAAAATCAGCGGTTGTTTATCCGAAAGGAACTGGCACGAGTACTGCGAAGACAAAAGACTCTGAGCCCTCGGAGGTTTTCTCATGTTCGCGCCCTATCCGTTGGCAGTCGCCACTGCCCTGTTCCTGCTGCTGCCGATGGCCAGCAGCGCCGCCGAATCACCGGCTTCCAGCGTGCAGCAGGCGCGCCAGGAAGGCGCCTTGCAAACCGCCCTGGCGCTCAACCGCTTGCTCAACCCATACAAGATCGAGGTCAGGGTCGAGGGCAGTACGGCGCATTTGCGCGGCGAGGTCGAAAACCAGGTCGAGCGCCAGCTGGCCGAAGCCGTTGCTCTGGCCACCCGCGGCATCGAAGCGGTGCAGAACGACCTCAAAGTCAATGCCGAATTGGTCGAGCAACCTTTGGAGCGGCGCGCCTATGCCCAGCGCCTGGAAGACGCGACCCTCGCCTCGATCATTCGCGCGCGTCTGCTGTGGAGCACCCACACCCAGGCAGCACCTATAGAAGTCGACAGCCGTGAGGGCGTGGTGACCCTGCGCGGCCAGGTCAGTAGCGCCGAAGCCAAAGAGCTGGCGGGGGTACTGGCCGGCTCCACCGAGGGCGTTTACCTGGTCAACAACCTCATCAGCCTGAGTGCGGCCGATCTGGCCAGGCAGCGTGAAGAGCGCCAGCAACAGGTGACCGAACCGCAGCTCAGCGACGCCTGGATCAATGCCAAGGTGCAGACCAGCTTCATGTACAGCCGCAACCTCGATGGCCCGAACATCAAAGTGGCGACCCAGGATGGCGTGGTGCGGTTGTCCGGCGAGGTGGTCAGCAGCGAACAGAAGACCATCGCCATCGAGGTCGCCCGGCAGATTCGCGGCGTGCGCGGGGTGGATGCCGACATGCTCAAGGTAGCAACCAAGGTGCAGGGCTGATCATGCAAAACGCACGAACGCTTGAGCCCGATCGTGCAGGATACGTTTTAGGCTGAACCGATGTGTGTACTTAAGTTGTTGATTTATAAGGATAAAAAATAGTTCCAAAGGCTGGCATGCAGGCTGCAATGACTACATCAAGTCAACAATAAAAGCAGCAGGAGGAGCACGGCATGAACCGCCAAACCGCCACCCTAGTGCAGGTTTCTTCGCTTCAGCTGCGCCAGGGTCTGTTTTTCAGCCTGGCGCTGCTGCTGACCCTGATTGCCGGCCAGCTCTACAACAGCTGGGAAACCGCGCGCAGTGCCGAGCAGCTGGCTGCCCAGGCCGCGCTGGTGGCGCAGGTTCAGGCACAACGCCCGGTAGCTGCGCTGCAGGCCAGGGTCGCACTGTCTACGCCGGTGACCACTCCTGCCGTTGTCGACACTGCTGCACCACGTGATCGCTGGGTGTTTTAACCGAGCACCCAAGGACCTCTTCCAAAAACGGTAAGGAGAATCACCATGTTGAGTTGGGCCATCACCTTCCTGATTATCGCCATTGTCGCTGCCGTGCTGGGCTTCGGTGGTATCGCCGGCGCCGCTACCGGTATCGCGAAGATTCTGTTCATTATCTTCCTGGTGCTGTTCGTGGTGTCCTTCTTCTTTGGTCGCCGCGGTAGGGGCTGAGTATGAGCACAACGCTAGGCAGAGCCCTGGTTGCCGTCCTGATCATGGGCGGCAGCGCAGCGGCAATGGCGGCCAATGACGGCCAGGTCCGGGCCAACCAGATTCTTGGCTCGGACCCCGAATACCGGGAAACCTGGCAGGACGTGGTCAAAAACGAAGAACGCTTGCCCGACTGGGTCCTCAACCTGAGTGGTACTTCCGAGCAACAGATGTCGGCGGTTGAGGAAGATGGCGACAAGTATCTGGTCGGACCGTTGTGCGAATCCGAGCAGAAGTGCCTGAACAAGCGTCTGATTGTCGCCTTCAGTTGGGACAAGGACGAAGCCTACGGAATGCTGGTAGAAGTGCCCGAAGGCCTGCCGTCCGACAAGTCGCCCACACGCCACGCCGACTACCGTTGGCTGGGCAAGCCGGACGAAGGCATGCAGGCCCTGCTCAAGGAGCAGCTCAAGCGTGATCCGAACTGGTACTGAGGTGTTGCTCACACTTCTGTACATATATAGAAGCTGAACCTTTTTTCATTTCAGGCTTCTATGCTGCGCCGCCCGAGGAAGGCAGGCGCATGACCAGGGGGCCGGGCTGCTCTGATTGTTTCAGGATCGGAGGGGCCTAGGGGTACAGGGAGTACCTCCGATGAGGGCCGGGTCAGGTGAAGCGGTAGCGGAAGTTGCGGGTCGGACAACTGCCTTCAGGCAGAGGTGTCCGACCGGACTTCCGTAGCGCTCTTTACGGCGATCGCTTTTTCCCCCGCAACAAATTCGTTTTTCCTACCGAAGCTGTCGACGCATATTTTTGCCCGACCGTACATCGATATTTTTTCGCCCCGCCGTCCTGGCAAAGTCGCTGCGATTTCACCCATTCGGATTGTCGAACAAAGCCCTTTGTCACTCGGGCGCATACCTCTATATCGGCCGGATTATGGCGCTTTGGCCATCGTCGGATTTCCGAACGGTAGGCGAATAACCCATTGTGACGTACGTTTTGGCCGATAAACCTCATGCCGATTCGGCATGGGGTAGTCGTTTACGGCATTAGACGGAGCCCCCCCACGTGGGAATAGTTGCGCCTTTTTTCGCTGGCCTGAGCGTTCCTACGCTCGCTTGCGGTGACCTTTTACGGTGCCATCGGTAGATAACAAGAAACGATACGGATTGCTGGCAACAGCTCTGGGTCGCGGTTATCAGCCTGGTGGCCGTTTCCACTTGAAGAAAAGGTAACGACATGAAGAAGGCAAAGCTAAGCCTCGCCTGGCAGATCCTCATCGGTCTGGTACTGGGGATTGCAATCGGCGCTTTACTGAACCATTTCAGTGCAGAAAAGGCATGGTGGATCAGTAACGTCCTTCAACCTGCCGGTGACATCTTCATTCGCCTGATCAAGATGATCGTCATCCCGATCGTGATTTCGTCGCTGATCGTGGGTATCGCCGGGGTTGGCGATGCGAAAAAACTCGGCAGTATCGGCCTCAAGACCATTATCTACTTCGAGGTGGTGACCACCATCGCCATCGTCGTCGGCCTGGTCCTGGCCAACCTGTTCCACCCGGGCGCCGGCATCGACATGAGTACCCTGGGTACCGTCGATATCTCCAAGTACCAGGCCACGGCGGCCGAGGTTCAGCATGAGCATGCGTTCATCGAAACCATCCTCAACCTGATCCCGTCGAACATCTTCGCAGCGCTGATGCGCGGTGAGATGCTGCCGATCATCTTCTTCTCGGTGCTGTTCGGCCTGGGCCTGTCGAGCCTGCAGGCAGACATCCGCGACCCGCTGGTGAAAACCTTCCAGGGCGTCTCCGAAGCCATGTTCAAGGTCACTCACATGATCATGAACTACGCGCCAATCGGTGTGTTCGCGCTGATCGCGGTGACCGTCGCCAACTTCGGCTTCGCCTCGCTGCTGCCGCTGGCCAAGCTGGTGCTGCTGGTGTACTTCGCCATCGCCTTCTTCGCCTTCATGGTCCTTGGCCTGATCGCCCGCCTGTTCGGCTTCTCGGTGATCAAGCTGATGCGCATCTTCAAGGACGAACTGGTCCTGGCCTACTCCACCGCCAGCTCCGAGACCGTGCTGCCGCGCGTGATCGAGAAGATGGAAGCCTACGGTGCGCCGAAAGCCATCTGCAGCTTCGTGGTACCGACCGGCTACTCGTTCAACCTTGACGGTTCGACTCTGTACCAGAGCATCGCGGCGATCTTCATCGCCCAGCTGTACGGCATTGACCTGTCGCTGAGCCAGCAGCTGCTGCTGGTGCTGACCCTGATGGTCACCTCCAAAGGCATCGCCGGTGTACCGGGCGTGTCCTTCGTGGTCCTGCTGGCCACCCTGGGCAGCGTCGGTATCCCGCTGGAAGGCCTGGCGTTCATCGCCGGTGTCGACCGCATCATGGACATGGCCCGTACTGCCCTGAACGTAATCGGCAACGCCCTGGCGGTACTGGTTATCGCCCGTTGGGAAGGCATGTACGACGATGCCAAAGGCCAGCGCTACTGGAACTCGCTGCCGCACTGGCGCAGCAAGGAAGCCGTACCGGCTGGCAAGCCTGCCAGCAAGTAAGCGCTAACCTGGCTGTACGAAAAGCCCCGACCTGGTCGGGGCTTTTTTGTTGGTCTGGGCTGGGTACGTCGACGTTTATGGCGCGAAGCCAACCCGGCCCGCTATCATTTGCGCCATCTTTGGGGGGAACAACGGATGCTCAACGGCCTTTGGCTTGGTTTTTTCATTGTCGCGGCCATTTCGGCCATGGCCCAATGGCTGGTGGGCGGTAACGCCGGGATCTTCGCGGCAATGGTCGAAAGCATCTTCGCCATGGCCAAGCTCTCGGTCGAGGTCATGGTCCTGCTGTTCGGCACCCTGACCCTGTGGCTGGGCTTTTTGAAGATTGCCGAAAAGGCCGGCATCGTCGAATGGCTGGCCAAGGTTCTCGGCCCGCTGTTCGCCCGGTTGATGCCAGAAGTCCCGCCCGGCCACCCCGCCCTGGGCCTGATCACCCTCAACTTCGCCGCCAACGGCCTGGGCCTGGACAACGCCGCCACGCCCATCGGCCTCAAGGCCATGCGCGCGCTGCAGGAGCTCAACCCCAGCTCGACCACCGCCAGCAACGCGCAGATCCTCTTTCTGGTGCTCAACGCCTCGTCGCTGACCCTGCTGCCGGTGACCATCTTCATGTACCGCGCCCAGCAGGGGGCGATGGACCCGACCCTGGTGTTCCTGCCGATCCTGCTCGCCACCAGCGCCTCGACCCTGGTCGGCCTGCTGTCGGTGGCGGTAATGCAGCGCCTGCGCCTGTGGGACCCGGTGGTGCTGGCGTACCTGATTCCCGGTGCGTTGCTGCTGGGCGGTTTCATGGCGTTTCTCGGCACCCTGTCGGCTACCGCGCTGGCGGGGCTGTCGTCGATTCTCGGCAACCTGACCCTGTTCGGCCTGATCATCCTGTTTTTGGTGGTCGGCGCGCTGAAGCGGGTGAAGGTCTATGAAACCTTCGTGGAAGGCGCCAAGGAGGGCTTTGACGTCGCCAAAAGCCTGTTGCCCTACCTGGTTGCCATGCTCTGCGCCGTCGGCGTGCTGCGCGCCTCAGGGGCGCTGGAACTGGCTCTGGATGGTATCCGTCATGCAGTCGCGTGGCTGGGCTGGGACACGCGCTTTGTCGAGGGCCTGCCCACCGCGCTGGTCAAGCCGTTCTCCGGCAGTGCGGCGCGGGCAATGCTGATCGAAACCATGCAGACCCACGGCGTCGACAGCTTCCCGGCCCTGGTGGCAGCGACCATCCAGGGCAGCACCGAAACCACCTTCTACGTGCTGGCAGTGTATTTCGGCGCCGTCGGCATCCAGCGCGCCCGCCATGCGGTGGGTTGTGCGCTGCTGGCCGAGCTGTCCGGGGTGATCGCGGCGATCTTCGTCTGCTACTGGTTCTTCGCCTGAAGCTGAGCGGCCTGGTTTACCGTCCAGTCGACCAGTTGCTTCATCAACTGGTCGCTGGCTGAGCCGAAGCCGCTGACTACCGCGGCTACCTGCTTGTCGCTCAACGGCTGGCGTACTTCGAAGCGCTGGCTGGCAAGGATGCGCTGGCTACGGCCCTGCACCAGGCGGGCGTCGTAGCGGATCACCACGGCCAGGCCATCGGCGCTGTACTCGCTCTGGAAGGCCTGCAGTTCGCCGGCAATTTCATAATCGCTTTGCAGGTTGCTGTCGTCGGCGCTCAGGCGCTGCACGCGGCCGTCACGCTGGAAGGCATCGAGCATGCGGTTACGTAGCAACGTCGGCGCCGGGTCGCTCCAGCGCGCGCCCTTGTAGCTGCTGATCAGGTTGCCCTGCGGCACCACGGCGATGCGCGGGCTGTTCAGGGCATCACTGGCGATTGGCTTGTTGATCCGCAGCGACCACGGCGCGCTCTGTGTCAGCGAGCGGGTGCTTTGCGCCGAAGGCAGGCGATAAACATCGGCAGGCTCGGCCTGCGGCAGGATCGAGCAGGCGCTGCCCAGGCTCAGTGCAGTGGCCAGGGCCAGGTAGCGACAGGTACGGCTCATGGCTCGAACTCCTTGTTTTTGTCACGGCCCAGCAGGTAGCCGCTGGGGTTGGCTTCCAGGCGCTGGGAAATGCCCTTGAGCGAGGTCAGGGTGTCGCGTAGCTCGCGGATGGCCGGCGCCAGCTGGTTGAAGCCCTGGGCGCCGCCATCGATGGCTTCGCGGTTGTCATTGAGCAGCTTGTTGATGGTTTCGGTGCTTTGCGCCAGCGACTGCATGGCTTGTTCGGCACTGCCGAACATCTGCTTGCCCTGGCTGCTGAGCAGGCCATTGGCGTTGCGCATCAGTTCGCTGGTCTGTTCGAGCATGGCGCCAGCCTGCTTGCCGACCTGGGCCAGTTGCTGGATACCCTCGCGGATGTCACCACGCTGGTCGTTGAAGGCGCCGGTGGTCTGTTCAAGGTTGCTCAGGGTGTTGCTCAGGCGGGTGACGTTGTCTTCGGAGAACAGCTGGTTGGCGTTGTGCACCAGGGCGTTGATGTTGGTCATCAGGTCGCTGCTGTCGTCCAGCAGGCGGGCAATCGGCGACGGTGAGGCGACGATTACCGGCAGTTTGCCGTCCTTGCCCTTGAGCTCCGGGCTTTGCGGCGTGCCGCCACTGAGCTGGATGAACGAGGTGCCGGTGATGCCGGTCAGGGTCAGCTTGGCCAGGGTGTCTTCCTTGACCGGCGTATCGGCGCTCAGGCGCACCTGGGCCAGGACCCGGCGCGGGTCGTTGGGGTCCAGGCGCAGGCTGGTGACGTCGCCGACCTTGATACCGCTGTACTGCACCGAGCTGCCCCGGGACAAACCGGACACGGCCTCGTTGAATACCACCTGGTAATCCTTGAAGGTGCTGTCGACGCTCGACTTGGTCAGCCACAGGCCGAACAGCATGGCGCCGGCCACCACCAGCACGGTGACCAGGCCGATCAGGACATGATGTGCACGGGTTTCCATCTCAGAGCTCCTTGGGCGCTGTAGCGGCCTGATACGCCGCGCGGCCACGCGGGCCATGAAAATAATCGTGAATCCAGGTGTCGTCGGTGTCTTCAACCTCGGCGATAGGCCCGGCCACCAGCACCTTCTTCTGCGACAGTACGGCGACGCGGTCGGTGATGGTGTAGAGCGTATCGAGGTCGTGGGTGATCAGGAACACGCTCAAGCCCAGGGCGTCGCGCAGGGTCAGGATCAACTGGTCGAAGGCCGCTGCGCCAATCGGGTCGAGGCCGGCGGTGGGTTCGTCGAGGAACAGGATGTCCGGATCCAGCGCCAGCGCCCGGGCCAGGGCCGCGCGCTTGATCATGCCGCCGGACAGCGACGAGGGGTATTTGTCTGCCGCCGAAATCGGCAAGCCGGCCAGCGCCAGCTTGACCCCGGCCAGGTGCTCGGCATCGGCGCGGCTCAGGCCTGCGTGTTCGATCAGCGGCAAGGCGACGTTCTCGGTGACAGTCAGCGACGAGAACAACGCGCCCTTCTGGAACAGCACGCCGAAACGCCGCTCGACCAGCGAGCGTTGCTCGTCGCTGGCATTGCTCAAGTCCTGGCCGAACACTCGCACCTGGCCTTCGTTGGGTCGGCGCAGGCCGACGATGCTGCGCAGCAACACCGACTTGCCGCTGCCCGAGCCACCGACCACGGCGAGGATCTCGCCGCGGTAAAGGTCCAGGTCGAGCTGCTCGTGCACGCTCTGGGTACCGAAGCGGTTGCAGATGCCGCGGGCCTCGATCACCGCTTCACGTGGCTTTGTGTGGATCTCGCTCACCAGCCCATCTCCATGAAGAACAGCGCCGCCACGGCATCCAGGACTATGACCACGAAGATCGACTGGACCACGCTGGAGGTGGTGTGGGCGCCGACCGATTCGGCGCTGCCACTGACCTTGAAGCCCTCAAGGCAGCCGATGGCGGCGATCAGGAAGGCGAAGAACGGGGCTTTGACCAGGCCGACCAGAAAGTGCTGCACGCCGATATCGCTTTGCAGCAGCGACAGGAACATCGCCGGCGAGATACCCAGTGACAGCGCGCAGACCACCGCGCCGCCGATAATGCCGCAGAGCATGGCGACAAAGGTCAGCAACGGCAGTGCGATCAGCAGTGCAAGCACCCGCGGCACCACCAGCAATTCAACCGGGTCGAGGCCCAGGGTACGGATGGCGTCGATCTCTTCGTTGGCCTTCATCGAGCCAATTTGCGCGGTGAAGGCACTGGCGGTGCGCCCGGCCATCAGGATGGCGGTCAGCAGCACGCCGAATTCCCGCAGGAACGAGAATGCCACCAGATCGACGGTAAAGATGCTCGCGCCAAAGCTGGCCAGCACCGTGGCGCCAAGAAAGGCCACCACCGCCCCCACCAGAAAGGTCAGCAAGGCAACAATGGGCGCGGCGTCCAGGCCAGTCTGCTCGATATGCGCAACCACCGAGGTGACCCGCCAGCGCTTGGGCTGGAACAGGCGCAGGAACAGGGTTTGCAGGATCAGGCCGACGAAGCCGAGGATCTGCAGGGTGTCTTGCCACAGGGTGTCAACTGCGCGGCCGATGCGGGTGAGCAGCTGGATCAGTACCGAGCGCTCGGGTTGTTTTTCCGGGATGCAGAAGTCTTGCACCGAGCAATACACGGTCTTGAGCAGCGCCTGGCTGGCGGCGGGCAAGTGCGTGGCGGTTTCGGTCAGCCGCGCCAGGCGTTCGGCGCCCAGCAGCTCGACCAGCAACGCCGCACCGGCGGTGTCGAGCTTGCCGAGCTGGTCGAGGTCGACCTCGGTAGAGGCGTCGTACTGGCCGGCCAGGCTGTCGCTGCTGCGCTTGAGGCTGGTGTAGTTGGCCAGGGTCCAGTCACCGACGATCCGCAGCCGTGGCGGGCTGCTTGCAGTGTCCAGGGTGGCGCTGGCGTGTGTAGTCATAGGCTCCATGCAGTCCGACCAACGGTTCGCAGCCTCAGAGCATAGCGTTACTCGGCCGCGGGTGCTTGACCATCGTCAACCACCTTGAAGCGCAGTACACCGATGACCTGGCCGTCTTCGGTGAGCACCCGCACCTGCCAGCGCCCCACCGGGTTGCCGGGGAAGTTCTGCTTGTGGGTCCAGGCGCGGTAGCCTTCCTTGCGCCCGCCATGGATGTCCAGGGCGATGCGGTCAACCTCTTTGCCCTCGAATTGCCAGACGTGGTAAATCCGCTCGTTCAGCCCGCGTGGGGCGTTGATCGCGGTGAAGGCATAGAGGCCTGCGCGTATTTCACTGGCTTTGATCTGCTCCAGGCTCTTGCCCGGGGTGCGGTTCTCGACCTGGGTGCTGACTGCCACTTCGGTCATCCACAGGGTTGCCGGCGGCACCCAGGAACGCAGCATCCAGCCGCCGGCGCCGACGGCCAGGGTCATCACCACCAGCATGATCCCCCGGCGCCAGTGGCTGATCGGGAAGCTGCTGGCCAGGCTTGGGAACGACAGCAGCATGGCGATGCCCAGGGCCAGCTTGAAGCTCTGCGAGGTGGTCAGGTGGAGGATGATCGGCAGCGCGGTGAGCAACGCGGCAAACAGCGTCAGGGTATGCAGCGCCAGGTACAGCCAGCGCCGCGGCGCCAGCCACTTGTAGTACAGCGGGTCGATGATCGAGATCAGCCCGGCGGCGGCGAGAATGCCGGTGAACACCAGTTGGCCGCTGTTCCAGGTGGTGGTGACGAAGAAAAACGGCAGGACGAAGAACAGGCTTTCCTGGTGGATCATCTGCGTTGCGTAGCGCAACAGCGGCTGGGGGATTTCGCGCTTGAAGACTTTGGCGAAGACCTTGGTGAAGGTGTTCTCGAGCATCAGCCAGATCCAGCTGATGAGCATGACGATGGCAATCCAGCTGGCCAGGCTTTCCTGGCGATCGACCAGGATGAAGCTGCCGACACCGGAGATGAAACCGCCGAGGGCGATGACCCCGGGGTAGCGCTTGATCAGCTCGATCAAGCGCTGGAGGTAAAGAGGCATGAAGGTGTTCGCAAGGTCAGGTAAAAACCATCACAGGATACTCTGTAGGAGCGGGCTTGCCCCGCGATGATTTCAGCGCGAACGCCGCCGCCCCCAGATAAGCACCCCGGCCAGCAATACCCCCACTGCCAGCGCCACCCAGCCATACAACTCGTCGTAACTGAGCAGTGGCTTCTCGATCCGCACATAGCCGGGCTCGGCCAGCAACTGCTGCAGGGCCTGGTTGGCATCTGCCAGGCTGATCCGGCGCAAGGCCCGCGCCGGATCGGCAAAGCGCCCTTCGTCAAAGTCGTTCAAGGCGCCCCAGTAGTAATCGGCCAGGGCGCTATTGCCCTGGGTCGACCAGGCTTCGCGGTCGATGGCGGCCTGCTTGATACGCTGGAAGGTCGCCGGGTCCAGGCCGTTCTTGCGCAGGCGCTCGAGCATGGCCGCCAGGGCTTGCTCGGCGGCATCGACATCGGCGCGGTCGAGGTCGGCGTTGAGCACCATCAGCCCGGTATCGCCGAAGCTCTCGCGTTGGCTGAACGGGCCGTAGGAAAACCCGTGCTTGAGCCGCAGTTCGTCGTAGAGCGCCCAATCCAGGTAGCGCTGGAGCAGGTCCCAGGTCTGGCCATGGTCGTTGTCCAGTACCGGCTCGAGGAACAGCCAGTGCAGACGCGCGCTGTCGCCCAGCCAGCCGCGAACCAACTCCCGGCGTGCCTCGGCTTTGTGGGTGACGCCGTCCAGTACCCGGCGCTCGCCTGGTTCGACCGCTGGCAGCTCGCCATAGGTGCGTTCCAGATAAGCCGGCAGCAGGCGGTCGAGGCCGCCAACCACGATCAGGGTCATGTTGTTGGCCGCGTACCAGTGCTGGCGCAGGTCGTTGACCTGCTCCAGGGTCATGTCCTCGATCGACGAGCGTTCGGCGCATTTGAGCCCCAACTCCACGGCCAGCTGGTCACTGGCCGGGTGGCCGAGGTCCTGGCGGTCGAGCCAGCGCTGCAGGTGCGAGTAATGGCCACCGTCTTCGCGCTCGACGATGCGCTTGGACAGCTCCAGGGCCTTTTCATCGATCTGGGTGTCGTTGATCACCGCCAGCAGCAGGTCGAGCACCTTGCGCTGGTTGCGTGCCGGCGCCTCGATGACGAAGGTGGTATCGGCGCTGCTGGTATAAGCGTTCCACTCCCCGCCCAGCGCTTGCATGCGCTCTTCCAGGCCGCCCTCACCGCCCTCGTCGATACCGCTGAACAGCAAGTGTTCGAGCAGGTGCGGCAGCTCCTGGCGCTCGCAGGGAAAATCATCGAAGCCGACACCGACCACCAGGCGGATCGAAACATGGTTGCGCTCGTAACCTGACTTGAGCACCACCTGCAGACCGTTGGGCAGCAGGTAGCCCTCGACCTGGGAGCGGTCGAGGGCAAAGCCGGGCGCGCAGCCCAGCAGCAGGCAAATGAACATCAGGCAACGCATGGCGAGCTTCCTTGCGGGAGTTCTTGGGGTGTCGCGATCACGGTGAATGAGCGTCGTCCGGCACGCTGTCGAGCAGCAGGCCGCCAGTATCGGCGCCGCCCAATACCACATAGGCACTGCTGCAGAACAAGGAGTTCAATCGTTTCATGTCGGCGATCAGCTCCAGGTGCAACGAACTGGTCTCGATACTTTGCACCACTTTACGTTGCAACCGGCTGACATGGGCATGGGCCAGGCGCCGCTCCTGGGCGCGGAAGCGGCGTTTTTCCCGCAGCAGCTGGCGGGCGCTTTCCGGGTCGGCGCTGAGAAACACCGACAGGCCCAGGCGCAGATTGGACAGCAACTGGCTGTGCAGGCCGGTCAGTTCTTCCAGGCCCACCTCGGAAAACTCGCGGCGCTGCGAAGTCTTCTGCTGCTGGACCTTGCGCAGCATGCGCTCGATGAGGTCGGCAGCCAGCTTGAGGTTGATCGCCAGCTCAATGATCTCGGCCCAGCGCCGGCTGTCCTGCTCGCTGAGGTCTTCGCGGGGCATTTGCGCCAGGTACAGCTTGATGGCGTTGTACAGCGCCTCGACGTCCTCGCCCAGGCCGCGCATCTGCTGGGTCATGGCGGTCTGGGTACCGCGCAACACGTTGAGCATGGCATCGAGCATGCTGTCGACCAGGTCGCCCATGCGCAGGGTTTCGCGCACCGCGTTGGCCAGGGCCAGGCTTGGCGTGGTCAGTGCGGTCGCGTCGAGGTGACGCGGACGGGCGCGGCCGTTGGCTTCTTCGCGCTCGGGCAGCAACCATCTGCACAGGCGGCCCATGGGCGTCACCGTCGGCAACAGGATCAGACAGCGCAGGGTGTTGTAGAGCAGGTGAAAGCCGATCACCAGCTCCTGGGGGCTGAAACTCAGGCTGTCCATCCACGCCACCAGCGGATGCAGCACGGGAATGATCAGCACCAGGCCGATCAGCTTGTACAGCAAGCTGCCCAGTGCCACCTGGCGCCCGGCGGCGTTTTGCATGCTGGTGCTAAGAAAGGCCAGCAGGCCGCTGCCGATGTTGGCGCCAATGACCAGGCCGATGGCCACCGGCAGGCTGATCAGCTCGGCGCCGGCCAGGGTGGCGGTGAGCAGCACGGCGGCAAGGCTGGAGTAGGAAATCAATGCGAACAGGGCGCCGACCAGGGCATCGAGGAGGATATCGCCGGTCAGCGAGGCGAACAGTACCTTCACCCCCTGGGCATGGGTGATCGGCGCCGCCGCTTCGACGATCAGCTGCAGGGCGAGGATGATCAGGCCCAGGCCGATACCGACGCGGCCCAGTTGCCCGGCGCGGGTCTGCTTGCGGGAAAGAAAGAAGATTACCCCGAGAAAGATCAGCAGCGGCGACAGCCATGACAGGTCAAAGGTCAGCACCCGCGCCATCAGCGCGGTACCGACATCGGCGCCGAGCATGATCGCCAGCGCCGGGGTCAGGCCCATCAGGCTCTGGCCGACGAACGAGGTCACCAGCATCGCCGTGGCGTTGCTGCTTTGCACCATCGCCGTCACCAGGATGCCGGCGATAAACGCAAGCGGGCGCTTGGACATGTTCTGGCTCAGCACCCGGCGCAGGTTCGAGCCGTACACCCGCAGGATACCGGTACGCACGATGTGCGTGCCCCAGATCAGCAACGCCACGGCGGAAAGCAGATTGAGCAGGGTCAGCATTGAAAAGGCCCCCTGTTGTGCGCCCCAGCGGGGCAAATGGATGATGCCGTGAGCCTGTCCTGCTGCCAGGCGGTTTTTCCCAGTGCTCACTTAAGCTGTAGTCGGCCAATGGCCGTGGCGCCAGCATCGCATAGCCACGCCAGCCTTTGAAACAAAACTGTCATGACGCAAGATGAAAAAAGGGCCCTGCGCAGGGCCCTTTTCACCAGCACCGGGATTACTGACCCGGGATGTCCTTGCGAAGTTTCACCGGATCGCTCTGTTGCTTCTTCTTGGCCATGGCCGTGCGCATCTTGATGTTGATCGCCTCGACCGCCAGCGAGAACGCCATGGCGAAGTAGACGTAGCCTTTGGGTACGTGAACGTCGAAGGATTCGGCAATCAGCACGGTCCCGACCACGATCAGGAACGACAGGGCGAGCATCTTCAGTGACGGGTGCTTGTCGATGAAGTTACTGATGGCGCCGGCGCAGAGCATCATCACCAGCACCGCGACGACGATCGCGGCGATCATCACCGGTACGTGGGAAACCATGCCCACCGCGGTAATCACCGAGTCCAGGGAGAAGACGATGTCGATGATGGCGATCTGGATGATGGTGTAGAAGAACTTGCCGCCGGCGCCGCTTGGCTCGTCGCTGGTTTCGTCTTCACCTTCCAGGCCGTGGTAGATCTCCTGGGAGCTTTTCCACAACAGGAACAGGCCGCCGAAGAACAGGATCAGGTCGCGCCCGGAAATACCCTGGCCGAACACCACGAACAGGTCGGCGGTCAGGCGCATGACCCAGGTGATCGACAGCAGCAGGAGGATGCGGGTGACCATGGCCAGCGCCAGGCCGAAGATCCGGGTGCGCTGCTGCATGTGCTTGGGCATGCGGCTGACCAGGATCGAGATCATGATGATGTTGTCGATACCGAGAACGATCTCAAGCGCCGTCAGAGTAAAAAAGGCAACCCAGATCTCTGGGCTGGTCAGCCATTCCATGTGTATTCCTTCGAACGATGTAAGCACAACGCCCCAGGCGATGGGGCGCGGCAGCGGTTAGGTGATTCTGTTGTCTTATAGGCTACTGAACAGGGGGAAAATTCCCATGAGCAGCGCGGCGAGCATTATGCACAGGCAGATCAGCACTGCCCACTTCAGGGTGAAGCGCTGATGATCGCCGAACTCGATGCCGGCCAGGGCCACCAACAGGTAGGTAGAGGGTACCAGCGGGCTGAGCAGATGCACGGGTTGGCCGACGATCGACGCGCGGGCCATTTCCACCGGCGAGATGCCATAGTGGCTGGCCGCTTCCGACAGTACCGGCAACACCCCGTAGTAGAAGGCGTCGTTGGACATGAAGAAGGTGAACGGCATGCTTACGACTGCGGTAATCACCGCCAGGTAAGGCCCCAGCGCATCAGGAATGACCGCCAGCAGGCTCTTGGACATGGCATCGACCATGCCGGTGCCGGAGAGGATGCCGGTGAAGATACCGGCGGCAAAAATCAGCCCGGTCACCGCCAGCACGCTGCCCGAATGGGCGGCGATACGGTCTTTCTGCTGCTGCAGGCACGGATAGTTGACGATCATGGCGATACTGAAGGCGATCATGAACAGCACCGGCAGCGGCAGCAGACCCATGATCAGCGAGACCATCAGCACGGCGGTCAGCGCGCCGTTGAACCACAGCAGTTTCGGGCGACGGGCGTCGGGGAACTGCGAAACGCTGATTTCGCTGTGATCGATCTCATCACCGGGCAGGTGCAGTTCACCCAGGCGCGCGCGTTCCCGCTTGCCGTAGGCGTAGGCAATTGCCAACAGGGCGACGACACCAGCGAGCATCGCCGGAATCATCGGTACGAAGATGTCCGAGGGGTCGACATGCAGGGCGCTGGCGACGCGCGCGGTCGGGCCACCCCAGGGGGTCATGTTCATGATGCCGCCGGCAAGGATGATCAGGCCGGCCATGATCCGTGGGCTCATGCCCAGGCGGCTGTACAGCGGCAGCATGGCGGCCACGCAGATCATGTAAGTGGTGGCGCCGTCGCCATCCAGCGACACCACCAGGGCCAGCACGGCAGTGCCGACCGAGACTTTCAGCGGGTCGCCCTTGACCAGTTTGAGGATCTTGCGCACGGCCGGGTCAAACAGGCCGGAGTCGATCATCAGGGCGAAATACAGGATCGCGAACATCAGCATGACCCCGGTCGGCGCCAGTTTGCTGATGCCTTCGAGCATCATCGGGCCGATCTTGGCGGAAAAACCACCGAACAGGGCGAACAGGATCGGTACCAGGATCAGCGCGATCAAGGCCGACAGGCGCTTGGTCATGATCAGGTACATGAAGGTGATGACCATGGCAAAGCCGAGGAAGGTCAGCATGGGAGTACTCCAGGCGTAGCGCGGCGAAGGAAGAACGATTCGGGCGGATCAGCGCACAGGGCGCAGCGCGTGGAATAACGGAGGGATTGCTGCAGGGAGGCGGGCATAGGAAAGCATCAGTATCACCATTGTTGTTGTTAATTGGGCCGGGCGCCGCATGCAACGAACGGGGCCCTGGCTGACCGGTCTTGTGCCGGTAGTGGTGGCAATCCTAAGGTGGGAAGCTTTCAGCCAGCTTTCGCTGGCCCAAAGCCGACGAGAGGTGCATTGTTGGTTATCAGCCTGTAGGCAACAGGAGGGAGCGATGAGTGATACGTACGAAGGCGGCTGCCATTGCGGCGCCCTGCGCTACCGGATTCAAGGTCCGTTGACGGATGTTGCCCACTGCCATTGCTCGGTGTGCCGACGGGTCAGTGGTGGTTTGCTGATCACCTGGCTGACCGTGAGTTGCGAGGATTTCCAATGGTTGAGCGGTACGCCGCAGCGCTACGACTCGTCTGCCAGTTGCGTGCGCTATTTCTGCAGCCGGTGCGGGGCGCATGTGGCGCTGACCACCGATCTGAGCCCGCAGAGCATCGATGTTACCGTGACCACTCTCGACCAGCCGCAGCTGGCGGCACCGAACCGACATATCTGGATCGATAGCCGCCTACCCTGGTTGCACCTGGACGAGCATCTGCCCGGCGAGCCCGGGGAGACGCTCTAGGCGTTCAGCGGCTTACTCGATGATCACCCCGCCCAGGCCCTTGGGAGTGTTGAACGACTGACCGCGCAGCTGTTCGGCCTGGCGCAGGATGATCTGCGCCTGACGGTTGCCCGGATCCTGGCTGAGCACCCGGTTGGCCAGTGAGCGCGCGGTGGCGCCGTCGCGGCGGGCCAGGGCACTACGCGCCTGGCTCAGCTGCTGGCCCACCAACCCGGCGTTGGCTGCCGGCGCCACCGGTCGTTGCACCGGCCGGGCAACAGGTGCCACCCGCGGCTGTACTGGCGGTGCCGAGCGCGCCTGCTGCTCCAGTTGTTGCTGGCGTTTGGCAAGCTGGGTCTGTTCGTCATGAAGCTGTTGCTCCTTGGCCGCCAGCTCACGGGCTTGCTGCTCGCGCTGCGCCTGTTCGGCTGCTGCCTTGCGCGTTGCTGCAGCGCTTGCGGCAGCGGCGGCGGCCTGGGCTTGGGCCTGCTGATCGCGTTGCTGACCCTCTAGCCCGGCCTGTGCGCGTTGCAGCAAGCTGATGGCGCGCGGGTCCTTGCTTTCGATGCGCAGGGCGCTTTCGGCCTTTTCCAGTGCGCAGTTGTACTGGTTCAGTCGCAGGCAGCCCTGCCCTGCGGCCAGTTCTGCCTCGAACTGCTGCAAGGCCTTGCGAGCGTTCATCTGATAGGCCGCATAACCACCCACCGCAACCAGCACGGCGATGGCCAGCGCGGCCTGGCGCGCGACATTGCGTGGTTTGCTCACCTGGGCCACGACCGGCGCTTGCGGCGGCGCGGTGGCTGCCACGGTGCGCTCGATCTCGGCGCTGGAGATGGTCACTTGCCGTGGCGGCTCGGGCGCTTTGGCCACCGGTGCCGGGGCTGTCGGCGTTTCGCTCGCGACAACGACCGCTGCCACGGCTGCCGGAGCGGCAACCGGTGCGCTGGTCACCACCTGGCTGCTGGCACCGCAATATGGACAGAACAGCACCGGGCCACACAGGGCCTTGCCACACTCGCCATTGGCGCAGTTGAGGGGAAAGGCCGGTTTTTTCGCAGATGCGGACATAGGGCTCAGGCCTTCCTCAGTTCACAGGCGGTGGTGCCATCGGCGCGACGGGCGGTGGCGTGCCTACCGGCGGCGCCGCAGCAGGGGCCGGGGCAAACAGATGGGCAAGCTCGAGGATCTGTCCGGCGCTCAGCCAGGCGGCCATGCCTTCGCGCCACAGCAGGCTGTCGCGGGTGATCTGGCCGGTTTGCACATACTGTTGCAGCTGGCTGCTGGTGTACGGGCCGTAGTTGCTGCCAGCCACGCTCAGGTGATAGCTGAACTGCGGCGTAGCCACCGGTGGCGGCGCGATACCGGCAACACCTGGAGGTGGCGCAGCCATGCCCGGCATCGGTGCCGGTGCGGCGCTGGCGGCCGGCTGGAACAGCGCGTCGAGCCAGCCGCTGCTGAAGCACTCCTTGCGCAGGGTGCGTTTTTCGCTGTGCTCGTCATGCACTTCGTCGCGATAGACGTCGGCGCGTGAGCCGTTGACCGGTTCGGCGAATTGCTCCAGCAGCGCTCGCGCCTGCTCTACCAGGCGTTCCGCGGTATCCGGGGCCTGGCGCTTGAGGCGGTTGTCGTACTCGTTCTTCAGCAGCTCAGCGATCTTGTACGGGAAGGTCTGGTACAGCGACGACACCCCAAGCTCGTTCTGGCGCATCTGCGGCTTGTAGGCGCCGCGGCGCAGGTCTTCGAACAGCGCGACCATGGCCGCCAGCTGCTGCGGGCTGCGCAGTTGCTCGTAACGCTGGCGCAACTGGTCTTCGATGTCTTTGCGTTGCACCTGGTTCAGACCGTTCTGACGGATCGCGAACTCGTCACCGATGCTGAAGTAGTCCTGGTCGATCATCAGCTCGTAACGTTCCGACGGGTTGCGCCGCAACACCCCAACGGCCACCGCGTGCAGGTACAGCTTGAAGTCTTCGGCGAACTGGCGGTACTGCTCCTGGGTGAACTGGATCGGCTGTACGAACTGGCTGATACGCTTGTGGCTGTGCAGCGGAATCGTCGTGCTTTCCTTGCGGTAGCTGGCCAGGTAGGTCGGCAGCGGGGTCAGGGCCGGCAGCGGGAAGCCGCTCAGCTCAGTGAAGCAGATCAGCTTGCCCGGGGTGCCGGACTCGACGAACTGGATCTGCCCGGCAGTCATGCCGGTGCCCTGCGGCAGGCACTGGGCGAGCATGGCGCCGTAGGTGCGCTTGAATTCGTTGGCATCCTGCACGCCCACCAGGCAGGTGTAGCGGTCCTTGACGATGCCGAAGCCGCCGGTGAGGTTCAGCGGCGCCCAAGGCATGGCCCGTTGCAGTAGCTGACGGAATTTTTCCCGCTGTTCGTCCGGGGTCAGCGCGGCCAGGGCGCTGAGCAGCGGGTCGATGCCCTGGTTTTGCTTGGGCAACTGCTGCACGGCCTTGCTGCGCAGTTTGCCCAGCAATTCTTCCTGGCCCTCTTCGTCCTGCAGTTTGCCGAACAGCACCTTGGAGCCGCCAAAGTCCTTGAAGGCGTCTTTGGCCCACTCGCGCACCTGGGCGCCATCGACGACCTGTTCCTCGCTGCTTTGCACCAGTGCCAGCGGGATCAGGGTGGCGTGTTTTTCCTTGATGCTGGCGTCGATCTTGCTGATATCGGTTTCGATCCGGCGCAACAGCTGGTCAACCGCATTGCGTCCGTCCTGCAGGCGGCCAACGAAGCCGTTCCATACTGCACGGCCGCTGTGGTCGACCGACTCCTTGCGGCCCAGCCACTCGGACAGCTCGCGCAGCAGTTGCGCCGCTTCACGGGCAGCGACATGGCGCACGTAGAACAGCAGGCTGTCGCGCAAGGTGTCCTTGACCTGGGTGAGTACGGTCTCGGCCTGTTTGTCCTTGCCGCTCAGGCGGGCCATCAGGCCGCCGCCGGTGGTTTCCTTGAGGCGTTCGAACTCGCGGGCCAGCTCCGAGGATTCCAGCTTCTCGGCCAGTTCCTTGAAGCGCGCGGCGTTCTTTTCCAGTGCCGGGATGATCCCGCTGCCTTCGTTTTCGAGGCGGTCCTTGAGCATCTCGACCAATGCCAGGGTGTAATCCAGGCCGCCCCGCTCATCGTCGTCCAGGCGCCGGAAGAGTTTTTCCGGCAGGGCGTCTTCGCGTACCAGTTCGGCCAGGCGGCGCTGGCGGTTTTCCTTGATGCGCACTTCGTGGTTGCGTTCGGCGCTGTCGATGTTGCTGCCCTTGGTGTCGCGCTCCAGCTGCTGCTGGATTTCACGCACGTGGGTCAGCCACTGGTCCTTGTCGGCGCCGCCATTTTGCAGGCGCTCGAAGAGCATCTCGACCTTTTGCTCGATTTGCGCGGTGACGCTGTTGTCGCCCTCGACCAGCAGCAGGTCGTCAGCCACCTGATAGTGGGTGAACTCACCGGTGGCCAGGGTCAGCTCGACCTTGGAAAGGAAGTCCGGCAGCTCGGTGAAGGTGCGCGCAGTGACGTTCAGTTGCTCGCGCAAAAAGTCATCGCGCTCGCGGTCGGTTGGCCGGTTGTCGTTGGCCGCGGCGTTGGCGATGCCGAAGAAGGCCTTGAGCATCTGCTGCACCTGACGGCTCAGGCGCACGTTCTGCCGTGCATCGATCTGGGTGTCGAGCACCGCCTGGCCCAGCGCGGAGTACGAGCACGGGAAGCGCAGCTCGGTATCGTCGCCGTAGTCCTGCGGCAGGCGCACGGTGTAGGAGCGGATCTTGTGCTGGTTCTGGTTGACCGCGATCGAGCGCTTCTTGTTGGCGAAGTCCTGGGAGGTGAAGTCGGTGAACAGCACGTCCGACAGCATCTCGTAGATGTCTTCCTGGTCGCTGGTCTTGGCCTGGGCGACGTTGCTGTTGTCGACGATGTAGACGTCGTCGTACGGACGGCTGTCGATGAACAGGTTGTCGGTTGCGTCCCAGTGCTTGACCAGGCGGTTGCCGCGCATGCTGGTTTCCAGCTCCATCAGTGCCGCGTAGCCGTTGGCCTGCACGCGCTCGGTGTTGAAGGCATGGAAGCCGCCGGGGAGGACGAAGAACAGGTCGACCTTGCCGGCAATGTTGTTCTCCTTGAGGATCGCCTTGGCCAGGTAACCCATGTCGAGGAACGAGCCGGAACCGGTGCCGCCGGCGGCCGAACCGCTGATGACGATGCGGATCTTGCCCGGGTCGATTTCCAGGCCGAGCTTTTTCAGCTTGTCGGCATGGCCACCGATGTTGGCCAGCAGGCGGTTGACCTTGTCGCGCAGCTTGTCGCGGATCACCGGGTACTTGTCGTAGAAGTACAGGCGCGACAGCGCGCGGATCTGCCCGGCACCCTTGGACGGGTCGATACCCAGGGCGCGGATCTTGTCCGGGGTCAGCGGGAACCACTCGGCCACTTCCCGGTGGCGGTTGAGCTCGTCCATCGAGTGGGTGTACTTGCTCAGGTTGAGCGGCTCGATGATCTTTTCTTCGGAGGTGAAGGCGACCTGCTCGGCGAGCACGTCGGTCTTGATCGACTTGCCGTCCTGAGTGACTTCGCCGGCATCCAGGTCGAAGTTGACGAACTGTACCAGGGGGAAATCGGCAATCTGCTGAACCTGGTTGTTGCCGCCCCAGATCGCATTGAGAATGCGCCGGCGCAGGCGGATGTTCACCTTCATGCCGGTACCGCCCAGGGCGATGAACAGCGTCGGGTGGATCTTCTCGCTGACCGCGTTCAGCGCCGCCGGGCCGGAAGGTTGTGCATTCTCGTTCATCTTCAAACTCCATGAGCCCTGGCTGGGCTGGCCGAGTCAGCTCGGCGTACTAAATCCATCATCGGTTGAAGCGTCAGGCCTGGCCTGACGCGGGCGCAGCAAGCCTGGCTCAGCGTTTGGCCGAGAAGGTCATCAGCCAGGCCACCAGCGAAATGCCGGCCACGCCAGCCAGTGGCGCCAGGTACAGCGGGGTGAGGAACTGCCCGGAGTTGATCACCGCCAGCACCGCCATGGCCGAAACCAGCAGCAGGCCGAGGAACAGGAACCAGCCAGAGGCGTTGGCACGGCTTGGCGCCACGCGCTCACGCACGCGCCAGTTGGCGTAGGCGTTCTTGATCACGAAGAAGATCAACGCCAGCACCACCAGCACGGCCACGCCGACCAGGGCATCGCGGCTGTCGACTTTTTTCGGGCCCAGGTCCAGCACTGGCGTCGGCACGCTCAGGGTGGAGGTGCTGGTGGCCGGAGCGGCTTCGTTTTCTACTGGGGCTGGCAGGGAGCTGGTTTGGGTCATGACAGGGTCCTAAGGTTATTTGAGGCGCACGGCGACGTCGGCGGCGAGCTTTTCAAGGGTGGCGCCGAACAGGCCGCGCTTTACCGTCGCGACTTTGTTCTGCCGGGCGTCGTAGACGCTGGCGCTGCTGAACGGCTTGAGCGGGTACTGCTGGGCCACGCCTTCGACCATGACCGTGACCGGCTTCTTGCCGCCGACCAGGCTCTTGGCCAGCAGCAGGCCGAACAAGGCGAACACGAACAGGGCCAGCAACAGCAGCACCGGGCCCAGCGGGTAGCTGATCTGCAACACGATCGGCAGGCGGGTAGCCGAGGCGCTGGCCTCGCTGGAGGGCAGGAACACGTCCGGCAAGGCATCGTTGGGGAACAGTTCGTTCATGCGTTCGATGAACTGCTGGGAAATCTGCAACTGCTGTTCGCTCAGGCGCACTTCGATGGCGCCGGCACGCTGGTAGCCGCTGGACAGCAGCACTTCGCTGGACCACTGCGAAGGCAGCGGTGGCAATTGCAGGCTGATCGACAGCTCTTCGGAGCGGGCGCCTGGCTCGAGGTTTTCGATGCGGTCCAGGGAGATCGACGACTGCAGGGCTTCGCCCGGCATATCGAGGCTCATCGCGACCTTGGCTGAGTGGATCTGGTAGGGGTTGAACTGGTTCTCGAAGCGGCCTAGCAGCACCGCGGTTTTCGGCGAGCCGTCGACATCGATGTTGAGCACCACGGTTTGCTGGTCGGGTGCGAGCTCGGCGCTGACGTCCGGGGTGTCTTTTACCCCGGTCGGAATAAAGCGCACGGCCGCCTGGGTCAGTGGCTTGAGGCGCACCCCGGCGTCTTTGAGCAGTGTTGCCAGGGCCGGCTGGGCCAGCACCTGCTCGAGCGCGGCACCGGCGTTGGCGCCATAGGCCAGGGCGTAGATCATCAGGCCGTTAGCCTCGAAATTGCTGCTTTTGACCGGCATTTTCTGCGGGAAGGCGGCGATGCGGCTGATCACTGCTTCCTTGTGCAGCAGGTCGTAGAACTCGCGGTTCTTGACCTGGGTTTCGTTGCTGTTGTTGGGGCTGTTCTTGTTGTTGGTGACGATCCAGATGATGCCTTCGCGCCCTTCCAGGCCGGTGTTGATCGCCGCCAGCAAGGCTTCCTTGAAATCGGTATCGGCATAGGCGCCGCTGGCCTTGCGGGCCAGGCTCAGGGCATTGACGCTGTCGGCGAGCTTGGCGTGGGTGCCTGGCCCGCGGTAGGTCCATTGCGGCGAGGGGTGGCTGCTGTCGGCCTGGTTGAAGGCACCAATTACCACTTCGCCGCTGCCGGCGGCGCTGGCCGCCAGTTGCGTGACCAGCGGTTTGAAGCCCGAGGCCGGGTCGAGGTAGAACGGCTCCATCCAGCCGGAGTTCTGTACCAGCAACACCTGGCGCAGTGGCGCCGCATGGGCGCTGATGCAGACCAGGCTCAGGACGAGCAGCAGGCTGTGGCGTAGCAGGCGGTTCAGGCGTTCCATCGGTAAAGCGCTCCAGTCGAATCGATGTACAGCCACAGGGCGTTGTCGTAGCAGAACCACTGCGCGTTCCACGGTTGCGCCACCTTCAGCAGCAGGCTCAAGGCCGGCTGGCCGATGCGCTCAAGGCAGTACTCGGTCTCGACGGGCTGCTCATTGCCGAAGAACTGCTGCAGGCTCGAGGGCCAGCGCACTCGGCACGACAGCAGGTGCGGGTTGTCGCTGAACTCGATGAACGGGTACACCACTTCGCGGTCGGCGGGGTTGTTGTCGACGTCGTGTTCACCCCACGGGGCGTCCAGGCGCACGTTGAACATGTAGTTCAGCTGCCCGGTGCTCAGGCGCGAGCCTTTGACTTCCTTGCGCTCGTCGGAGTCCAGGCGCAGGCAGTACTGCTCGCTGCCTTCGAACAGTTGCTGCCAGATGCCGTAGCCATTGACGAACGGCGGGCCATATTCGGGGCGCGCCTGGGCGCCGGGCGGCCAGCTCAGCCATTGGGCTTCGAGGCTTTCACCGAGCTTGACGCTCAAGTAGCCGTGGGCGCCGATCCACAGCAGGCGCCGCGAGGCCGGGTCGCGCAGCGGCGCCGAGAGATTGTGCAGGTGTTGCGGATTGGCCAGGGCAATCGGGTGTGCGAGCCACTGATCATTCTGGCGGGCGACCACGCAGAAGCTGCCATCGGGCATCTGTTGGGGAATCAGCACCTGCTCTTCAAGCTCGCCCGGGGCGGCGATAGCGCGGCCAGGGCAGCGCTCCAGGTGGTAGCGGCCAGCGAGCGGATCGACGCGCACTTCGGTGGCGCCTTCATCACAGGCCAGCAGCAGGCATTGCTGGCTGCCCTGCTCGCGCAGGCTCACGCCCCAGGCCCAGCTTTGCAGGCTGCAGCGACCGATCGGGGTGCTGTGCGGCAGCACTCCGACCCATTCTTCGGCCTTGCGCTGCCAGCGGAACAGGCTGCCATCGCGCGCCAGCGCAAACAGCGCTTCGCGATGGCCGCCGAGGTTGGCGACGAGGAAATTCAAACCGTTGCTGCGCGGCAGCTGGTCGAACTTGCGCGCGGCATTGAGGTTGCGCGGGCTGGCGCGATCAAGGCGCTGGTACACGGCGGCGATAGTCTGCTCGGCAGCGTCGAGCTTGCAACTGCCCTCCACCACCCGCCGGCCGCTACCGTTGCCATAAGGTGGCAACCAGCGCTGCTGGAGAGCGTAACGAACAGGTTCAAGGGGCGCGCCGGTCTGCGGGCAATGGCGGAAGCTGGCCGGCAGCCAGGACTGCCCGTCAGGCGCTTGCTGCGCCCCGACGAGGAAATCCAGGTCAGGCTGATCGCCTTCCAGCGCCTTGCCAGCGACGTGGGTCAGGGAGAACCTGCCGTGGGCATCCTGCAACCAGCGTTGCCCATCCAGCGACCACTCGTACTCGCGGTCGTCTCCGACTACGTCCATATAATCCCACCATGCCAACGGTCGTTCGTGCGCAGCCCTGCCCTTCACAGCCAGGCTGTCACGTCGATAGAAAGAGATTTTGCGAGAGGCCCCGAAGCGAGGCCTTCATCTAGCAAAATGGCATCAAAACGCCATTTTTATAGCGGCGAAATAGTGGCACAGACAGTTACAAAGTCAACCACCGGCTCAGGGCAATTGCAGCCCGCCTGCGGCTTTGTGCAATGCGCGCAGGTGTTCGCCGACCTGCTTGATGTTGGCCTCGACCGCTTTGATTTGCGCGGCGCGGTCCGGGCCGAGCAAGGCCCGCACCTCTTTGTCGAGGTCGGCACTGAGGGTTTGCAGCTGTTTTTGCCGCTGGCGGGTTTCGCTCAGCAGTTTCTCGCGCTCGCTGGCCTGGGGCAGACCGTAGCCGCTGCTGCCCAGCAGTTCGGCCGGGCGGCTGAGAAAGCCGCTGTTGGCGAGAATCTGCTGCAGGGTGTTGTTGGCCTTGCCGACGCTGGCGTCGTTGCGCTCGCGCCCGCTCAGGTAGCGCTGCTTGACCTCGTCCTGGGCCAGCAGCAATTGGCGGCGCAGGCTGGCTTGTTCAAGCAGCAGCAACGCTGCGCTGGTACGCAGGTCGGCCTGGGCAAACCACGGCTGGCGCTGTTCGGCCGATTGCTCGAGCCAGGCCTCGACGCTGTCCTGCTTGATCGGCAGTTGCTTTTTCAGCACCAGGAACATGGCCTGGTAGCGGTCGCGGTAGGAGTCGAAGCGATAACCCAGGCGCAGTGCCTCGCGCGGATCATCGAGGACGCTGACATCAGCCAGGCCGCGACCTTCGAGCACTTCGAGCAAGCCATTGGGGACGATGCTGTCCAGGTCGTTCAGGCGCGGGTTGGCAGTACCGCTGCGCAACAGCTTGAGGGTTTCGACCGCACAGTTGTTCGACAGGAAGTAATAGTTGCCGTCGTAGCTCCAGTGCATCTCGGCAGCCTGGCGCACCAGGCTTTCCAGCTCGTCGCGGTTGAGCTTGAGCGGAATCGAGGCCAGGCTGCGCAGTTCGGTCTTGGTGTACTCGTCGATCACCTGCGCCAGTGGCAAGACGAACAGCCGCGACGGATAGGCGCCGGTCAAGCCGTCCCAGCTCGACAGCTGCACGTCGTTGACGAACGCCCGGTACGACAGCACCAGGTGCTGGTCCAGGTCCAGGCGGCAGTCCGGCCCGCGTGGGCGCCCGGGGGCGCAGATGACCAGGCGCAACATGCTGTGGCCCCAACGGCTGACCCAGTTCTGATTGGCTTCGGCCAGCAGGTAATCCACCGCGTAGACGCGCTCGGGGTCGATCTCGCCCAGCGGCGATTTGGCAAAGTCGTTCCCGGCATTGAGGAACGGCAAGGCGCCCGGGCACGCTGGATGTTCGGGTGCCCAGTCGAAATGGGCTTTCAGGTAGGCCTGCAAGGCCGGGCGGCGGCAGGCAAAGCTTGGGTCAAGGAGGAAGTACTCCATGTTGACCGCAATGAATTCCTTGGGGCTGCTCAGCTCATAACTGTCGGGGCTGCGCGCCACCTGGCGGTTGTGCTGCTCGCGCTCGCCACGGCGGCCGACATATTGCGGCCAGCCGGCCAGGTCGAGCAGTCGCGGATCGTCGCTGAGGGTAAAGCGGCGTTCGGTCTGGCCGCGGCACTGCTCAGGCAGGCCGATTTTGCCCTGGCTGTTCTGCTGTCGGGTGCAACGGGTGATCAGCTGTCGCTCGGCACCCTGCCACAAACGGGCGCGATCATAGATGTGGGTCAGCTCATGCAGGACGGTGGCCAGCAACTCCTGGCGCACGGTGCCGTGGGGGCGGCCGGTCTTCTGGGTGGCAGCGCTGCCATCGGCAAGGCCCGGCAGCAGGCGGCTGTTGAGCTCCAGGGTGGAAACCAGCGACGCCTGGCCATAGGCATCGGCCGGCATACGGCTGCTCCAGCTGACCTGGATACGTCGGTCAAGGCGAGTCTTGAAGCTCGGTGGCAGGGCCTGCAGGGCTTCATCCAGCAATGCCTGGCTGGCCCGCTGTTGCTGCGGGCTCATGCCATCGGCCTGCAGCACCAACTGCAGGTCGGCCAGTGCCGGGCTGCCGCACAGTATCAGCAGGCAGCCCAGCAGCCAGGCACGCATTGGCTTCACAGGGCGAGAATGGCTTCAGCCAGCACCTGGTCGCTGGCCTGGCGCGCTTCTGGCACACGCTGGCGCAGGGTATCGAAGGCGGCTTCGAGTTGCGCACCACGGATCTCGCCACGGCTGGCGACGTAGCTGGCGGCATCATCGCGGGCTTCGCGCACGACTTTCGAGTCGCGAATCGAGGTGGTGGTGTCGGAGGTGAAGTCGATCGAGCGGCCAAAGGCGCGAACGATGATGTTGCTGGTGGCCACCAGGGTTTGTGCCTGGGCCACATCGGCCAACAGCAGAAGGCCAAGGGTGGCGGCAATCAGCGGGTTACGCATGGAGCATCTCCGGGAGAACAGAAGTAATCATTGGACGAGAATTGCCTGTGCCAGTTCAAGGTCGCTGGCATGAAGTTCCGGGTTGGCCTGGCGCAACTGCTGCAGTGCTGCCTCAAGGCGCGCGCCCCGCCATCGGCCATCGCTGGCGACAAAAGCGGCGGCATCGTCATGGGCGGCCAGCAGCAGTTTGCGATCGAAGGGCACCGACGTCACTTTGCTGGTGACGTAACCACTGACGACAAGGTTGTTGGTGGTCAGGTCCAGCGCCTGGGCGGCGCTGCTCCAGCACACCACGAGCAACAGCAATGACAGATAACGCATGGGTCTCGAACGGCAGCTGAATCAGGCGGCAAAGGCTATCCCAATGCGCCGGTGAGGACCAGCGCAGAGGGCCCGGCTTAGTTGCACGTTGTTACATGCACGGCCGGGAACGAGCGGCTTCAGAGCGCCAGGATGGCCTGTGCCAGTTGCGCGTCGCTGGCCTGCAGGCTTGGGGTCTGCTGGCGAATGTGGGCGAAAGCGCTCTCCAGTTTCGCGCCGCGGATGTCACCGTGGCTGGCAACGAAGCTGGCAGCGTCGTCACGGGCGGCCTGGACGATCTTGTCGTCACGGAACGAGGACGACACATCGGAGGTGGCATCGGTGGAGGCGGCAACACCACGAACGACGGTATCGGTGGTGACGACGAAGCTGGTGGCGTTGGCAGTCGAAGCCAGGGCCAGCAGCAGCGCGGCGCCAAACAAGCGTGAATGGAACATGGTCGATCTCCTGGATAGGCTTTTGGTGGTTCTTATGTCAGACGCACGCTCAGCTTGTTGCGCTACTTTTTACCAAGCTGGGTACGTTAAGGGTATCACGCGGGTGTAATCCGCGGCTTGGACCGGATCGTAGCAAGATTTATCAACTGTACCTGTCAATTTAATTAAATTAAAAATTGTACTGGTATGTTGTTCAGCCGCTCTATTCCGGGCCTTTAAACGACAAAACCCGTCAGCAGTCACCTGCGACGGGTTTTGGGGAATTCGTGGTGCCGGCCTTGGCCGGCGAGCCCTGCATTAACGCCAGAAAGGCTTGCTCAGCTCTTCGTAGCGTTGTGCTTCGCTGATACCGGCATCAGCCAGCAGACGCGAGTCCAGGCGAGCCAGTTGGTGGCGGCTGGCAATGCGGCGTTGCCACAGCATCAGGTTGGCCAGCAGGCGCAGTGGCAGCGAGGCCTTGGATTGTTCGGCGGTGTTTTCGAAAACCAGATCGGAACTGAGGGTACGTTCCATGATGTCATCCTTCCGCTTGTGGCGGCATTAGGTAGTGATTTAACTGATGCCAATGATCCTCCTCTGTCGTCCATAACAGTAGATACAGTTCACCTACATTGTGATGGGCCAGTTAACTGTTTTAGACGACTGTTGCACTCGGAATAGGCGCAACTGTACTGGTCAGCACTGAAATGGTGCATTTTTTATCAGAGAGGGGGCAAGAGGATGAAAAATGGCGGTGAAATCACCGGTACAGTAGAACAGTTTTTGTCTGGATAAATACATCAGTTGCCCGACCGGTTGGCATTGCGCACAACCGGCCGGTCACTGTGCAGGTCAGCCGGCGAGCATGCGCCCGGTTTCTTCCAGGTTTTCATGCCAGGCCAGGGCTTCGCGCAGGATGTGCGGGGTGTGGCCGCCGCGTTCGCAGGCGCGGGTGAAGTAGTCGTTCAGCGCCTCGCGGTAATCCGGGTGCACACAGTTGTCGATGATCACCCGCGCACGCTCGCGTGGCGCCAGGCCGCGCAGGTCAGCCAGGCCCTGCTCGGTGACGAGGATATCGACGTCGTGCTCGGTATGGTCGACGTGGCTGACCATCGGCACCACGCTGGAAATCGCCCCGCCCTTGGCAATCGACTTGGTGACGAAGATCGCCAGGTGCGCGTTGCGGGCGAAGTCGCCCGAGCCACCGATGCCGTTCATCATCCGCGTGCCGCAGACGTGGGTGGAGTTGACGTTGCCGTACAGGTCGAATTCTAGCGCGGTGTTAATGCCGATGATGCCCAGGCGGCGAACCACTTCAGGGTGGTTGGAGATTTCCTGCGGGCGCAGGACCAGTTTGTCCTTATAGCGCTCCAGGTTACCGAAGACGTCGGCGTTGCGGCGGGTCGACAGGGTGATCGAGCTGCCCGAGGCGAAGCTCAGCTTGCCGGCGTCGATCAGGTCGAAGGTCGAGTCCTGGAGTACTTCGGAGTACATGGTCAGGTCTTCGAACGGCGAGTCGATCAGGCCGCACATCACCGCGTTGGCGATACTGCCGATACCGGCTTGCAGCGGGCCGAGCTTGTTGGTCATGCGCCCGGCGTCGACTTCCTGCTTGAGGAAGTTGATCAGGTGGTTGGCGATGCCTTGGGTTTCGTCGTCTGGCGGCAGTACGGTGGACGGCGAGTCCGGCTGCTCGGTGATGACGATGCCGACGATCTTGGCCGGGTCGATCGGGATTGCGGTGCTGCCGATGCGGTCATCGACTTTTACCAGCGGGATCGGCGTACGGGTCGGACGATAGGTCGGGATATAGATGTCGTGCAGGCCTTCCAGGTTGGCGTTGTGCGCCAGGTTGATCTCGACGATCACCTGTTTGGCGAAAATCGCGAAGCTGGCCGAGTTGCCCACCGAGGTAGTCGGCACGATGTGGCCCTGTTCGGTGATGGCGACCGCTTCAATCACCGCGATGTCCGGCAACTTGAGCTGCTGGTTGCGTAGCTGCTCGACGGTTTCCGACAGGTGCTGGTCAATGAACATGACCTCGCCGGCGTTGATCGCCTTGCGCAGGGTGCTGTCGACCTGGAACGGCATGCGCCGGGCCAGCACGCCGGCCTCAGTCAGTTGCTTGTCGAGGTCGTTGCCCAGGCTTGCGCCGGTCATCAGGCTGATTTTCAGTGGCGACTGCTTGGCGCGTTCGGCCAGTGCATGGGGCACCGCCTTGGCTTCACCGGCGCGGGTAAAACCGCTCATGCCGACGGTCATGCCGTCCTCGATCAGGCCAGCGGCATCAGCCGCACTCATTACCTTGCTGTGCAGGGAGGACAAGCGGATACGATCACGGTACATGGATTGTTATCTCGGGCTACTAAAGCTAGATGCGCAGTCTAGTGTTTTCGCCTGGCTTCGTCCCGCGACCAAGGTCGAATGCGAAGCCCTGAAATAGAGCCTTCTGTCGGCTGGCCGGGCATGAAAAAGCCCCAGCCGGTACCGCGCTGGGGCTATTTGTCACAGCCGTTTGAACGGCTTATTCGACCGCTTTGACCATGTCTTCGATGACCTTCTTGGCGTCGCCGAAGACCATCATGGTCTTGTCCAGGTAGAACAGCTCGTTATCAAGGCCGGCGTAGCCGCTGGCCATCGAGCGCTTGTTGACGATGATGGTCTTGGCCTTGAACGCCTCGAGGATCGGCATGCCGGCAATTGGCGACTTCGGATCGTTCTTCGCCGCCGGGTTGACCACGTCGTTGGCGCCCAGCACCAGCACCACGTCAGCCTGGCCGAACTCGGAGTTGATGTCGTCCATCTCGAACACCTGGTCGTACGGCACTTCGGCTTCGGCCAGCAGTACGTTCATGTGCCCGGGCATGCGCCCCGCCACCGGGTGGATCGCGTACTTCACGGTCACGCCGTTGTGGGTCAGCTTCTCGGTCAGCTCTTTCAGCGCGTGCTGGGCACGGGCCACCGCCAGGCCGTAGCCGGGGACGATGATCACGGTGTCAGCGTTGCTGAGCAGGAAGGTGGCGTCGTCGGCCGAGCCGGATTTCACCGGACGGGCTTCCTTGGCACCGGCCGGGCCGGCCGCTTCTGTCGCGCCGCCGAAACCGCCGAGGATCACGTTGAAGAACGAACGGTTCATCGCCTTGCACATGATGTACGAGAGGATCGCACCAGACGAACCGACCAGGGAGCCAGCGATGATCAGCATTGAGTTGTTCAGCGAGAAGCCGATACCGGCTGCCGCCCAGCCCGAGTAGCTGTTGAGCATCGACACCACCACTGGCATGTCGGCGCCGCCAATCGGGATGATGATCAGCACGCCCATGACGAACGCCAGGATCAGCATCAGGGCGAAAGCGCTGTAGCTGCCGGTGAAGGTGAACACCAGGCCCAGGCCAATGGTGGCAAGACCCAGAACCAGGTTCAGCTTGTGCTGGCCGCTGAACTGTACCGGTGCGCCCTGGAACAGGCGGAACTTGTACTTGCCCGAGAGCTTGCCGAAGGCAATGACCGAACCTGAGAAGGTGATCGCACCAATGGCGGCGCCGAGGAATAGCTCAAGGCGGTTACCGGTAGGGATCGGGTCGCTGATGCTGGCAACGATGCCCAGCGATTGCGGCTCGACCACCGCGGCAATGGCGATGAACACCGCGGCCAGGCCGATCATGCTGTGCATGAAGGCGACCAGTTCGGGCATCTTGGTCATTTCAACGCGCTTGGCCATGATCGAGCCGGCAGTACCACCGATTAGCAGACCGACAATCACGTAGCCGATGCCGTCGGTAGCCAGCTCTGCGCCCAGCTTATAGATGAGGCCGACGGTGGTGATCACCGCCAGAGCCATGCCGAGCATGCCGAACAGGTTGCCGCGCCGTGACGTAGTCGGGTGCGACAGGCCCTTGAGTGCCTGGATGAAGCACACCGAGGCGACAAGGTAGAGAAGTGTTACCAGGTTCATGCTCATGTTTACTTCTGCCCCTCTTGCTTCGCTGCGCCCTTGCCTGGGGCTTTCTTCTTGAACATCTCCAGCATGCGCCGGGTGACGAGGAAACCGCCGAATACGTTGACCGCTGCCAGGGCCACCGCGAGGGTGCCCATGGTTTTGCCCAGCGGCGTGACGGTCAGCGCGGCAGCCAGCATGGCGCCGACGATGACGATGGCGGAGATGGCGTTGGTGACCGCCATCAACGGCGTGTGCAGTGCCGGGGTGACGTTCCAGACCACGTGGTAACCGACATAGATCGCCAGCACGAAGATGATCAGGTTATAGACGCCGTGAGAGATCAGCATGTCTTCCATTGTCTGGCTCCTTATCCGTTCTTGCGGATGACCTGGCCGTCGCGGCACATCAGGCACGCGGCGACGATGTCGTCTTCGAGGTTGATCGTCAGCGCGCCGTCCTTGTCGAACAGCAGCTTCATAAAGTCGAGCAGGTTGCGTGCATACAGCGCCGAGGCGTCCGCGCCGACCTGCGCTGGCAGGTTGGTCGGGCCGACGATGGTCACGCCCTGCTCCACCACCACCTGGTCGGCGACGGTCAGCGGGCAGTTGCCACCCTGGGCTGCGGCGAGGTCGATGACCACCGAGCCGGGTTTCATCTGCGCCACGGTCTCGGCGCTGAGCAAGGTCGGAGCCTTGCGGCCAGGGATCAGTGCGGTGGTAATGACGATATCGGCCTGCTTGGCGCGCTCGTGCACCGCCAGGGCCTGACGCTGCATCCAGCTGGCCGGCATGGGTCGGGCGTAGCCGCCGACACCTTCGGCGCACTCGCGCTCTTCATCGGTCTCGTAAGGGACATCGATGAACTTGGCGCCCAGCGACTCGATCTGCTCCTTCACCGCCGGACGCACGTCCGAGGCTTCGATCACCGCACCCAGGCGCTTGGCTGTGGCGATAGCCTGCAGCCCGGCTACACCGGCGCCGAGGATCAGCACGCGCGCAGCCTTAACAGTACCGGCAGCGGTCATCAGCATCGGCATGAAGCGCGGATAGTGGTGAGCCGCCAGCAACACTGCCTTGTAACCGGCAATGTTGGCCTGCGACGACAACACATCGAGGCTTTGCGCCCGCGAGGTACGCGGCGCCGCTTCAAGGGCAAAGGCGGTGATGCCGCGCTCGGCCATCTTGGCGATGGTTTCGTTGTTGAACGGATTGAGCATACCCACCAGCACGGTGCCGCTCTTGATCTGGGCCAGTTCGCTATCGTCAGGGGCTACAACCTTGAGAACCAGCTGAGCTCCAAACGCATCGGCAGCGCTGCCAATAGTGGCGCCTGCTGCTTCATAGGCACTGTCCGGAACGCTGGCATTGATGCCGGCGCCGCTCTGGACGGTGACCTGATGCCCCTGGCCAATCAGTTTCTTGATGGTTTCCGGGGTTGCAGCAACCCGTGTTTCGCCCGTCTGCGTTTCGAGAGGAACACCAATGTGCACGTCATTTCTCCTGCGTGATCTTTTGTTGGTAAACCAGCGCACTGCGGATGGTGCGCTGGGGCGGCCGATCAGCACGATCCCGCCGAATCCAGGCGGGGCGCGGCATTTTGCAGGTGATTCCTGAATCGCTTCAACCAGTTTTGAAGGGTGACGGCAATCAAACTACAAGTCACCCTGTGACCGAATGTCGCAATAACAGGCCTGGAGCCCGCCAAGCGCGGGCTTCAGGGAGATTACGGCAAAATTCGAAAATTTTCCGCCGAATTTGCTGAATGCCTGGCTGAAAGCGCGATTTATGCTGTGAAGGCCGCATAAACAGCAGGGTTAAGGGTTTTTCAGAGGGTGCCTGAAACAGTTGGCCTAAATGCGACATTTCCTTATATCTGTAGGGTTTCAGTTTTATTGACTACGGGGTCAGGTTGTAGCTGTCATCCTTATGGGCTGCGGCGTAGCGGCCCGCCTCCCCTACCAGCCAATCGCGGAAAGCGCGCAGCGAAGCCGACTCCACCTTGCGCTCAGGGATCATCAGGTAATACGCCTTGATGCTCGACAGCGCATGCGGGCTGGCCACCACCAGGCGCCCTTCTGCCAGTTCGCGCTGGATCAGGAAGGGCGGAATCAGTGCCACGCCCATCTCGTGCATGGCCGCCTGTGCCAACATCGAGAATAGCTCATAGCGTGGGCCGGTCATGTCACGAGCGACGTTCATTTCCAGGCTGTTGAACCACTGGCGCCAGGCGTAGGGCCGGGTGGTCTGCTGCAGCAGCGGCAGCTGGGCGATCTGCGCGGGGCTCAGTTGCCGGTTGCCGGCCAGCAATGCCGGGCTGCACACCGGCACCGGGTTCTCGCCCATCAGCCGATGGGACTCGGTACCCGACCAGTCGGCATCGCCGAAGTAGATCGCCGCGTCGAAGCTGGTATCGGCAAACAGGAATGGCCGGGTGCGGTTGGTCAGGTTGACCGTGACTTCCGGGTGGCGCTGCTGGAAGTCCTTGAGCCGGGGTAGCAGCCACTGGGTGCCGAAGGTAGGCACCACTGCCAGTTCGATGACGTTGGCGCCCTGCTGGCCCATCACCGATAAGGTGTCGCGCTCCACCGCATCCAGCTGCGTGGCGACCCGGCGGCTGTAGGAAAGCCCGGCTTCGGTCAGCTTCACCCCGCGGCGCGAGCGGCGAAACAGTTCGACATTGAGAAACTCCTCCAGCCCGGCGATTTGCCGACATACGGCGCCCTGGGTCAGGGACAGCTCCTGGGAAGCCTTGGTAAAGCTCTCGTGGCGGGCGGCGGCCTCGAAGCAGACCAGGGCCGCTGTGCTGGGGATCTTGCGCCGCATGTACATCAACCTCACTAATAGAGCGTAGAGATGGCCTTTGCGGCCATTACGAAGTGAGAAATTATCACAAGAGCATGCGCAATCCTCGTTTGTCTCGCCGCCGGAACGGGCCTAGGATCAATGCACAACAACTCTGGTCCCATTTCTCGAGGATTCGCTCATGGCCGGTAAAGCAAGCTTCAACTGGATCGACCCGCTGTTGCTCGACCAACAGCTCACTGAAGAAGAGCGCATGGTGCGTGACAGCGCTTATCAGTTCGCCCAGGACAAGCTGGCCCCGCGCGTGCTGGAGGCCTTCCGTCACGAGCAGACCGACCCTGCGATCTTCCGCGAGATGGGCGAAGTCGGCCTGCTGGGCGCGACCATTCCCGAGCAGTACGGTGGCAGCGGCCTGAACTACGTGTGCTACGGCCTGATTGCCCGGGAAGTGGAGCGTATCGACTCCGGCTACCGCTCGATGATGAGCGTGCAGTCCTCGCTGGTCATGGTGCCGATCAACGAGTTCGGCACCGAGGCGACCAAGCAGAAGTACCTGCCCAAGCTCGCCAGCGGTGAATGGATTGGCTGCTTCGGCCTGACCGAGCCAGACCATGGCTCCGACCCGGGCTCGATGATCACCCGCGCCAAGAAGGTCGACGGTGGCTATCGCCTGAGCGGCAGCAAGATGTGGATCACCAACAGCCCGATCGCCGACGTGTTCGTGGTCTGGGCCAAGGATGACGCCGGCGACATTCGTGGTTTTGTTCTGGAAAAAGGCTGGCAGGGCCTGAGCGCCCCGGCGATTCACGGCAAGGTCGGCCTGCGCGCCTCGATCACCGGCGAAATCGTCATGGACAACGTGTTCGTGCCGGAAGAGAACATCTTCCCCGATGTGCGCGGCCTGAAAGGCCCGTTCACCTGCCTGAACTCGGCACGCTATGGCATCTCCTGGGGTGCCCTGGGCGCCGCTGAAGCCTGCTGGCACACTGCGCGCCAATACACCCTGGATCGCAAGCAGTTCGGCCGCCCGCTGGCCGCCAACCAGCTGATCCAGAAGAAACTGGCCGACATGCAGACCGAAATCACCCTGGCCCTGCAAGGCTGCCTGCGCCTGGGGCGGATGAAGGACGAAGGCACTGCTGCGGTAGAAATCACCTCGATCATGAAGCGCAACTCCTGCGGCAAGGCCCTGGACATCGCCCGTATGGCCCGTGACATGCTCGGTGGCAACGGGATCTCCGACGAGTTCGGTGTGGCCCGTCACCTGGTCAACCTCGAGGTGGTCAACACCTATGAAGGCACCCATGACGTCCACGCGCTGATCCTCGGTCGCGCGCAGACCGGCATTCAGTCCTTCTATTAATAAGGAGCGAGCCATGGGCGCGCTATCTCATCTGCGGGTGCTGGATCTGTCGCGAGTGCTGGCCGGGCCCTGGTCCGGGCAGATACTTGCGGACCTCGGCGCCGAAGTGATCAAGGTCGAGCGTCCGGGCAGCGGCGATGATACGCGCGCCTGGGGCCCGCCCTTCCTTAAGGACGCTTACGGCGAGAACACCAGCGAGGCTGCCTACTACCTGGCGGCCAACCGCAACAAGCGTTCGCTGACCATCGACTTCACCCAGCCCGAGGGCCAGCGCCTGGTGCGCGAGCTGGCGGCAAAGTCGGACGTGTTGATCGAGAACTTCAAGGTCGGCGGCCTGGCAGCCTATGGGCTGGACTATGAAAGCCTGAAGGCGCTCAACCCGCGCCTGGTGTATTGCTCGGTTACCGGCTTCGGGCAGACTGGGCCCTATGCCAAGCGCGCCGGCTATGACTTCATGATCCAGGGCCTGGGCGGGCTGATGAGCCTGACCGGGCGCCCGGAGGGGGAAGACGGCGCGGGGCCGGTGAAGGTCGGTGTCGCGCTGACCGACATTCTCACCGGGCTGTATTCGACCGTGGCGATCCTGGCCGCCCTCGCCCATCGTGACCGTGATGGCGGCGGCCAGCACATCGATATGGCACTGTTGGACGTGCAGGTTGCCTGCCTGGCCAACCAGGCCATGAACTACCTCACCACCGGCACGCCGCCGCGGCGCCTGGGTAATGCGCACCCGAACATCGTGCCTTACCAGGACTTCCCTACTGCCGACGGCGACTTCATCCTTACCGTGGGCAACGACGGGCAGTTCCGCAAGTTCGCCGAGGTTGCCGGCCAGCCGCAATGGGCAGACGATCCGCGCTTTGCTACTAATAAGCAGCGGGTTGCCAACCGTGCCGAGCTGATTCCACTGATCCGCCAGGCCACGGTGTTCAAGACCACCGCTGAGTGGGTCGCGCAGCTGGAGCGGGCCGGGGTTCCGTGCGGGCCTATCAACGACCTGGCGCAGATGTTTGCCGACCCTCAGGTCAAGGCCCGGGGCCTGGCAATCGAGATGCCACACCCGCTTGCCGGGCAGGTGCCGCAGGTGGCCAGCCCTATTCGCTTGTCCGAGACGCCGGTGGAGTATCGCCATGCACCGCCGCTGCTGGGCGAGCATACCGAGCAGATCCTCGGCGAAGTGCTGGGCCTGGCGGCATCGGAGATCGAGCGCCTGCGGCTAACCAAGGTGGTCTGAAGCTTCAAGCTGTAAGCTGCAAGCTACAAGTTGGGCGCGGTGCTGCGGCTTTTACTTGTAGCTTGCGGCTTGTGGCTTATAGCCAAAACGCCCCCGCTGAAACAAAGTTGAAATAAGTCCTTGACGCCCCCACAGATCTCTCTATAATTCGCCCCACTTCCGGCGCAGTCGGAACTGAAAACTCCTTGAGTTTCAAAGAGTTAGCGGTTCCAGGGTCATCCGGAGGT
>NZ_JBIUWO010000018.1:0-65356 GCF_044743505.1 Pseudomonas sp. NPDC087612
AACTGGCAGCGACCGCATCAGTTCAACAGCGGGCTAGCGCCCGCTGTTGCCGAAGAAAAACTTAACGCAGTGTCCGGGATTAGTTGACCACTACATTCAGCCAGCCGAACATGCGTTCGATGGTGTTGCGTATCCAGTATTTCGGCTGATCAAAAAAGCGAGGTAAGCCGGGTTTGGGTCTGAGTTACATTGATCGCAGAGGGGGGAACCGGCAGCATATGGTTTCGGCGTAGCCCTTGTCAGCCAAAAGCCAGCGACAGCGTTGCGAGGGCGACCGCGCGAACTGAGGATTTAGGCTTCCTCGAGTCGGAGCTATAAGCTGAGCCTTTGTGGAGTCTTCGGCCATCCAACGAAAGGAACTCTGTTAAGGCCAAACGTTCTGAGCCGTCGGATGCGGGGTGGGATTGGTTGCCGATCTCTTCACTGAAACGCGGCGCATAGGCTGATTCAATCGGATGCTTAAGCTCCTCCACATCAGCCATACCGATCACGACCAGCCTGCGTTAATACAGCGCCTGAAGCCAAAGCAGCACCAGCGCGACTGCCCGGGAAAGGTTCTAGATGTAGCTGGCCATCGAGTTGTCATTATGGGGAAATGTATCTATATTCAGCCGAGGACTTTCCGGGATGCCCCAAGCATAGGGAATTGAGATAAGGACCAGCATTTCCACTACCTGTCTACTGGGTGTGGCTATGCCTAAAAAAAGTAAAAATGCTTATTTTGCAAAACGTGGCGTACATTTCGGCAACATGTGGGCTGTCTATAGCCTAAAGTGCGAGCAAGTACTGCTTCTTGGCAGTGACCGCCAACTCGCCCACTGGCTACTTAAGCTAGAATTCTCCCCCGCAATCAAAAACTTTTCATTTCAGCCGGGACGTAAAGAGGTCTCTGTTGGGGCTGAGTTGTATCAAATCGACTATCACGTCGAAGTCTTCCCCTCTGATGGTCCTCCCGAGCTACATTATTTGCGCACAGAGGGGAACTCTTTCGACTATGCAGAAAAGTCAAATAGAGCCAGTCGGATAAAATACCGATACTGTGAATTTAATGACGCTGATTGGGCTCCGGAAAAAAACAAAATCCTGCCGCTATTAAAAGTTTCTAGTTTCCTGAGTGGCGGTAGGCATGCCTATGTGCCTCAGTCTCTTGTAGACAAAGCGATCGTGCATTTGGAACAAGCGAGGCAGGGCAGCCTAAGAACCTATCTTTCAGCATTAAATTATTATGATCAAAATTTATGCCTCCTGGTGTTTTGTAGGCTCTACGCCAGCGGCGTAATAGCTGTTGATTTTGATAAGGTACTGTTTGATATGGGTACAAGGTGGTGGGTAAATGACTAATAAGTTAACCAGGGAATCTATTGCGCGCGTAGGTATTCAAAGAGTTGATGAGTCGTTGCTCACCAATAAACAAAGGCAAACTTATAGTCGTAGATTGCGAGCTATTGAGATGAAGCTTGATGGTTTCACCGGGCGGGAGATTAGGCTAGAGACTAATATTTCAGAGAGTGAAGTTTCCCGCTTTTTTGCAAGATACACAACGATTAATGAAAATGGAGTGTATTGGGGTGAGGCAGCGTTGGTCTTCAAGGTTCATCTTGCACCTAATAGACGAACCAAGCCCTTGTCAGAAAAGCGGAGCGAACAGCAAGGAGGTGGCAGCGGAGCATTAGGTTATACACTTAACAAATATCCTGTGCTGTTACAAAAATTCACTGACGAGGTATTTCGACAAACAGAAAAACATACACAAGGGCGAAATTTCGAAAAGCGAGGGTTATGCGACATATTCTACGATATCTGTAAAACTGTTGGCATCAAGGAGGAAGAATGGCCATTTAACCAGGCTAGAGGAGCGCGAAAAACTGTTAGTGGCTTAATTGACGAAATACTTCTTAGCGATTTTTCACGCGCTGCATTGGTGGTCGGCGGCCGTACAGCACAGATCCACAGTAACACTGGAACAGGTTATGAACCTTTTTTGAATTACTTTGATGTCTTCGATTTGATAGAAATTGACTCCTATAAAGTTGATGCATTTTTTGTACTTAATATCAGCGGCGATAAGAGAGTTAAGACCAAAGACGTAATCAACCGGATCTGGATCATAGCGGCAATATGCAAAGCTAGCGGCGCAATACTAGCTATTAAGTTTGTATTTTCTAGCGAAATTAGATCTCAAGACCTCGTGGATCTTATCTGCGAAGCGTACTTGGGAAACTGGATACCTAGAAAAACATTGGCAGTTAATGGTTTGGCATATAGTGCAGATGGTGGAATGCCATGCTATGCAGTTTCCGAATTGCGGTATCATACATGGGGTGCTGTTGCCTTAGATAATGCGATGCAGCATCACGCGAACAAAGTTTATGAGCTAGCGTTGCATCGTATTGGATTTGCTATCAATTTTGGTCCGCTTGGGCAGCCTGCTAGAAGACCGAACGTGGAAAGATTATTCAAGCGCATCGCAACTAAAGTCATGCACCAATTGCCTTCTACGACTGGAAGTTCTCCGGGTGATGGGGATGGCAGAGCTGAACGTCCTGAGGAAGCGGCAATATTGTATCAAGTAGATGTAGATGATGCGCTAGAGGTGATGGATGTCTATACCGCAAATTATAATGGCGTTCCCCAAGGAGGGAAAAATAAAGCAAATAGCCCATTGGATATTATTCGTGCGTATACTAAAAATATCACCGGTATTATTCCTGCAAGCTTGGAGTCTTACATCTCAACTGCTGCGTTAGGAAGCCTCACGCGCGAGGTGACTATCAGGGGGAATATCAAAAATGGTATTCGCCCGAGAATTGTACTCGACAAGGCGACCTATACGAGTGTTCAGCTTGCTAATTCTCCACAACTTATTGGTAAAAAAGCGGTTGCACGGATAAATCCTGCTGACTACCGTACCGTAGAATTATATCTGAAAGATGGCGTTCATCTAGGTGTTGTTATGGTAGAAGCAGCTTGGAGAGGGTTGCCTCACAGCGTTACCACTAGAAAGCTAATCAATAGGGCTCTTGAAAAGAAAGAGTTCAAAATAGTGGCTGGCCAAGATCCGATTATTGCGTGGCAAAAACACCTTCGAGAAAATGCGAATCCAAAAAATAATCGCGAGCAAAAAAGAGTGCAACACGAATCGGAGAGCAGCAAAGAACAAGCTGTAACGGCGAGAAAGAATATGGCGCCGCAAAATTCAGCTACGGAAACAACAGAGCGGTGGAAGAAGCTTGGTCTATTTGACTAAAGGGAGGGTGGGGTATGGATTATGAACATCCAATACTCAGCACTGAGTATTTATTGAATACACCAACGGTAATGGCTGTAGTGCAAAATGCCTGCTTCAAAGTGCTAATGAGAAAAACTGGGGTAGTGTTTACTGGGGAGCCGAGAATTGGAAAGACACGGTGCTGTGAAGCCCTTGTGAAAGAGATTTCAAAAAAATTTCCAAAAGTATACACGTTCATGATTGTGGCAACTAATAAGGACCTTAATCAGCAATATTCATCCATCATTCATCAGCTGATTGAACTGGAGCGATTGAACCCTAAACCTCGTGCCACATTTATTCAGCGCCAGGCGATGCTGATTGAAAGATTGAAGCATCGTGCGGCCGAGAGGAAAGCCAAGCAAATAGTCTTGATCATAGACGAGCTTCAGCGTCTTTCTGCTAGAGATTTTGATCAGTTGGCCGACTTGTATAATACTCTGAGGATGAATTCGATAACACTAACCGTGATATCGTTCGCGATGCCGAGCATTGAGAAAAGGGTTGTTGAATTTCTTGAAAATGACTTTCAACATATGATTGGACGGTTCTTGAGTGACATAAAGCCTCTGTTCGGTGTCACTAGCCTCAGAAATCTATCAACGGTCTTAGCGCTTTACGATGATGAGTGTGCCGAAGGATCTACCAGTAGTTACACTAAAAGCTCTATACCGCGTGCTTATAGCGGAGGCTTTCGTATGAGCAGCCTTGCTGACGACATCTGGCGGGAAATGTCTCGAGTCGCGAGTGGAAAGTATGTGCAGAACTTACCAATGGAACACGTCACTCAAGTTGTATCCTACCTTTTCTTGATTTTTAGCCACGAAGACAATGAGTCCTTAAATGCACCGCAGGACTTAATTTCTGAAGCGGTAAGGGAAAGTAACTTTGAACAATTTTGTCGAAAGATTGACCAAGGTGATGTATGAGTAGCCTTTGCTATCCTAATTATGGTGTCCTCCCCTACGAGTCAACGACTTCCATACTTGTCAAGGCTTCGTATTTTAATTTTATTGAAATTCCACGGCTTAATACGCTTCTAACCCGGTCGAGTAATACATCCAAAGCTACTGGTGCAGTATATATGGATGGTGTCTTGTCCCAGTTGGGTGTCACTAAGCTCAATCGTATTGAGCACTATGTGCCCTCAGCGTTTAAGCGAGACATAAAAAAAGAGTTTCTATTCTGTGCTGAGTGTGCTGAGTTTAACTACCACTCTGTTTTTAACTTGATCGCTCATCATTCAGTTTGCAACCTTCATAAACGAGCACTGCAGCCGACGTGTGATCAATGCAGGGAAGGTTTTTTACAAGGATTTATCACTCGAGGCTCAATCTCTAAGGCCCGGAGCAGGTGCAGTGCCTGTGGTTTTAGCATCGCGGACACATCACGGGAGATTAGAATGTGCCAGAATCTTTCTTTGCGGAGAGCGATCAGCCGATGTGGAGATCAAGTGGCATCATGGTATCGAGAGATTGCACCATTTGCCGGAGGGGCAGATCAAATCGTATTCGACTACTACGCCTCAGAAAAATATAGACAGATTTTGACTGAGCCGCTGGAACATAAAGTGGGGATGGCGAGCCCGGAACGGCTGGCGAAATGTTTAGTAGCGTCGACCCCAACCTATTGGCTTCACCACCCTGGTTATATTTCCGAAAGGGACGGTCTTAATTTTGCGGTGCGTCAGAAAACAGTCGCTGAAGCATGTCGAGACTTAGAGGTTAAATATCTTTCAAAACACTTCCCTTGCATGCAGATAATAGATGCGCTCACGGACCCTTTTATGGACGTGACTGGTGAGTACACTTTTTGTCCTGTTTCGTTGGCTTATGCTCTATTGCGTTTGAAATTGGACAATAAATCCTGGCCGAGTAATCTGTCGTTTTGGAGTTGCCGAAATTCTGGAATCAGTAATTTAGAGGACATCGTTTCTCCTCTCGGGCGAACGAGCAAGCCACAAGAACTTACGTTGTTTTTTTTGCATATTCTAGGTGAATTGCAATTCATGGTTACTAGGGGCAAGAATTTTTTGGTCATCTGTAGTGAGAAGAAGTCGTTTTCGCCTCGGGTGAACAAGATGGTATATTTGAGAAGAACTCCATTGAGCTTCCGTCGTTCATGCCAGAAGGAGAGACCCGATATTAGGATAGCTCGCTATACGTCACACGGCCCACTCTTTGTCATTCTGAACCCTTCTGAGGTCCACGCCTCGACGTTTTTCAAAAACGAAATCCTAGTGATTTAGCGGAATGAATTGAGCTTGCCAGTTTTAGGTCGTGCGTGCATTATTTTAGAGAGGTGTGACATGATTCCAAGCTATTACACTATTATCAAGGCTCGTGCAAAAATTATTCGCTCAGGTGCTAAGGTAACATTAAGCAACGTCCAGAAAGAACTGAGTGCTGCATTCTACAAGCCTGCGATCGCATCTAGACTTAGAGAGATTGAAGCTAACATTCAACGTCCTGTACTCCTTAGTCAAAATGCACCAAATTATGGGAGCAGACAGGCGCTAGCTGAATTGCGTATTTCGTTCTCAGAGATGAGCCACTACCAATTGGCGACTGAGCTTGAACGGCTAATGTTGTACATCATTCCAGAGTTGTATTTAAAACTATCACTCCTTGAAGATGCGGCTAAGAACAAGTGTTCTGCGAATAACTCGGCTGAGAAAGAGTACTCTATCGATGGGGAAGTCGGCACTTCGGATTTTAGCTCAGGATCCCGATCAATTCGCGATCTATCCAAGCTGTCTGTAGAGCTGGGCATCAACTCAAAAGGCGGCAGACGATATTCGTGTACAAACTGCGGGCTCATGCTTGAAATTCCGTACGAGCCAGACCAGGCAGGATTATCATCGGATCCTGCAGAGCTGCAAACAAAAATTGGGTTACTGGCAAGTGAATTGTATCGGTCGGAGCACAACGAGGGTCAACTTAAGAAAAAAGTTGTTAAGCTTAACCGTCAAATCGTTGAACTACACCATCGTGTGAAGATGCTAGATGACGTTGTTTATAGTATTCGAGCGCAGTTAAGCTGAGCTGCAGCTACTTATTGGAAACAAGGTTGTGGCAGGTGTGATGCCGGCATGATTGCTGGAACAACCATGATATTTCGCAAAGAGGCGACTGGGAATAAATCAATACTGTGCCGACATGACCCATATCGCCGATAGGCCGGTGTCGGCTATCACTCTTCGAGGTGGGCGCGTTGGTTGTCTGCAGTGAGTGCTTCGCCCATTGCCCCGGCTACCGGGGGGGCGCCAAACAATTGGCTGGCACGGCTCTCCAGCAAAGCACCTGCCTGAAAATAGCCCATTACTGTGGTCACGCTTCGGTGTTCGGTCATGGCCATCACCTCACCCAGTGGCACGCCTTGGCGCCCGGCCTCGGTGATAAAGCCAGAACGCAGACTGTGCGCTGCCCAGTCGCCCTCCAGGCCGGCGAGTTGCGCACGGCGCTTAACGATGCGCGCGACCTGATCGCCGGACAGCCCGGCGCTACCGACTCGCCCTCCTTTAAACAGGCGACGAAACAGCGGCCCGCTGCTTGCGGGTGCCGCAGTCAGCCAGGCGCTCAGTGCCTGCGCCGCCGGTCCTTGCAGCGGTTTCTCTCGACGCACTCCGCCGGTATCGGTCTTGGTGGCACCGAGGGCGTACAGCCAGGTGTCCGCATCCAGTCGACGCAAATCCTCGACCTGCAGACCCACCACCTCCGAACGGCGCCGACCGCCACCGCTCCAGGCCAGCAGGAGCAGGGCGCGATCGCGCACGCCGCGCACGCCATCACTGCAGGTGGCGAGCATCGCCTGCAGCGGCTCGAGCACTACCGCGGTTTTCTTGCGCAGCGCCACGCCTTGACGGGCCTGGGCCTTGCGCGCTTCACGCAAAAGGGTCTTTACCGCTGAGGCCTCGCAAGGATTGTCCCACGCGTTGAGGCGGTGCCACTTAGCTAGCACTGCCAGGCGGTGGCTGACCGTGTTGAACGCCAGGGCGCCGAGTTTGCCCTTGACCCCGGCAGCGACCAGGGCCGCATCCAGCTGCGGCGGCAGCAACTGGCTCCAGTTGCCATCGCCATCCGGACGGGCCAGGTGATCGACGATGAATTGCACCGCGACATCAGGCGGTAGCGCGCCGTCGCCAAGCGACCGGTGATAGCGCAATCGAAGCCAGGCGGACCAGTAGCTGAGGGCGCTTTGGTAGCTGCGCACGGTATTGGCTGCCGTGCCTGCCGAGATGAAAGCCTCAGCGGCGGCGCGGGTGCTGTCGGCCAAGCTGTGCAGCGCCAGCGGGGTATTCGGCAGGCCGTCGAGCGGAAGTGTATTATTCATTACGTTCAACGTATTATTTATTGATTTTTTAATTTATAAGGTCGGATAAGATTGCATTATCAGACCTAATATAGCGGAGGGCAGGCCATGGCGGTAGGTGTACCGGAAAACGACGTGTTCGCCGCGGCGGACGCGGTATTGGCCCGCGGCGAGCGGCCGACGGTCGAGCGGGTGCGTCTGGAGCTCGGCCGCGGCAGTCCAGCGCGGGTTGGCTCCTTGCTCGATCAATGGTGGGAACAACTGGCCGGGCGCTTGCGTGGTGAAACCCGGCTGCCCGGCCTGCCGACGGAACTGGCACAGGCCTTCGTCGCCATCTGGCAGCAGGCGACCACCCTGGCTCAGGGCGTGGCCGAATACGCGTTGGCCGGCCAGCGCCAGGTTTTGGCGGAGGAACGCGAGCAACTGGTGGCACTGGAGGCGAGGGCGCGTCTGGACGTCGCACAGGCCCGGCTACAGACCGCCGAGGCGCTGGGGGCGCGGCAGAGCGCCGAAACTCGGTTGGCCGATCTGGAACAGCTGCTGATCCAGCGCTTGGCGCAGATCGACGACCTGCGCCAGCAGCGCGAGGAATTGCTCGGGCAGTGCGACGAAGCGCGCGGGCAACTGGTCGAAGTCCGCCAGCAACTGCAGGACAGTCGCCAGCAGGCCGAGCAGGCACGCGAAGAGCAGCAGCGCTACACCCGCGACGTCGAGGACCGGGCGTATCGGGAGATCGATCGGGCGCGCGAGGAGAGCAAAGCCTTGGCGACCCAGCTCGAGGAGGCCAATGGCCGTTTGCAGACCTTCCAGCAGACGTTGCTAGCAGGGCAGGCAGAGCTGGCCGAAACCCGGGAACAGCGGAGCATCGCGCAGACCCAGGCGCAGGCACTGCTACACGAGCGGGAACAAGTGCACCAGCTGCAGGCTGAGCGGTGCGGCCAGCTTAAGGAGCTGCAGCAGCAACTGCAGCGCACCCATGGCGAGTTGGCCAGTGCGCGTGAGCAAGCAGCCGCTGCGCAGGCCCGCGCCGAAACGCTGCGTCAGCAGTTGGCTGACTCCGGCAGCAGCAATCCAGTGCCCGGGGGTAGTCAGCGGCTGCGCAAAGGTACGCCGAGAAACAGCTGAGGCCGGTCAGGTGACCGGTGTTCGCTGCTGGCCGCCAACCGCGGGAACAGCGGCAACGCACCAGGCTGCATACCGAAATTTGGCCGATTTATGCCGCTCACGATTGATCGGTATAAGTCGGCTGCTTCCCTTGGTGACAGGCCAGAGCCGGCCTAAGGGACTGTGGTTGTTCACCAGCTGGCCCCGGCGTTCGCCTTCAACAAACCTGCATCAGGCCGTGCCTCCCCATTCAAGGGCTTGAAGCACACGGCGAACTTGTTTGGCTCCGATTTCGGTTTCGCAGAGCATAATCGGCGCACTTGTGCCGAGAGATTTGTTTGATTTCGACATCCATTAACTTATCCTGCATCTGACTCATAAGCTTAAAACAGCATTGAGGCTGGCGCGTACAGGGATCGAGAAACAAGGGAAATGTCCCTATATCCGAACGTCTGCTTTTGGCCGAAAGCGGTCGTCCCGATAATCGAGCGTCAGACCGAGCTAAGGGCAGTATGTCTCGTCGTTATCAAGTCCCTCTTGAGGTCGAGCATTTTCTCCTAAATGGCAACTGGCCTCGCCAGCCCTAAACCTCCTACCTGGCACTATTCTGAGGACGTGGAGGACGTCATAGATCCGCATGCTATAGATGCGTACATCGTGTACTGGGAAAAAGCAAGGTAGACCATGATGGGGCCCGCTTATCTGAAGTTGAGTCAAGGCCTTTCGGATAGGGATTTCGGAGGTGAAATGGCCTGGAAAATCGAGCAGTGGATGCGTGATGTGTTCCCTGGTGCAGATAGAATTTACGAAGAGTATCGAGGACTGCCGAGGCGTGAGCTAGCTATTACTGCCGGCGCGGTTCTCGATCTCGCACTTGTCGAAATTCTATCCATGACGCTGACAGGGCCAGAGCAGGAAATACATTCGTTTCTAGGGATTAACGGCGATGGCCGTGCACCGTGCGGCTCGTTTGGTGCCAGGATCCAGCTCGCGTTGCTCCTGTCGGTAATCTCTAAAAGAGATGCCGCGATCCTCAGAGCGATCAAGAACATTCGAAATCAGCTCGCCCATTAGGTCAATGCAGATTTTGACTCTTCATCGGTTCTACCTCTGCTTAGTCAGCTCCATGACAATTTTCAAGAGCTAGCGGAGAGCTTGATGGCGTCAGGGAGTCTTTCAAGCGCATCCCGTTCTGCGTATTCAATCAAGCCTTTTTTAGCCACAGAAGCTGAGGCCGGAGCTGGATTGTTGCTTGTCATTTTTTGCATCTACCAGGCATACCTGCATCGTATTTATGACCAGTTGCCCGCCGCTAAACAGGGCTGATTTCCTGAATGCGGTAACGTCCGTTACGGGTCGAAAGCTGACATTCGCGACAGACCGCTTTCGACCCATAGCCGTCGTCCGGGACGGACGGCAATCGGCCAATAGGGGACGGTCAGCAGGAAATAAATCTGTCCCCTTTTCCATGTCCCCTTTTCCGGTGGTTGACGCGTTTATGCGAAGCAACTACACCTAGGCCGTTGGCACTGTCCCGCCGTCAATTACAAACTCGCTCCCCGTAATGGATGCCGCACGAGGCGATGCCAGGAAGGCAATCAGGTCAGCAACTTCTGACGGCGTGGAAGGGCGGCCGAGTGGAATACCACCGAGTGCATCCATGATGATGCGTTTGCCGCCTGCGTAGTCCGTACCGGCTTCCTGCGCCAGCCGCTCGGCCAAGGCGACCGACGCTTCGGTCTCGATCCAGCCCGGCGACACCCGTACAACACGCACACCTTGTGGCGAGACTTCTTTCGACAGGCTTTTACTGTAGGTCGACAGCGCCGCCTTGGCCGCTGCGTAAGCCGTAGTGGCTTCGGGCAAGGGCAGGCAGTTCTGAATCGAGGTTACATGGATGATCACGCCGCTCTTGCGCTGCAGCATCGATGGGAGCAGAGCGCGATCCAGGCGCACGGCCGGCATCAGGTTCAGGTCGAGCTCGCGTTGCCACTGCGCGTCATCCAACACCGCGAAGCCGCCGCTAGGTGCCGACGAACCACCCAGGACGTGGACGATGATGTCCATGCTGCCCAGCCGTTGCTTAGCTGCGGCTACCAGTGTTTCGCAGCCTTCTGGGGTCGCGAGGTCGGCCTGCACGAACAGCTCAGCCGGCAGATCGCTGGTTGCCTGCCGAGCCGAGGTCAACACCTTGGCGCCCTCTGCGAGGAACAGCTCGACGACCGCGCGGCCGACGCCTTTGGTGCCGCCGGTGACCAGCACTTGCTTGCCGCTAAGATCAAGGTTCATGGCGCAATCTCCAGTGAGCGGATCTGGCCGTTCTGCAGCAGGAATAGATGATTCAGCTGCAGCGGGCTGCCAGGGAAGTTACCGACCAGACGCGCCGTTACGCTCAGCGAATCGTCATTCTGCGTCGCCGCCAGCGGCCCGACGCTGTAGGTGAATGCCTGGCGGGCCTCCTGTTGCCAGGCTTCGATGGCTGCAATGCCCTGGTGCGTGCGGTTTTCGTCGGTCACCCTGGCGTCCGCGCAGAAGCAGGCGGCAAGGCGCGAGATGTCGCCGCCATTGCTGACATCGAAGTAGGTTTGTACGGCGTCAGGCAGTTGCAGGTTCATGGCCTGATCTCCTCTCACAGTGGGTTGGGGTTTACGACTGTGATCTTGCCGCTCAGTTGATAGTTTGCTCAACTGGGATAGACATTAACGACCTATCCCGAATATAAGGACAATTACATGGCAGATTCGCGCCTTGGTCTCAATGAGCTGGAAGCTGTACTGGCCGTGGCGCGGAGGGCGTCGTTTCGACAGGCAGCCATTGATCTGGATGTTTCGACCACGGCATTGAGCAACACCATTGCCAAGCTGGAGGCGAGCCTCGAAACACGGCTGTTCAATCGCACCACCCGCAGCGTGTCTCTGACCGAGGCGGGGGCTATGTACCTGGAGCAGGTCGGTCCGGCTCTGCAGGAAGTGCGTGTGGCGCTGGAAGCGGTGCGTTCGCACAATGCCGGGCCGTCAGGCGTGTTGCGCATCAATGCCTTCGCCAGTGCCGCCCGCGCCGCGTTGCTGCCGCTGGTGCTGGAGTTTCTGCAGCGTTACCCGAAGGTGCATATCGATCTGGTGACCGAAGGCCGCCTGGTGGACATAGTCGCGGACGGTTTCGATCTGGGCGTACGTTCTGCGAATCTTGTGCCCAGCGATATGATCGTTATTCCGCTCGGCCAGCCGCAATGCTATGCCGTGGTCGGCTCCCCCGCCTACTTCGCCAAGCACGGCCGGCCGCGTAGCCCGGCGGACCTGCTCCAGCATCAGTGCATGCGCATCCGCCTACCCAATGGGGCGATCTACCCCTGGCATTTTGAACGCGCGGGGGAGGTGACCCGGCTTGATGTGACTGGCCAGCTCACCCTGGACGAGCCAAGTGTCGCCAAGGCGGTGGTGCAGGAAGGCGTGGGGCTGGGCTTTTTTATGCAGCAGGACGTTCAGGCTGAACTCGACGCCGGACAGTTCGAGCGGGTGCTGGAAGAGTGGACGCCGCCCAGAGACAACCTGTGCCTGTACTACCCGAACCGGCGCAACCCCTCCGCTGCGCTCAAGGCATTCACTGCCCTGGCCCGCGGCAATCTGCCGAGCAAAGACCAGCTATGATAATTTACCGATTGCCCCCAAGCGCCTGCTATCAGGCGATCAAGCCCAGGGTCAGCCCCTTCAAGGTGGCGGCCGCGCGGGTGGAGCAACCCAGCTTGCGGAAAATGCTTTCCATGTGGGTGCGTACGGTACTCGGGCTGATCTCCAGTCGCCGCGCCACTTCCTTGTTGCTGGCGCCACGGCTGATTTCCATGAGGATGGAGCACTCGCGGGTGGTGAGCAGCGCGCTTTTCGGCTGAGGCAGTCGGCGTTCGCCACGTGCGGCAGCGATTACCGCTGCGCAGATTTCAGCGTCAAACAGGCCGCGGCTGGCGTCCTGTTTGAGCAGCCGCGCCGCCTCCGATTCGCTATGGGCGGGTCGCCAGGGCCTGGCGCTTCTTAACGCTACCCAGGCGACAGCGCTGGCGAGCAAGCGATACGCGGCGCACTGGGCATCGGCCGACGCACCGCGAAAGTAGCCGCTGCCGTCGAGCCGTTCGTAGGCATGGGCGGCAATTTCGCCAGGGATGGTCAGCTCAGTGATCTGCCGTGATGCCTTGTGCGTCCAGTAAGGGACGAGGTGGATACGTTCTGTGGCGCCGTAGGGTAGCGGCCCCGCGGTGTTCCACAATTGATTGGAGACGGCTGCCCGCCCCAGGCCATGGATCAGCGCGGCTTTGCCAATCTCCGTCTGGTCGGGCTCTGGCAGTCCCCACAAGCGGGCGGCCTCGACGGCAATCTGCGCCACCTGCCGGGAGTAACCTGCCAGCCAGGGCAACTTCAGATCGATCACATCACCCACCAGCGTCAGTGACACGGGACGTTCGAGCCGGGTGTCGTCCAGCCCACCGGGCGTTGTTTCCAGTTCCGCTAACCATGCCTTGGCATTGCGCACCAGCAAGGCGGCGAGGGTGACGGGGTAGCGGCGGTCGGCCTGTTCGTTGATCCAGCTCAGCGCCGTGTCTAGGCCATGGGCGCGGCTGAGAATGTCCAGGTCTCCGGCCAGTATCACCTGGTAGGCTGCGTCCGGAATGTGCGCATGGCTCACACCAAACGGCCTGCCGGTTCCGTCATAGGTTTCGAATATCCGGCACAAGCCGGCTTCGACCGCTGCGCCAAGTTCGAGCGTTTTCGCGATCTGGCCAGACACCTCGCAGTGCACCACGGCGAGCGGTGCCGCTTGATGCACGGCGTTCATCTGTTCGGCGCCCAGGGTCTGGTCGAGCATCGCGCGGCGGCCATCGACATCATTGCCCAGCAGATGGGCGAAGCCATCGGCGTTGGCGGTGCAGCCGGACCAGCGCAGCAAGGCGACCTGCTGCGCTGTCATCAGATGCTCGCCTTCGCCGTGCATGGCGCGGGCCAGCATCTGCGCCAGGCGGGCAACACGTTGGGAGTGGCCAAGGGGCTGGCCCATGCTGAGGTCGCCGACCTGGGAGATAGCCCCCAGTGCGCCGCTCAATGAGATGTCGAATCGTAGCGCGCTATCCATGAAAAAAGCCCCAGGGTCGGATAAATGACCGATACCCGCCAAGCATGTGGGTCCGCAGAATTTGAACTCCCAACACAGGAGTTCAGCCCATGAAAGCATTCAAGTCGCAACTCGTCACCGCCGCCTTCGCCCTGACCAGCACCCTTATGATGAGTGTCAGCCAGGCTGCCGAGGCAACGCCTTCGGTGGTCATCGTACACGGCGCCTTCGCCGACGGCTCTGACTGGGCCAAGGTGGTGCCGTATCTGCAGGCTGAAGGGGTGGCGGTTACGGTGGTGCAAAACCCGCTGACCTCGCTGGCCGACGACGTTGCCGCCACGCAGCGCGTGCTGAACAACCAGTCAGGCAACGTGGTGCTGGTCGGCCACTCCTGGGGCGGCACCGTGATCAGCGAAGCCGGCGCCCATGAGAAAGTCAGCGCCCTGGTGTACGTCGCCGCCTTCGCACCTGATGCAGGCCAGTTCAGTGGCGAACAGGGCAAGGGCGCGCCTACCCCGCCTGGCATCAGCCAGATCAAGGCAGACGGCAACGGTTTCCTCTACCTGACGTCAGAAGGCATGGCCAAGGACTTCGCCCAGGATCTCCCGGCGGCACAAACCGCGGTGATGACCGCTACCCAAGGCCCGATCAAGGCATCGGCCTTCGATGATCGGACCACGGTCGCTGCCTGGAAGACCAAGCCGTCCTGGTACCTGCTCGCCACTGACGATCGCATGATCCACCCCGACGTCCAGCGCTCCAGTGCCAAGCGTATCGGCGCCACCCTGACCGAACTGCGCGCCAGCCATGTGCCGCAGCAGTCACAGCCTGGCGAAGTGGCCAAGGTGATTCTCAAGGCGGTAAGCAGCGTTGGCGAGCAGTGATCGCTGCTCACCGACACGCCTGAGCGCTCATGAATTTCACTCTGCATCGATACGGAATCGACGCATGGATCATCTGTGTGATCGGAACTTCGATTTCATAGTCTGTGGTGTCGGCACGACGGGGGGCGTGGTTGCAGCCCGTCTGGCCGACCAGCAAAACGCTCGGGTCTCGCTCATTCGAGTTGGCCGGGACTGACCTGGATCCGAATGCCCACTCTTGGCCGATTGCTTTCCTTCACCACCGGCAGCTATGGGTCGAAAGCGGTCTGTCGCGAATGGCAGCTTTCGACCCATAGCGGCCGTTTAGATTAGAAGAATAATAGGGGTACGATTACTTCCCGCCCCGTACTGAGGTGACTTGCGACTGGCCCAGGCGGTACTGGTTGTCGCCGCTGCGCTTAGCCTCATACATCGCCAAATCGGCGACATGAATCAGTTGGTCGCGCGTCTGCGCGTGATCGGGGAAGAGGGCGATGCCCAGGCTGACTCCGACCCGCTGCCGCGTGTTACCCACGCTGATTGGTGCGTCCAACGATACTAGCAACCTCTCCGCGATCACCCGGGCCTCGTCTTCGGGGGCTCGCTCGGCCGATAGACCTTCGAGCACGGTGACAAACTCGTCACCTCCAAGCCGCGCCACGCTATCCGAGTTGCGCAGTGTTTCGTGCAGGCGGGTCGCGGTGGTCTTCAGTACCTGGTCGCCGGCCGCGTGGCCAAGGCTGTCGTTGATCGCCTTGAATCCGTTGAGGTCGATGAACACCAGTGCAACGCGGCTGTGGTTGCGCCGAGCCAAAGCCAGGGCGCCTTCTAGGCGCTCCTCGAACACTAAGCGGTTGGGCAGGCCGGTTAGCGGGTCATGGTGTGCTAGCCGGTGCAATTGATTGGCCCAGGCTTTCTCCTCGGTGATATCGCGCACCACGCCCATCATCTTGATGGGCGCGCCAAATTCGTCCTTGACCACGTTTCCGGTCTCGCGCAGCCAGTGCAGCGTACCGTCCGGCCAGACTACCCGATACTCCTCGTCGTGGTTCTCGCCGGTTTCGATGCAGCGTAATTCGCCGGCGCGCACTCGAGCCCGATCGTCAGGATGAACCGCGTTGCAGAACAGCTCGTAGCTTGGTGTCACTTCGTCGACCGAATAGCCGAACATGCCGAAGATGGCGTCGGACCAGTACAGATGGTTGGTGTCGATGTCCCAGTCCCAGGTACCGATGCGGGCGAAGTACTGGCTTCGCTGAAAGCGTTCGGCCTCAACCAAAATCGGACGGATCAGCAGCCATGGCGTTGTATTGGTCGCGCTTTGCTGGCTAATGTGTAGCGCGCGTAGTTGGCCATCGTCGCCCGTGACCTGCACCGTGCCGGCTGGCGCGGGCAACTGAGGCAAGCGTTCTCGCAGACGCAGGCCCAGTAGCGGAGTGCTGACATAACCGAGCAATTCGGCCGCTGCCGGGTTATGCCAACACACTCGGCCATTGCGGGCCAGTTGCAATACCCCCACGTCCAACTCCGCCAGCAGAGCACAGTACTCCTGGCGCTGGCGGTGCAGTACCCACAGCAGAGTCAGGCAGGGTAAGGCGGCGAGTAGGACGAACAGGGCAATCATCGGGCAGCGACCAATCCGAGAGGCTAGGCAATAGCCTCATTATGCCTATCTTATGATGGCAGTTCGCCCACAAACGCGATCAACCCTCTTATTTGCCGCTTGGCAAGGATAATCCGACCGCTGTGCGACTGCTGGGGATGCAGCAGGCCGCTCCTGGCGGACGCCTTGATGCAGCAACGCAGATCTCGCTTGGCGCGCCGCCCAGGCGAAAGGTACGGAATAGCTGACCCCATGACGGCAGGGCGGTGCCGAAGTTGAGGGGCTTGGCGACGCGAACGCTGTAGTCCCAGTGGTGCAGCCAGTAATATCAGACCTCATTAAACACTTCCTAGAAGGCGAGTCAGTCCAACACCATGAGTCGAGTGATTGTTTTGGAGGGCAGTTCACGGCTAAGAGCGGCCATTGCTGGACCCATTCTGATTTATCAGGCTAGTTACCCCAGCGCCAAAATACCTTGTGCCTGCGGGGGGGGGCATGCGCTTATCCTTAGCGAATTGGTGTCGATGGAAAATTATCGAAACGGCGTGTCTCTGGTCGAGGCGCCTGCTATCGGCTGCAAATACCGGAGAACCGAGGCGACTGCGCCGGGAGGGCCGCTGGTTTCCGTTTATAAGATTGTATCGACGCCGGAGGCCTTTTTTTCGATTGAAGCCGGCAAGCCGCTGCACTTGGTGATGCGCGGCGCGGCCTATGCCAATCTTTGACCAGCAAGATTAGTGGGAAACAGCAAGACCCGAAAATGCGCTAAAATCGTTCGCTTCGCTCAGTGGACGGGTTAAAGTCCGCCACTTAACAGAACGGTACATGCAAAATTAAAGTCGGCAAGATGGCCAAAAATAAATGAAATTTAAAGATGGTGATAGAATAAAAGTTAAGCCCCACTTCTGGTGGCCGAATGGCGGGGTTGGAGTAGTTTCGTTACCACCAAGATTTGTAAAAGAAGCCTTGGGTTGCGAGGTGGACTTAAATAGTGTTCAGCAAACTGTTGTCGGTAAAGAAATAGTTATCACCAGTATTTGGGTTAATTTTGACGAGCCGGCAATGGATTATAGTGATGATGGCCCTTACGTCGGCGGAGAGGTATCCATAGAATATTTGGAACCTATATAGTGAAGCAATCGCTGGAAGTCGCATTGCATCCGCGCGGCATCCAATGGGCGTAGATATCATTGATCTCGCGCAATAGTATTTATGGCGGTCAAGATACGAGTAATTAGGAAGAAGCATTACCGTAAAAGCATGGACGTTCGCGTCGGGAATTAATAGAACTCTCCTAGAGGGCCGTTTTTTGCCCTCCCCGGAGGGCTGCTCTGCGTCGATAGCAGCCATCTAATGAACAACCAAGAGAATCAGTCTTCAGAGTTGATCAGTCTCACTAATCTCGTTTTGTCCCAGGCCTTTTCTCGGGCTCTTGCGGATGCCGTCTAGTCTCTTTAATTGCGATGCAGCTATGTGCCATCATGGTCAACCATCGAACTATATGGTGCCAGCCTTCATCGGCCTTGCCGTGGCACGGACACTAAGCAAAGGAAAGCCCAACACATGATTGAAAACGATACCTTCAGTCGGGTCGGTACCAACCACCAGATTTCGGCCAACATCTACAACCTCATACTCGGTGCCGTTCTGCTTTGGGGTTTTGCGGTGAACTGGTCTCTGGTCACCACGGTTCCGGCCGAGGTCATTCTAGCCATTCCCCCGATACTGTTTTACGTTGGCTACTTCGTCCTGGCGATGTCCGGCGTCGCCATCATCTTCCGCTCGCAGGAGCCGGAGTACAGCTTCCTCGGCTACAACCTGATCGTGGCGCCGATCGGCCTGCTGCTTGTAGTGGTTCTGCCCAGGTACTCGCATGACCACATCGTTCAGGCTATGCAGACCACTATCCTCCTTACTGCGGGGATGATGATACTGGGGACCGTGTTCCCGGCATTCTTTAAACGGATCGAATCGTCACTGTTTATCGCCCTGGTGGTGTCGATCGTCGTCGAGCTGGGCCAGGCATTGTTGTTCGGCATTCATCTGGCGGTAATGGACTACATCGTCGCTGCGGTCTTCTGCGGCTACATCGGCGTGGACTGGGGACGCGCCAACCAGATCGAGCGCACCGTTGACAACGCGATCGATAGTGCCGCTGCGCTGTACCTGGACATTATCAATCTGTTCCTACGCATCCTGCGGATCATGTCCAAGAAATAACGAACACCAAGCATTAGACTGACGGAAATCTCCGCCGCCTCAGGCAGGCTAAATCAACCCATGCATCACCGATAGGGCCAAGGCCGTGGGCAACAATGCCGCCACTTCCGTTACCGGAATGGTAATTACTCATTCGGTATCTCCCAGCACCAGGTTGCCTGGCAGCAAGCACAAGCCGGAGTATTATTCGCGATTGCTATCAGTGCTGATCGTCAGCTCTTGGCCGAGAGCAGGCGGTTACGGTCGCCCGATTCGGGTGTACTGCCGGGTGGAGAGATGCACTGAGGCGTGTAACCGGCTTGGAAAAAGGCAATCCTCGTTATGGAGATGGGCTTGATGTATCCAGGCCTCTAGGGCGGGCCGTGTTTGCTCTGTAATCTCAAACTGCACGGGTCGCTGGGTTTTCTGCTGCATCACTATTGCTAGCGATAACACGAGCTCCCCATGAGCAACGTCGCGTACGCGAAGCTTGGTCAGATCGCAGGCTCGCAGCTTGCTGTCGATGGCCAGATTGAAGAGAGCCAAATCACGAGTTTCCTCCGCGATTTGAAGCCTTACCCGAATAGCCCAGATATCTTTCAGTCGGAGCGGGGCTTTCTGCCCGACCAATTTTCCTTTGTTCCAAGGCTGCTGGCTGCTGGTAGTAATGGTGTTCATGGCTTGTCCTCCATGTGAGGGAAGACAAGGATGGTCAGCCCAATCTAGAGGCGCTAACCGACCCAAAGCCATCATTCGAATTGAACCTTTGGGTGCCTTCGATTATTTCGTAATCGTGAAACGATACGCCTGTTGTTGCAGGCTCGTTTTGATTAGTGCGGCCAATTTTTGGGCAACTGGTGATGGGGCGTCGCCATTGCTGTGAAGCACATAGCCAAGGCTTGGCACGGGGGGTAGTCCAGAAACAACGGTGAGATAGCTCGGCAGCCCGATGCGGGTTCGCAGCGTCAGGCCCAATCCGGCGGCGACGGCTGCCCAGATACCGCCGACGCTGGGGCTGGTCAGCGCGATCCGCCAAGGTATTTGCGCGGCATCCAGCGCCTGGGTGGCGGCGCTGCGCAATACGCAAGGTGCGTCGAACATGATCAATGGCAACGATGAATCATCAAGGGCCGCCAGCAATGGCATATCGCGGGCCCCGATCCAGTGCATTTGTGTTTCGCCCAGACGTGTGGCGTAGGGCGACAGGTGCTCGGTGTCCCAGGTCAGGGCCAGGTCCAGATCGGCGCTTTCGACCAGAGCAAGCAGTTCGGCGTTACGGGCGATCCTGACTTCGAGATTCACCCTCGGGTAAGTCTGGACGAAGCGTCGCAGGATATCGCTCAGGAAATGTTCCCCAAAGTCCTCTTGAAGCCCAAGGCGTGCGGTCCCGGCGGTTTGGCTTTCATGCAGGGTCTGGAAAATACCGTCGTTCAGCTCCAGCAACCGGCGGGCATGGCTGAGTAGTGTTTCTCCAGTGGGGGTCAAAGCCAGTCCGCGACCGGATTTAGTCAGTACCGGCGTGCCGACCTGCTCCTCGAGTTTTTTCAACTGGGCGCTCACGGCGGACGTCGATCGACCAAGGCGATCCGCCGCTTTGGCGAAGCTGTTGAACTCCACGCCTGTGACGAAGGTGCGCAATACGTCAAGATCAAAGGTTGGGCGACGCATTCAATTGTCCACTAATTTGGGATGATTGGTGCTATTAAATCTGATATTCGGAGTTGTCGCGACTTGATAGTTTTCCCCCGTCAATTGGTACATCAGGGGAAAAAGAACATGAGTGCATCGATGGACACTGGGCGGGAGCACCAGAACAGATACCCGCAGAAATTTACCGAGCTGAACGACAACGTATTGTTTGGCGACATGTGGACGCGTACGGAATTGAAGCCCCGTGAATGCAGTCTGGCGACGGTGGTCGCGATGGTGGCGATGTACCGTCTGGAGCAACTTCCATTTGACTTGAAACGTGCATTGGATAACGGCTTGTGTGTTGACGAATTGGCCGAAGTCATAGCCCATCTGGCGTTTTACTCAGGTTGGCCGACAGCGGTCTCGGCGCTGAATTTTCTCAGTGAGCTACAGGCTTGCCTTCCAATACGTCAGGAGTAATCGTCGATGCCGTTTGCACGAATTTCACTACACCGCGGGAAGTCGGTCGAGTATTTACAGGCACTGTCTGAGGGTTTACACGACGCCTTGGTCGAGAGTTTCGAAGTGCCGAAGAGTGATCGCTTCCAGGCCATTCACCAGCATGAGATCGGCGAGCTGATATTTGATCCTCACTACTTGGGCGGGCCGCGTAGCCATGACTTTGTGCTAATCGCGATTACCGCAGGCCGTCCTCGAAATGTTGAGACCAAACAGCGTTTTTACCGTGATCTGGTCGAGAAATTGGAGCGGGCGACGGGACTGAAAGCGGAGGATGTCATGGTGGTGATTTCCACTACGGCCAGCGATGAGTGGTCGTTTGGAGGAGGGCGGGGCAACTAGCCTTCCGGTTTTTGCAGCGCCTGTATCCCATAAATGCGGGCCGTCTGTGCCTATCGGCACCATCGCCAGATTGATACGGTCTGCATTTACTATATTTCGCTGAGGTAACTATGGATCTTGCTGCAATCCCATTCGGTACCACCGACTGGTTAACGATTGAACCAGTGGCGCATGCCGGCCAGACAGGCACAGCCTATTGGCGTACTTGTCAGTTTGGTTCTGCACGTGTGCGGATGGTCGAGTATAGCCCTGGATACTTGGCCGATCATTGGTGTTGGAGGGGGCACATCCTGCTGTGCCTGGAGGGTCAGTTGCATACAGAACTGGAGGATGGTCGTCAGTTCACGCTGACACCGGGCATGAGTTATCAGGTGGGTAACAATGCAGAGGGACATCGGTCATCCACCACCACCGGGGCGAAGTTGTTCATTGTGGATTAGCCTTGGGGGCGGACCTGCATAACGCGCCCACACAATCCGTTTGTTGCCCATGCAGTCGCAATCATGGGCTCTGAATATACGTGTGCGAATGACTACTTCTGGCCGATAGTCGCCCTTCGCGAATGGCTGCTATGGGTCGAAAGCTGCCATTCGCGACAGACCGCTTTCGACCCATAGCTGCCCTTTGCAGTGGGCAGCTAATACCTCCAGAACACCGGGGTTACCATCACTAGCACCGTCAGGATTTCCAGCCGTCCCAGGAGCATACCAATGGTCAGCAGCCACTTTGCTGCATCAGGTAATGATGAGAAGTTACCGGCAGGCCCGATAATTGTGCCCACGCCTGGCCCAACGTTGCACACAGCAGTGGCGGCACCACTCAGAGCAGTCGTCCAGTCCAGCCCGATCAGCGCCAGTCCTAGCGCAATCAGGGCAATGGTGATGGTGAAGAAAAACGAGAAAGTCAAAAGCGAACGCACGATCTCCTCGTCAATGGGGTGTCCATTGTATTTTTTCTGAATGACCGCGCGTGGATGAATCAGTTGCTTCAAGTTACTGACGAGCAGGACGGCAGCCACTTGGAAGCGGAAGATTTTAAGACCGCCAGCCGTCGAGCCTGAGCACCCTCCGACAAAGGTTAGGTAGAAGAACAACAGAACGGCAAAACTACCCCACAGTGTGTAGTCACCGACCGCAATTCCGGTGGTCGTCACGACGGAAGTCACGTTGACCGCCACGATCCGAACGGCGTCCCACCAGTCGTATTCGCTGTGAAAGCATAACCACGTACCCACAGCCAGCGAAGTGACAGTCAAGAACCCGAGAAACCCGCGTACTTGGTGATCCATCAGTAACGCACGCCGATTACCGCGCAATGTCGCGACGTATAAGGTGAAGGGCAGGCTACCCAAGATCATGACGACCACTGCAACCCAATGAATCGCAGGCTGCGTCCAATGCCCGAGTGAGGCGTCCGACGTTGAGAATCCACCCGTAGAAATCAACGACATTGCGTGGTTGATCGCTTCGAACGGTGTCATTCCAACGAACCAGAGTGCTAGTGCTCCAGCACCCGTGAGCCCCAGGTAGAGTGCAAGGATGTATTTGGCTGCCACATGGGATCGCGGCGTAACTTTCTCCGACCAGTCAGAAGACTCTGTCTGGAACAGGCGCATGCCACCGACTCGCAACATCGGAAGGATAGCGACAGCCATGCCGATGAAGCCTATGCCTCCCAACCAGTGAAGCATGGAGCGCCACATCAGCAGGCCGGGAGATGCGGTATCCAAGCCAGTGAGGACGGTCGAGCCTGTCGTTGTGATCCCTGACATCGTTTCAAAAAACGCGTCGGTGTAACTGATGTGGTGGATGAACACCATCGGTAGAGCTGCAAAGGCGCAAACCACAACCCAGCTCGCCGTTGTCAAGAAATACATATCCCTTGGGCGCAGCTGTGATGTTTCTGGATGCCTGCGCCCAATAAGCGCCAGCCCACAGACCAACGTAATCAGGCTCGACCACAGAAAGGCGCCGAGCTCATCGACTCGCTCATACACTACCAACGTAACCATGGGAATAACCATGCTTACTGCCAGAGTGATCAGGAAAACGCCCAAGATGAAGCCGACAAGCCGCATTGCTGCGAGAGACATACGGTTAGCCTACGAAATGATAGCCGTGCAGTATCCTATGCTCAACCTCGGTCTTCCGTAAATTTTGCGTAAAAGCAGGCATAAGTGCCCGCTTCGCAGGAGCATGGGTCAGATCTTCAGCCCGGGAGTTGAATGGCCGCCTACGGCCCGCCAAAGACTGTTATCTAACTCGCGCTCTCATTATTGGGCGCATCAAATGTCCGCTTCTGGCCGATAGCAGCCGCTGGAGGTTGGAGCTGATTTGACTGTTCCGCAGCAGGGAATGGGCTCCCCAATTGGTTGAATCCTATACTGCCTTGATCAGATAGCAGGGGCAGGGGCAATGGGATGCCAAAGCCGTGGTCAGTGACACGGGCACCTGGTGCGACCCCCATATTCCCGCGTATCCTGTTGCCGAGTTATTCCGTGGACAACAGTGTGGTCTGTGCCGATGGTTCGGAGACGGCAGTCGATGCGGTGATCTGGTGCACCAGATTTAAACCGGCTTTAGGGCACTTAGCCAGCCTTCGGATGATTACCGAGGAAGGGCGAGTGGCCGTCGAGGGGGCTCGCGCTGTGAACGAACACAGACTATGGCTGGTGGGCTATGGCGAGTGGGCGGGTTCGGTGTCGGCGATTTTGGTAGGGGTTACCCGTAGAGCCCGCAGTACTGTCGCTGAGATTGAGCAATTGCTGGGAAAGGCGGAGGTACGAGAGCTCCCGCCTGATGGTCGCTGGTCAGCTTGGCTGCTGTGTGGTGTCGCCGTGCCTGGGCAAGGCGATTGAGATGAGAGCGGCAGCCAATACAAAACCGCTCGATACCCACAAGCAAGCCTCCAGGCCATAAGTTTGGAACACCCAGCCGGAAAGCAGGGTGCCGAGCAGTCGTCCCAGAGCGTTGGACATGTAGTAGAAGCCCACGTCCAGTGAGACCCCGTCTTCCTTGGCATAGCTAACGATCAGGTAGCTGTGCAGCGATGAATTCACGGCAAACAGCACGCCGAACAGCATCAGCCCACCAAGCAATACCACCTGACCCGACCAGCCTGCGCTCAGCCCCAGAGCAATGAGTGCTGGCAGTCCGGCCAGCGCGATAGCCCAGGTGAAGGATGCTCGGCCGTCTGGCACATGGCCACGCTGCTTGCCGGTGATGCTGGGGGCAAAAGACTGCACGATGCCATAGCCGATGATCCAGGCGGCAAGAAAGCCACCGACCAGCCAGAAGTCCCAGCCAAATACGCTGCTCAGGTACACCGGCAGCGCTACGACGAACCAGACGTCACGGGCACCGAAGAGAAACAGGCGTGCGGCTGAGAGAGTGTTGATTGCCCGGCTCTTGGACAGTATGTCGCGGAATTTCGGTTTGGCTTTGGCCTTGCCCAGGTCCTTTTTCAGCAGCAGCAAGCTGCCTATCCAGATCAATGCCAGCGCCGCCGCCATCGCCAGTACCGCCATGGTGAAGCCGAGCAGCGCAAGCAGCGCACCGCCAAGGAAAAAGCCCACGCCTTTGAGCGCGTTTTTCGAGCCTGTGAGGATGGCCACCCACTTGTAGAGGGTACCTTGCTGGCTATCCGGAACCAGGAGCTTGATCGAGCTCTTGGCACTCATCTTGTTGAGGTCCTTGGCGATGCCGGACAACGCTTGGGCTCCCATCACCCAAGGCACCGTCAGCCAGGCCGCCGGTACCGTGAGCATCAGCAAGGCCAGGACCTGCATGCCCAGGCCGATGTTCATGGTGCGATTGAGACCCAGGCGGGCGCCGAGGTAGCCGCCCACCAGGTTGGTGATCACGCCGAAAATTTCGTAAAACAGGAACAGCGCTGCGATCTGCAGCGGCGTGTAGCCAAGTGTATGGAAGTGCAAAACCACCAACATGCGCAACGCGCCGTCGGTGAGGGTGAAGGCCCAGTAATTGCCGGTAACCAGCAGGTACTGACGCACTTCCGTAGACAGGGCTGACAACGCCTTCATGATCGCCGTTTACTCCGCCGTGCCGACCAGTCGGGCCAGCTCCGCTGCACGATTGGCGTAGCCCCACTCGTTGTCGTACCAGGCGTAGATCTTCACCTGGGTGCCGTTGACCACCAGGGTCGACAGCGCATCGATGATCGAAGACCGCGGATCGGTGCGGTAGTCGATGGACACCAGTGGGCGTTCTTCGTAACCCAGGATGTCCTTCAGCGGGCCTTCGGCAGCCGCCTTCAGCAGCAAGTTGACCTCTTCAGCCGTGGTTTCACGCGCCACCTCGAACACGCAGTCGGTCAGCGAGGCGTTGGCCAGCGGTACGCGCACGGCGTGACCATTCAGCTTGCCGCGCAGTTCGGGGAAGATCTCGGCGATCGCTGTGGCCGAACCGGTGGTGGTCGGGATCAGGCTCATGCCTGAGGCACGGGCGCGGCGCAGGTCCTTGTGCGGGGTATCGAGGATGCTCTGGGTATTGGTCAGGTCGTGGATGGTGGTGATCGAGCCGTGGCGGATGCCCAGGTTCTCGTGAATCACTTTGACCACCGGAGCCAGGCAGTTGGTGGTGCAGGAAGCGGCGGTGACAATGCGGTGCTGGGCCGGGTCGAACAGGTGCTGGTTTACGCCCATCACCACGTTCAGTGCGCCTTTTTCCTTCACCGGGGCACAGACCACCACGCGTTTGACGCCCTGATCCAGGTAGGCCTGGAGCACGGCTACCGACTTCATCTTGCCGCTGGCCTCGATGACCAGGTCGCAGCCCGACCAGTCGGTGTCGGCGATGGTCTTGTTCGCTGTGACCTTGATGTGTTTGCCATCGATCACCACCGAGTCGCCTTCTGCACCTGCTTCGCGGTGCCAGCGTCCGTGGATCGAGTCGAAGTTGATCAGGTGGGCGTGGGTCTCAGCGTCCCCGGCCGGGTCATTGATCTGTACGAATTCGAATTCCGGCCAGTCCCAGGACGCGCGCAGCGCCAAGCGACCGATACGTCCAAACCCATTGATGCCTACTTTGATTGCCATTTTCTTGTTCTCGAGTCGCGGTTCGCGAGCGGTCAGAGGGTACTGGTGAACTGATTGATGTAGCTGACGTGTGCAGGGTTTTGAATCGCTCGCGGGCGCAGGGCCTGAACCTGAGCGATGGCCTCGTGCACAGGGATACCGCACTCGATCATCAGGCGGGCTGCGAACAAGCCGGTACGGCCCGAGCCACCCTTGCAGTGAATAGCGATCGATTTGCCAGCCATCACCAGCTCTTTTAGGCGCTCCCGATGGGTTTCCCAGGCGGCAGCAAAGGGCTCGCCGGGAGCCTGATCATCCTCCACCGGCAGGTGGAACCATTCAAGGCCCAGCAGCTGGCATTCCTCAGGCAGTAGATCGACCTCGTTCTGCAACAGCTCTTCATCCGGCATCAGGGTTACCAGTGCGCTCGCGCCGGCATCGCGCAGTGTTGCCAGAGCCTGGGAGACCGGCGTGTCATTGGTACCAGGGCACGGGGTGAAGATCAGTTGGCCGATCAACTGTGGAGTAGTCAGCACGGAATACGGGTGCAGTTGCATGCTCAAAAGCCTCAGATGGAGCGTTGATTGACGCGCTTCGATAGTTCTTCAGCCGACTCTTTGCGTTCGGAGTAGCGATCGACCATATAGTCGGCGCGATCACGCAGAAGCAGGGTGAATTTCACCAGCTCCTCCATCACGTCGACGACACGGTCGTAGTACGCAGAGGGCTTCATGCGGCCCGTCTCGTCGAACTCCAGATAGGCCTTCGGCACTGACGACTGGTTAGGGATGGTGAACATGCGCATCCAGCGGCCAAGCACGCGTAGTTGGTTGACCACGTTGAATGACTGCGAGCCACCGCAGACCTGCATCACCGCGAGGGTTTTGCCCTGCGTCGGCCGCACTGCACCCATGCTCAGCGGAATCCAGTCGATCTGCGACTTGAACACGCCGGTCATCGCACCGTGGCGTTCTGGTGAACACCAGACCATGCCTTCCGACCAGAGCACCAGGTCGCGCAGCTCTTTGACCATGGGGTGGTCGTCGGGTACGTCATCCGGCAGCGGCAGGCCCGACGGATTGAAGATCCGCGTCTCGGCACCGAAGTGCTCCAGCAGGCGGGCTGCTTCCTCGGTCAGAAGGCGGCTGAAAGAGCGCTCTCGGGTCGATCCATACAGCAGCAGGATGCGCGGTTTGTGAGTGGACTGCTGCTCGATAGCCAGCTTTTCGGAAGACGGCAGATCGATCAGATCACTGTCGATGTTGGGGATATGGTGTTCGGTCATGATTTCACTCCTGGGACAAGGCACCAGATGGCTGATCGAACCAGCGACGCTTGAGCCACAAGGCAACGCCGACCAGGGAGATCAGTACCGGTACTTCCACCAAAGGCCCGATGACGGTGGCAAATGCTACCGGCGAGGCAAGGCCAAAAGTGGCAATGGCCACGGCAATGGCCAGTTCGAAGTTGTTACTGGCAGCGGTAAATGCCAGCGCGGTGGTGCGTGGGTAGTCGGCCTCCAGCAGCTTGCCCATCCAGAAGCTGATGAAGAACATCACCACGAAGTAGATGGTTAGCGGGATGGCTATGCGCAGCACATCCAGAGGCAGTTGCAGCACCATGTCGCCTTTCAGGCTGAACATAGCGACGATGGTCAGCAGCAACGCCACGAGCGTCAGCGGGCTGATCTTCGGAATGAAGCGCTCCTCGTACCACGCGGAGCCCTTACGGCTGATCAGGATCTTGCGGGTCAGGAAGCCAGCCAGGAATGGGATACCCAGATAGATCAGTACCGATTGGGCAATTTCGATGAAGCTGGTTTCGATGATGCTACCTTCCAGCCCGAACAGCGGCGGCAGAAGGCCCAGGAAGATCCAGGCATACACGCTGAAGAACAGAATTTGGAAGATGCTGTTGAAGGCGACCAAGCCCGCAACGTATTGGTTGTTGCCGCCTGCAATCTGGTTCCACACCAGCACCATGGCGATGCAGCGTGCCAAGCCGATGAGGATTAGGCCGGTCATGTACTCGGGCTTGTCGGAGAGGAATACGACAGCCAACCCGAACATCAGCACCGGGCCAATCACCCAATTCTGAATCAGCGACAAGGCGAGGATGCGCTTGTCTTTGAAGACCTGTGGTAGCTCCTCGTATTTCACCTTCGCCAATGGCGGGTACATCATGACGATCAGGCCAATGGCAATGGGGATGTTTGTCGAGCCAACCGACAGGCTGTTCAGCCATGCAGGCAGTCCCTGGAAGAGACTGCCGAGGCCAATGCCAAGGCCCATGGCCAAAAAGATCCAGACCGTTAGGTAGCGATCGAGGAATGAAAGGCGGCTCTTGCTCATGGTGAATCTCCCTTAACGTCAGAGCGTTCCGATGCGTGCCAGCTCGGCCTTGAGCTGGGCGGCATCCAGTTGTTCGAAAGGCAATGCGAGAAATGCCGTAATGCGGCGCTTGATGTGTTCAAGCGTGGCGTCGAAAGCCTCGTCCAGTTCGGCGGCGCTACCTTGCAGGTCGGACGGATCGGAAAGCCCCCAATGAGCTTTTACTGCTGGCCCGAAGAACACCGGGCATGCTTCGCCAGCGGCCTTGTCGCAGACGGTGATGACAAAGTCCGGGGCAAGCTCGGCGTGTGAATCACTGGACTTGCTGCTGAGACCATCGGTGGAAATACCGGCGCGCTGCAACGCGGCGATGGACAACGGATGCACCTCGCCCTTGGGCTGGCTGCCGGTGCTGAAGGCCTTCATACCGGTCGGGGCCAGGTGGTTGAACACGGCTTCAGACAGGATGCTGCGGCAGCTATTGGCGGTGCAGAGGAACAGAACTTTCATCGGCTTTTCTCGGCAGTGATCAGCAGCAGGAGGCCACGCGCTGTGGGCGGTCACCCATGGTGTCCAGTCGTTTGGAGCTGGTGCTCAGCCATTCGCGGTTGGCCTCCAGCGTCGTTGCCAGGACTTCGCGTACCCAGGCGGGCAGCTCGGGATGTAGCCGGTAGTAAACCCATTGACCCTGCCGGCGGTCTTCCAGCAGGTCACACGTGCGCAATTGCGCCAGGTGGCGGGAAACCTTGGGCTGGCTTTCTTCCAGCGCACAGGTCAGTTCACAGACGCAGAGCTCTTCCTCGCGAGCGATCAGCAACATCATCCGAATGCGGGTTTCGTCGGCGAGGCATTTGAAAACCTTGGTAGGGGTCAGCGAGTCAGTCATAGCGGTTCTCAGTGCTTGGTTTTCACGAGGACGAACATCTTGATGCGCTCATGAATCTCGTGAAGCGTGTGGCGGAAGGCATCGTGTTTGTCGCTGGTGACAGGGTCTTCGAAGTTCCATACCAGCTGCTCGCCAAAAGCCGGAAGCGCTTGGCATTCCTGGGCGGCCTTGTCACAGAGGGTAATGACGTAGTCGAAGTGTTCACCGGCGAACTCGTCGATGGATTTGCTACGCAGGGCGCTGGAGTCGATGGCGAGGTGCTCAAGGGCGGCATAGGTTCGCGGGTCGACTTCGCCAGGCTGAGTACCTGCGCTGAAAGCCTCGAAGCGCACAGGGTCTGTGTGTCGGAGCAATGCTTCGGCGAGTTGGGAGCGAGCAGCGTTGGCGGTGCAAACAAACAGGACGCGGATCTTGCCAGTCATCACTAGATACTCTGCGTGTATATGGTTTTCCAAATATACGATTTTCCAAATGTATCGCAAGCTTGCGATGATGGGTGGCTTTACATGTGCGTCTTCATGCACATATATTGCTCTCATGACGACTCCTGACAATCTCCGCGCCCAAGCCATCGATGCTGCCATTGAGTCGCTGGATGAAGCCTTCTTCAAAGCCCTCTGCGAACCCTCTAGGGTCGCGGTGTTCAAGCGCGTGCTTCAGTTAGGGAGGGCGGATGTCGGCGAAATCGCCAAAGCTTTGCCGCAGGAGCGCTCTGTGATCTCAAGGCACTTACAGGTGCTGCACGACGCTCACATCGTGAAAGCCACCAAAGTGGGCAGACAGGTTTTCTATGAAGTGAATGGCGGGGCGATCGTCGAGCGTTTGGAGGGCCTCCTCCAGCGAACCAAGGGTCTGGTTTCGCTGTGCTGCCCGTAGCGTGGCTTTTTTCTCCTGATATATGCATGAGTGTGCACATATGAATGAATTGAGTCGTACTTTGGATGTGGTTGTCATCGGTGGTGGGCAAGCAGGTTTGGCGACTGGCTGGCACTTGCAGCAGCGCGGCTTGGAATTCCTCATCTTGGATGAGCAGGCATCTCCTGGCGGGAACTGGCGGAACTACTACGACAGCCTGCAGCTGTTCTCCCCGGCGGAATACTCGGCGTTGCCAGGGCTGCCGTTTCCTGGTGACCCCAAGAGCTATCCGCTACGAGACGAGGTGGTGCAGTACCTGGAAGCCTATGCTGCCGAGTTTCGACTGCCTTTTCAGGGCGGCATCCGAGTGGTGGGCGTAGCGCAGAAGGAAAAGGTGTTTGAGGTTCGCTGCGACACCGGAGCGATCCTCACCGCACGTTCTGTGGTCGTAGCATCGGGAGGATTTAGCCGGCCGTTCACGCCCAGCGTTCCTGGGTTGGAGGGCTTCTCAGGGACATGTCTGCATAGCTCAGCATATCGAACGCCAGAGCCCTTTACTGGCCAGCGCGTCGTAGTGGTTGGAGCCGCGAACTCAGCTGTCCAGATCGCTTATGAGCTTGCAGGCGTCGCCGAGGTAGTGCTGGCAACCCGCGAGAAAATCCGTTTCTTCCCGCAGCGAATCCTCGGACTCGATTTTCATACCTGGCTGAAATTCACCAAGCTGGAGCAAACACGATGGTTGAGTGACCAGAGCACGCCCGTGCTCGATACCGGTAAGTACCGGAAGGCTCTCAACGCCGGTCTATTCCAGCGCAGGGCCATGTTCCAGCAAGTGCTACCCGATTCTGTTGTCTGGCCGGACAGAAGCACTACTCAGGTCGATGCGCTGATTTTTGCGACGGGCTTCCAGCCAAACCTAGATTTCCTGACGGGCCTCCCGGTCGCAGACCGGAGTGGGCGTGTGCTGCAGCATAACGGTGTGGCCAGCCAGGTGCCAGGCCTGTACTTCGTGGGCTTGCCTCAACAAAGGAACTTCGCTTCGGCAACACTCAGGGGCGTGGGTGCAGACGCCAGTTACCTGATGCCCCGATTGCTTAGTCACCTGAGCAAGGGCCGCTCGCTTCACCTGTCAGCGTCGCCCCGCCAGATCTGAACTCTGGCTGGGCGACGGCGAGACGTATTGCAACGTGCCCCTAGAGCTGCCGCCATGTCGTACACCTCAACCCGGTTTGGCCGGCGGGACCTGCTTAAAGCCGGCGCTTTGATTGCTGGCGGTGTCTGGGTCAACATCAGCGAGCGGGCAGCAGTTCCCAAACGAATTGAATTCCTCGAAGCGTTGCCACTGACTGCCGTGGGCAAGATATTCAAGCCCGCTTTGCAGCAGCGGGAAATTGGGGTACTGGAGAGGGCAAACGTGAAGACCACGCGATCCTGTATCCGGTCAGAATCTGCTGCCCCCAATCCAAGAGCTGACACTCACACCGGCAAGCGATCAAGGACTTGCTCTACGGCGTTAGTTGTAATGATATTTCTAATGTAACTGCATCCAGATCGACCTCCAGCGGGTAGTACAGGTAGTAGCCATCGCGCTGCTGAGCTGATTATCCTTCTGGAGAGGCTTACATGAACGCCATACGATTCCTCTGCATGACCAGTACTACGCTCGCTGTCACCTGTTTGTCACTCATGATCCCTGCGGCCTATGGACAGGCAAATCTGCCCGACAGCATCAAGGTTCCGGACGGCCACAAGACCGTACTGGAAGCCGTAGGCGTGGGCGAAATCACTTATGAATGCCGCGACAAAGCCAACGCCGCCGGCCAGACCGAATGGGTGTTTGTCGGGCCCAAGGCGGTGCTCAATGATCGTAGCGGCAAACAGATCGGCACCTACTTTGGACCGCCTGCCACCTGGCAAGCCAAAGACGGCTCCAAAGTCACCGGGACGCAACTGTCTGTTGCCCCTTCAAGCACCGGTGACCTCCCTTATCAGTTGGTCAAGGCCAACCCAGCTGAAGGCAAAGGCGCGATGAACGGTGTCAGCTATATCCAGCGGGTGGCCGTCAAAGGCGGCGTAGCCCCCAGTAGCGAATGCTCCGCCGCAAACAAGGGCAAACAAGAGATGGTCAAATATCAGGCTGACTATATTTTCTGGACAGCCAATTAAGCCAGCGATTCAGAGCAGCCTGACAGCGCACAAAGTCGTCTACGCTGCTCTGATCGAACTCCAGCTATACGGCTGGGGGCTACCCCTTGCTGACGGCGGAAAAATTGTCCTTGCCCGAGCCCGGTTTTGACTATGAATCCTGCCTGATTGCCTGCGCCAGAGGCGACCAGCAGGCACTACGGGATTTATATGAGCAGGAAAGTCCTCGGCTTTTGGGTGTCGCCAGGCGCATTGCGCGTGACAACGTTCTGGCCGAAGACATCGTGCACGATGCCTTTATCAGGATCTGGACCCGTGCCGCCAGTTTCAACCCGGCAAGAGGCTCAGCACGTGGCTGGATTTTCAGCGTGACGCGGCACCTGGCGCTTAATTTCATGCGTAATGGCGCCAGGGAAGTACAGGTCAGTGAGCAGAGCGAAACGGCGTTGCACGCTTCAGCCTCCATGGAGGCATCGCTAGAGACTGCGCAAACCTTCGATTATCACGGCCATTCAGGGCGCATTTATACCTGCCTTGAGCAACTGGAGCCGGCGCGGCGCACCTGCATACTTCATGCGTATGTCGACGGCTATTCGCATGCACAAATCGCACAGAAACTGGGTACACCACTGGGGACGGTCAAAGCCTGGATCAAACGCAGTCTGGTGGCATTGCGGGAGTGCATGGGATGACCGAGACCCCTCAAGATCAAAGCCCGGACGACATCGACGCGCTGGCCAGTGAGTATGTTCTGGGCACGCTGCAGGCCGAGCAGCGCATCGAAGTACAAAAGCGTCTGGCCCAAGACACTGAACTACGATCCGCTGTAGATGCTTGGGAGCAGCGCTTATACCCGTTGACTGAACTGGTTGAAGCGCAATCGCCTACGCCACGCCTCTGGGAGCGTATCGAGCGCAGCGTGAACAGCATTGAGCGACAAGCACCACGAGCAACGGCCGCCGCACAGCCGAACTCATGGTGGAACCGTCTTGCACTATGGCGTGGGCTGGCGGCGACAGGTCTTGTCGCATCGCTGTTGCTCGCAACCGCACTCCTGACCCAAACCGCTCAGATGAAACCGATCACCTACCTGGTCGTTCTGGTGGCGCCACAAAATCAGACGCCCGGCTGGGTGATTCAGGCGAGCAGTCCACGGGAAATCCAACTGATACCTTTGGGGGGCACGCAAGTCCCTGCCGACAAAGCACTTGAGTTCTGGACCAAAGCCGACGACTGGCAAGGACCGGTATCTCTTGGATTGGTCACACCTGGACAAACACTTTCTGTTCCTCTAGATAAACTGCCACCGCTGGAGCCCAACCAGCTCTTTGAACTGACGCTGGAAAGTCCCACTGGATCGAAGACTGGCAAACCCACAGGACCGGTGCAATTCATCGGCCGTGCCGTGAAAGTAATCTGATGGTCCCTCCAGGCTTGGTTGTAGTTGTCTGCTCCGGGTCCAAGCTGGATGAAACGTTAGAGCGAGATTGATAGTCATAACTGCAACCTAAATCGCGCTCCTACTCTAATTTCAGGCCCTGTTGGCAAACTGGATGCTGGTAGGTTTCATGCAACGCTTTCTGCTGTGACAAAGGCAGGGAGGTTCACCAGGCGACCGGCTGATGGTCCCATGCCCAGAAAGTGCCGCTGTGAGCTGGCCCGTGCCGAGCGATTAGTTCGAGGATGCACTGCGCGGCAAACGCAGGCGCGAACAGTTTGTCTGGCGGTACATTGGCCTGGAACGGTTGAGAAAGGCGGGTAGCCGTCGTGCCGGGGTGTAGCGCCAGCACCGTCGACGCGGGGTTCAGCCGCTTCAGTTCGATACTGGCGGTGCGCAACAGTTGGTTGAGCGCCGCCTTGCTGGCCCGGTAGCTGTACCAGCCACCCAGACGGTTGTCGCTGATTGAGCCGACTCTCGCCGAAAGCGCGGCGAAGGTCGTAGGCTGATGCAGCAGCAGCGGGAAGAGGTGTTTAAGCAGTAAGATGGGGGCAAAGCTGTTGGTGACGAAACTGGCCTGCAGGCTTGCTAAGTCTAACTGCGCAAGTTTTTTTTCCGCCCGTGCTGGAGCGTCGTGCAGCACGCCCAGTGTGCTGATCACTAGATGCAAACACTCGCAAGTTGCGCCGATATGACGAGTCAGTTTCTCCAGCGACTTTTCGTAGCGGGCGTCGCAATTGATGCGTATCAAACGCCGGCCATGTTGCCGGGCCAACGCCTCCAGACCCGCGCTGTGGTTAGCCTGACGCGAGACAGCAAACACCTGCCTAACGTCATCACGCGCTAGCAATTGTGAGCAAAGCGCAAGACCGATGCCTTCGCTGGCGCCGCAGACAAGAGTGTTTGCTGCCACAGCTAGATTGGTGATCAGCGTCATATTGCTCTCCCGGCAAGATGTTGCCGCGGTATTAACCCCCGGGTCATACGAAATTGATCATCACCTTCGATATTTGTACTCAAAACTGTACATTAAAATATACTTGTACAGTATTTTCTCTTCCCGGTGTCCCGCACATGGCAAGCAGAACCTCAGCACTCAGCCTATTCGCCTTGGCCTTTCTTATGACGATCACACAGCCTGCATTGTCAGACTGGAGGCCTTCGCTTTCAGAGGCGCGCGTGGTCGGCAGCGGCGAATTCACCTGGTTCGGCCTGCGTCTTTACACCGCCCGCCTGTGGAGCGCCGGTGCTGCATGGAGCTGGAATGAGCCGTTCGCCCTCGAGCTGATCTACCACCGGGCATTGACCCGGGAAACGTTGGTGCAGGCCAGCATTGATGAAATGCAGCGCCTAGCTGACCGTCCAATGGCGAGGGAAACCGTGAAGCGATGGTCAAAAGCGATGCAGGAAGCGTTTGTGGATGTGCGCCCGGGCATGCGCATCACCGGTCTGTACCTACCGGGGCAAGGTTGCCGATTCTATGTCGATGGCCAACTCAGCCTTGAAGTGGCCGACCCGGCCTTCGCCCGTGCTTTCTTCGCCATTTGGGTTGATCCGCGGGCCCGTGATCCACAATTGCGCCAGCGCCTGCTCGGGCTGGCCGGGAGCGACCGAGGAGACTGAAATATGTACAAAGTGCTTCTGTTGATCGGCTGCTTGCTACTAGGTAGTTGCGGAAACGTCGGCGTTGAGCGCTACGCTGGGGAGCATCCACGCCTCAACCTGGTGGAGTTTTTCTCGCGGCCGGTGCAGGCCTGGGGCATGTTCCAAAAGCGCTCGGGGGCGGTAGTCAAGCGCTTCCATGTGCGTATCGACAGCCGCCGCGAGGGCGAACGACTGATCCTCGACGAGCATTTTCTGTACAGCGACGGTACGCGCCAGCAGAGAACCTGGACCCTAACCCCGGACGGCCCCAGTCGCTGGCGCGGCACCGCTGGTGACGTGATTGGCGAGGCCATCGGTGAAGTAGCGGGTAATACGTTGCGCTGGCGCTACCGCCTGGACCTGCCTGTTGATGGGCGGCACTGGGAGGTGGACCTGGATGACTGGATGTACCTGATGGACGATGACACCCTCCTAAACCGCTCGAGCATGAGCAAACTCGGTGTGGAGATTGGGCAGATAACCTTGTTCTTCCGCCGCTTGCCGGAGGGCACACCATGAACCTGAAGCAGCTGATCAAGTCGGCGAGCGCTCGCGATATCAATGAGCTTGAAGTTCTGTTACTTGAAGGGGGCTTTAACGTGTTGCGCGTGTTGACCGACACCGGGCCCTATTCCTTGTGCGACGCGAACGGCGAAGTTTTGCGCCTGCGCTCGACCACCGAGCTCCGGCAATTTCTGGCCGATGTGCCTCCAGTGCCGTGCATGCTGGTGCAGTATTTGGTGCACGAGGAAATATGCGGCCAGCGCGGCGGTCCTGTTGCCCCGCTGCGGGTGCCGTTTACGCTAACCAGCCAGTGGTAGCGCAGGGGAGGCGCCTGGGTTTGGTGCTGGGCGATCAGCTGTCTTTTGACCTGGCGGTGCTGCGCGCCCTGGACCCGGCACGCGACGTTCTGCTGATGGCTGAGGTCGAGGGTGAAGCACGCTATGTGCCGCATCATCCGCAGAAGATTGTGCTGATACTCAGCGCAATGCGCCATTTCGCTCAGGCCCTGCGCGAGCGAGGCTGGAATGTGCACTACCAACAACTGGATACGCCGGGCAACAGCGGTAGTATCGCCGGGGAGCTACAGCGGTGGCAGGCGTTACTGCATGCAGACGAGGTGCATGTAACCGAATGTGGCGAGTGGCGGCTAGAACAGGCGTTACGTGATGCCGGGTTGCCGCTTGTGTGGCATCGTGACACCCGCTTTCTATGTTCGCGCGAAGCCTTCGCGCGTTGGTCCGCTGGCCGCAAGCACTTGCGAATGGAGCACTTCTATCGGGGAATGCGCAAGCGTTGTGGCCTGCTGCTGGAACCTGAAGGAAGCCCTGCCGGAGGTGCCTGGAATTTTGATGGCGACAACCGTAAGCCACTGCCGCGTGGTCTGCGCGGGCCAATTCCCGCACAATTTGCTCATGATGCGATCACAGCGGCGGTGGTGACATTAGTACGTGAGCGTTTTGCCGACCATTATGGTGCAGTCGATACCTTTGACTACCCGGTCACTCATGACCAAGCACAGCAGCTCTGGGAGCACTTTCTTGAGTTCAGTCTTGCGGCCTTCGGTGACTATCAGGATGCGATGGCTGAGGGCGAACCATACCTTTTTCATGCACGCATCAGTGCAGCACTGAATATCGGCCTGCTGGATGTGCGCCGGCTGTGTGACGATGTCGACCGAGCCTGGCGCGAGGGGAGGGTACCGCTCAACGCCGCCGAAGGCTTTATCCGCCAGTTGATCGGTTGGCGCGAGTTTGTGCGGGGTATCTACTGGCTACGCATGCCCGAATACGCGGCGCTGAATTACTTGGGCAACGACCGATCGCTGCCCGAATTTTATTGGACGGGGCAGACCGGCATGCGCTGCATGGCCCAGGTGATTGATCAGACCCTGGAGTTGGGCTACGCGCATCATATCCAGCGACTGATGGTCACCGGTAATTTCGCGTTACTGGCCGGCATCGCGCCGCCCGCGATATGCGAATGGTACCTGGCCGTGTACATGGATGCCTTCGACTGGGTCGAGCTGCCCAATACACTGGGCATGGTGATGCATGCAGATGGTGGTTACCTTGGCTCGAAGCCCTATTGCGCCAGCGGTCGTTATATTCAGCGCATGTCCGACCATTGCAAATCTTGCAGCTACAAAGTCGAACACGCCGTGGAGGAGGACGCTTGTCCGTTTAATGCACTCTATTGGCATTTCCTCATCCGTCATCGCCAGTTACTGTCGAAAAACCCTCGACTGGCATTGGTCTATCGCAGTCTGGATGGCATGTCGTCGACCCGGCGCGATGCGGTGTGGCTACGTGGCCAGAGGCTGTTGGCACACCTGGATGCGGGGGAGTCGATATGAACAAGCGATTGTTGCCGAGCAAGTTCTGCGTCGTGTGTGGCTTGCCGTTCACCTGGCGCAAGCGTTGGGCACGCTGCTGGGAGCACGTTCGCTACTGTTCTGAGCGCTGTCGCCGCTCAGCGCCACGACGCGACCCGCACGGCGAGGGGCAAGACCAGCGCCCAGATCGGCGCTAGCAGCAGGCCTGTGCCGACGTGCCCCATCGGCAGATCAACACCTGTGAGCCTGGCACCGGCCAGATATGCCAGCGGGCCACTGAACATGCCCACCAGAGCCGCCCGCCAGTAGGGGCGTCCTGTCCAAGCCAGGCTATGGCGCAAGCCGCTGGCTAACACCAGCCACAGTAATGCCAGCCACACAGGCAAGGGCCGCTGGTCAAAGCTGAACACCCCCACAGAGCCCAACAGAGTGTCCAGCAAGCACCCTGCAAGTGCCACGCGCAAAAGCGCACGCACTTCGGCGCTACGCTCCTGACAAAGGCGCAGGTGTAAAGCTAGTCCGATCGGCACAATGAGCAGAAGCCATTGAACGTGTGCACCCAAGACGCATGCCCACCAGCCGACCTGAAGCCAAAGGGCATTGCCGATCATCCACCCGCGGCCCAATTTTACGTGCCCGGCAATGGCGCCCGGCGAGCCCGCGGCGTAGCCCACAGTAACTGCGCCACGCCGATCGCGCGCTCTTCAAAGCCGCCTTGGCAGTAGCACAGGTAGAACTCCCACAAGCGCTGGAAGGTGTCGTCGTAGCCCAGTTCCGTCAGCACCGTCCGCGCTTGACGCAAGTTGTCATGCCAATGACGTAGGGTACGCGCGTAGTCCAGACCGAAGTCTTCGAGGTGTACCAGGTTCAGCGCGGTCTGGCGGCTAGCGGTTTCGAGCATCACGCTCAGCGAAGGTAGCGCGCCTCCGGGGAAGATGTAACGTTGGATGAAGTCCACCGAGCGGCGGGCCAGTGCATAGCGCTGGTCGCGAATGGTGATGGCCTGTAACAGCATCAGGCCATCGTCTTTGAGCAACGACTCACACTGGCGAAAATAGGTGGGTAGATAGCGGTGTCCGACGGCCTCGATCATCTCGATCGATACCAGTTTATCGAAACGTCCGCGCAGATCACGGTAATCCTCGCGCAACACCGTAATACGTTGCTCCAGGCCCAGCGCCTTCACACGTTGGCACGTATAAGCGTACTGCGCGTCGGAGAGTGTCGTGGTGGTAACGCGGCAGCCGTGGCGGGTAGCGGCATGGATGGCCAGGCTGCCCCAGCCGCTGCCAATCTCCAGAAGATGCTCGTGGGGTTTGAGCTCAAGCTTCTGGCAGATGCGTTCCAGCTTGTTCAGCTGGGCCGCTTCAAGGGTCTGTTCGGCACTGTCGAACTGTGCGGCGGAGTACATCATAGTCGGGTCGAGCAAACGCTCGAACAGGGCGTTGCCCATGTCGTAATGGGCGAGAATGTTGCGTCGAGCGCCTCGTCGGCTGTTCCGGTTGAGCCGGTGCAGCAAGCGCAGGACCGGGCGCCCGAGTCGAGACAGGCCTGCCTCCATGGCGTCGAGGACATCGAGGTTGGCAACGAACAGACGGGTCACAGCCGCTAGGTCAGGACTGCGCCAATAGCCGTGGATATACGCTTCCCCAGCACCAATCGAGCCATTACCGGCGATCAGGTTCCAGGTCGCGTCTTCGAGGATCTCCACCTCGGCTTGCAACTGACTCGCCGGGTCGCCGAAGCTCCACTGCTGACCCTTGCTGAGCACGCGTAGATGTCCTTGGCTCAACCGCCGTAACTGAGCGAGCACGGTGTTTCGGGTGAGGCCGCCCAGGAATGGGGTGATGCCTGTTGACTTGCTAACGCTCAGAGTGGGATTGGACATGATCGGGGTCCTTGCAAGGTTTACCGAGCACTAGGTTGCCCTGGCCGGCAGTGTGGTCGTGAATGGGGGTGCGCTTGAGCAAGAGGCGCAAGGCTTGCCAATAGATGGATGAAACGGTGCGTAGGCTCATCCACGGAAAAGCCAAAATGTGCCGATGCAAGGTGGCGCGATTGAGCGGCTGGCGTTGCAATGCTAGATCGGCCTCGAACACTTTGTGCCCCGCACGCCAGTTCTCCATATGGATGCGCACGCGTTGCTCATCGAGGAAGAAATGCAGGCGATAATCCATATCCAGCGGCATGAACGGCGAGACGTGGAACGCTTTGGCCATGGCGAATGAGCGTCCCTGACCCTCCTGTACCGGCAGCACGTAGTGAAAGCGTTCGCGCCAAGGTGTGTTACGCACCTCCAGCAGGATTGCTGCCAGGTGCCCGTCAACGTCATGGCAAAAATAGAAGCTCACAGGGTTGAACGACAGCCCCCAGCAGCGTGGTTGGGCGAGCAATTGCACGGCACCTTCGGGGCGCTGTCCGGTGGCTTGCTCCACTAATAGACGCGCGGCCTGCGCCAATGATTCTCCATCACGGGTCAGCCCCGGCAGGTAATCGGTTTCGCGCCAGCTCAGGGGCGCAAACCGCGACCGGCCCAGCCAGGGAGAGAGACCTGTTAGCCAGGCCTGCTCATCCAGATCCAGGTAGAACAAGCCGATCCGGTAGCGGAATGCATGGTGGTGCGGGGCCATCCGGCGGTGGCTGACCCAGCCCTGGCACAAACTGCTGTTCACAGGCGCTCTCCAAAGTGCTCGGCCACTTTAAGTGCGCTGAGCACCCCGTCCTCGTGAAAGCCATTGCCCCAGTAGGCTCCGCAGTAGTAACTGTTTTGCCTGCCCTGTAGTTCGCCGTGGCGGGCCTGGGCTATCAATGCTGCGAGGCTGTATTGGGGGTGGGCGTATTTGAAGCGGGCCAGAATCTGCGCGGGATCCACCAGCGCGGTCTGATTGAGGCTCACGCAGAACGTTACCGGCGCTTCGATTGCTTGAAGGATGCTCATGTTGTAGGTCAGAGCCGCGGGGGCCTGTTCCTCGCCGCCCAGGCGGTAGTTCCAACTGGCCCAGGCCTTGCGCCGGCGCGGCAGCAGTCGGGTGTCGGTGTGAAGCACTACGTCATTGCTGGCATAGGTGATGGCGCTCAACACCGAGCGTTCGGCCACGCTGGGTCTTCCCAGCAGGGCCAGGGCCTGGTCGCTATGGCAGGCAAACACAATGCTGTCGAAACGCTCCATGCCCGCCGCGCTGAAGAGGGTTACGCCGCCTTCGTCACGCTCGACCCGCTTGACCGGACAGTTCAAGCGGATGCGCTCGGCAAAGGGCCGGCACAACGGCGCCACATAGCTGCGTGAGCCGCCCTCGATCACCCGCCACTGCGGACGGTGGCTCACCGATAACAGGCCGTGATTTCGGCAGAAGCGCACAAAGAACTGCAAGGGAAAAGCGAGCATTTCGGCAAGTGACATAGACCAGATTGCCGAGCCCATGGGCACGATGTAATGGTCGATGAAGCGTTGCCCATAGCCCTGTGTCTTAAGGTAGATACCGAGGGTCGTTTCACTATCAATGCGCTGGTTGTCCAGATCGGCCAGAACCTCGCGGTTAAAACGCAGGATATCCTTCAGCATGCCCCAGAATCCGGGGGACACCAGGTTACGACGCTGCGCGAACAACGTGTCCAAGCCATGGCCGTTGTATTCGAAACCTCTACGTGGGTCATGCACTGAAAAGCTCATCTGCGTGGGCTGCGAGGCAACCTTTAGATGGTCGAGCAAGCGGATGAAGTTTGGGTAGGTCCAGTCGTTGAACACGATGAACCCGGTATCCACCGCGTACCGCTGGCCTTGCCATTGCACATCGACTGTATGGGTATGGCCGCCGATCCAATCGGCGGCCTCAAATACCGTCACCTCGTGCCGGCGGGACAGCAGGTAGCTGCAGGTTAGTCCAGCGATGCCGGTGCCGATGATGGCGATACGCATGAGTTTTAGTCCTTTGGGGCACGCACCAGGCGCTGGCAAAGCTTCAGTCGCCAGCGCACCGGCAGGGCGCCGATCACGCGCAGGCCCAGCGTAAATGCAGTGGGGAAGTTAATTTCCAGCGGGCGTCGCGGCAGGCGTGCAGTGATATGTGCGGCGGCACGCTCGGTGGTCCACAACTGAGGCATGGGGAAGTCGTTGCGACGGGTCAACGGCGTATCGACGAATCCAGGGCTGACCAGCGTTACGGCAATACCTTCATTGATCAGGTCGAAGCGAAGCGATTCCACCAGGTAGCGCACGGCCGCCTTGGAGGCGCCATAGGCTCCGGCACGAGGGAGCGACAACCAGGTCACCGCACTGCCCATTACGACCAGGTGCGGGCGCTCACCGCGATGCAGCAAAGGGAGGGCCGCTGCAATACAGTGGCTTACACCAAACAGGTTGGTGCGCACCACACGTTCGACCAGTGCCGGGTCGAAGAGTCCTGGTTCGAGGTATTCGCACGTTCCGGCATTGAGGATAACCAGGTCCAGCGCCCCCCAGGTGTGCTCGATCTGTGCGGTGATCCTGGAGACCTGCTCAGCGCAATCGACATCGCCGACGGCCGCCAATACCTGCCCCGGATATCGTTGCATCAAGTGCAATAAGCGGTTGGCATCACGTGTACCCAAGGCAACCCGGTGCCCTTGGTCCAGCAATTGGACGGCAAGGGCAGCGCCGATTCCGCTACTTGCCCCCGTCAGCCAGCAACGGCTCATACCAGCCGGCCCTTGAGCAAGCGGATAGCGCCGCCCATGACTGGTACGTGCTCGTAAAGCAGTGCACCTGCGTCAAAGTAGTCCTGGTGGAAGTGAACACGCTCTTGCCACTTGAGAAAACTGCAGCCCTGCAGACTGATCAGCCTGCCATTGGCGAGTCGGGGGTGGCGGAACTCTAGCGTCCAGCGCAGGTAGCCCTGGCCCGGCTGAACTTCGTCCGCGCCGGCGATAACGTAACGAATGTCCTGTGCGTTGGCGTAAAGCTCGGTGAAGTAGCGACGAAGCGCTGCCAGGCCATCGATCTGATGCAAGGGATCACGGAACGTTACGTTATCGCTATACAGTTTTTCGAGGCTATCGAGGCTCCGCCCATCAAGGCTGGAGAAGCGCTCCGCGAAATACTGCAGATAAGTGGACATGCAAGGCTCCCGAAAATCCTGTACAACAGTGAAATTCTGTACAGATATAAGAGGAGCTTACGTATAAATCTATACAAGTCAACGGCCCTGTATAGATTTGTTGCAAGGTCAGCCGTTGCCTGATGCGAGTTGTCGACGCAAATCGACTATCTCTGCCTCCAGTTCGCGGACCCGCTCTTCGGCGAAGACCTGTGCCGTAACATCACGCTGGATGCCGATGTAGTAAGTCAGTTCATCGGCATCGTTGTGTACGGGGGTGATAGACAGCTCATTCCAGAACAGGCTGCCATCCTTGCGATAGTTGCGCAGCACTTGGCAACACGGGCGCCCTTCGCGAATTGCCTCGCGGATGGCTGCGATACCTGGTTGGTTGTGGTCCTGGCCCTGGAGGAAGCGGCAATCCTGATAGAGGATGTCGTCCGTGGCGTAGCCGGTGAGGCGCTCGAAGGCAGGGTTGGTGTAGATCAGGATGCTGTCGTCGCCTTCCTGCTCGGCGACGACGATGCCATCGTTGGAGCTCTCGACCATTAATTGCAAGAGTTTTGCGTCGATCATGTGGCCCACCCACTCAAGTAGCGTTTTCGGTATGCGCAGCGTAGACCTTTGTGCTGGAAGGCTAAGGTGCGGTTGTCGATATCATGATGGAAGAACGATCGCCGTAGAAGGTTGGTATGGGTTTAGAATGTGCAACCGCCCTGATGATCACTTGCGATGACTGAAGCGACCTCCACCGATTTGCTGCCCATGCGCGATGTCGTCAACTTGACTGGCATAAATCCAGTGACCCTGCGCGCCTGGGAACGTCGTCATGGTTTGATTCGCCCCCAACGCACCGAAGGCGGGCACCGCCTGTACACGGCCCAGGATGTACAGCGCATACGCGACATACTGCGCTGGACCGGTAGTGGCTTGCCGATCAGCAAGGTGGGTGAGTTGCTCGCACGCCAGCACGACGAAGTCGCCCGCCCGCCCGGGCCGCAGACCGATTCCATTGAGCATTGGCGCGCTGCTGTACTACTAGCGACGAAAGCATTCGACCGGCAGGCGCTCGAGGGCATTCATGGTCAGCTTTTCACCTTGTACCCCAAGGCTACGGTGTTGCTCGATGTGCTGATGCCGGTCTGGCGCAGTCTGTTGTCTGGCAGCGCTTTCGGTCAGCGTAGCCAATGGCTGTTCCTCGATACTTTTCTGCGAGCTCGCCTATTGCTACGTCTGCAACTAAATCAACTCGGTGCCCCATGTGTGTTACTGGCCGGCATTGAAGGAAGCGCTGAGCTGGATTTGCTGAGCAACGGCTTACTTCTCAGTAGTGAGCGGTGGCGTATCGAGGTGTTAGGCAGTGGGCAGCCGCTCGAGGAACTGCCATTGTTGTGCGCGACCCTCCAGCCTGCAGCACTTGTGCTCGCACTCCAGGGGCCCGTAAACACGGCACTGGCGAAGAAGCTATGTTCCTTACAGATGGACATTGCCTGTCCACTTGCATTGATTGGGGACGGGTTGCCTGACTCGATTGCAGTTCTGCACGATATTCCGATCGCGCTTCTGGATCAGCGAAACGTTGGAGCTAGTTTGAAACTGGATGCATTGCTCAGGGGCGCTTTGGAGCTTTGACTGACCGCTCAAGGGCCTTAGACGTTGCGCTGCCTGTTGCCTGACTATGTTCTTCAACCCGTTCGACTGTTTAGTGCTCGCGCGTTGAACATAGCGGATTGTCGGAGTGTAGTGTGAGCGGGGAAAGAGTCGCTCATCTTCGGTCTATTGATCTGGTATCTGCGAGAATTGCTGCATCAGCGGTGCCTTGGCGCGCGTCAGCACCATGACCACGCGTACCTGGTTCTCCGGTACGTCGAGGACGGCGCAGTCCACAATGTGCGGCGAGGCTTGATATCCCAATGCCTGTGCAGCCTGCACCATCCCAGGTACAGCACTCAGTCGGTGAACTCCGACACGTCGTCAATTAGTGCCGCATGTGGCCGGTGGAACTCCAGCTACGACGCCGGGGCCCAGGCCGTCGAGCGCGAGGCATCGTGCTCAGTGTTCTCGACTTTTTGCCGCGGGCGTTAGAGTGGCCCCGGCTGCAGGGCGAGGCGAGTAGGAGGTCATGGGCAGGAACCTGCTCCCAGCGGGTCTGATGGGTCTTGACAAACGTCTTGGGTGCGTTGGGGACTGTCCGTAGATAAGCCATTTTTAACGTAACTGCAGTGCATCTAGGGTGTCAAGGACTGAATTCCGGGGTACTAAAAAATGCCCTCAGGGCTCCTGATTTGCTATTAAGCCATCCATCGGTCTGAATCCCCCCGGGTTTCGTAGACACCTCTTTGCCTTAAACTGGACTACCCCCATTACGATAGACATTTTCCGGTCTCATAACGAGGCGCTTTCAAAGGCCTCAGGACTGACACCGCCCAAGTGACTATGACGGCGAGTACGGTTGTAAAACACTTCGATGTAATCGAACACATCGGCCCGAGCCAGATCACGGGTTTTATAGATGCGCTTGCTTATGCGCTCTTTCTTTAAGCTGCTGAAAAAGGATTCAGCCAGAGCATTATCCCAACAGTTGCCGCGCCGACTCATGCTGGGTTCTAGGTTGTTGGCAGCACAGAATCGTTTCCATTCATCACTGCCGTACTGGCTGCCCTGATCCGAGTGAGCGATGACCCGACTTTTGTGCTTGCGTCGCCAGAGGGCCATCAGCAATGCATCCAAGGCCAACTCGCGGGCTAGAGTCGGCTTCATCGACCAGCCAACCACCTTGCGTGCATACAGATCCACTAACACAGCCAAGTACAGGCAGCCTTGCCAGCGGTCACCCAGGCTTTATTGGGCGCATCGACGGTGAACTCTCGGTTGAGATGGTTGGGGCCGATGATTGAGGGGCGCCCAGCGATCGGGCGGGGTGCCTTGTATCCGCGTAGCGCCTTGATCTTGTGGACGCGCATCAAACGAGCAACACGATACTTGCCGCAGGTTTCCCTGGGTCAAGTTTTTTGACGGGGACTTAGCCTCCCAAAAGCCAGCGACCACTGTCCAGCGGATTCAATGTAGTACGTAGTGTTTCTAGTCCAGTGGGACGCGGCGCGCCGGGGAGGCGGTTTTTTAGGATATCTCGCTCTTCTTCAATGCGGCGCATCTGGGCCCTCAGCCGCAGGATTTTGCTCTTGGCTTCGAGCAATTCGCTGGCCTGCTTTTCTGATTTATCAGGGGTGACGGCGCTCACCCATTTGTAGAGGCTGTGAGTCGAGACGCCGAGGCGTGCGGCAATCTCCGCGACTGAATAGCCGCGTTCAACCACCTGCCTGACGGCTTCCGCCTTGAATTCCGGGGTGTATCGCTGGGTACTCATAGACTTCCTCCTATGCTCAAAGCATAGGCCGGGGATGTCCACCTTTCCGGGGGCAGTCCAAAGAACTTGCAAGGTGTCTAGAAAGCCCGGGGCGATTCAGTTGTCAGTTGATCGTCATCGCCGATGCACTCTCTCAAGCCGGCGAGGACACGCTCGATACCCGGTGCCTCGGAAGGTTGGTTTCCTCGGCATTCGTGCTGTTGGCTGCGCTAATTTCTATTGGCCTTCCAAGGCATGGGCAGGCCCTTTGAGACCTTCGGCACCAACGTCGCCGGGGCATATCGTCGGAACCTGATCGGTCGTGGTACTTGCAGGTTTTGTATTATATTATATTATATTATTTTATATAATATATTTAGATGTATCATGTGAGCGAGATTACAGTCATAGAAGGACTGGCGATGGATGTTCAGCAGTTACGCGGCAACACCGAAGCAGCAGCTCAGTTGCTTAAAACCCTGGGAAATCCAGAGCGACTGCTGTTGCTATGCCAGTTGTCTGAAGGTGAGCGCAGTGTAAGTGAGCTGGAGTCCCTGCTTGGCATTCAGCAGCCCACCTTGTCTCAGCAATTAGGGGTTTTGAGGCGCGAAGATCTGGTGGCGACAAGGCGTGAAGGTAAGCAGATTTTCTATCGCATCGATAGTCCAGCTGCCCTGGCGGTGATTAAAACCTTGTATCAATGGTTCTGTGCGAAGGAGCCGAAATGACTATCGACTGGGTCAATTTCACACCTTGGTCGGCCTTGCTCGGCGGTGCGTTGATCGGGCTTGCCGTGAGCCTGTTTGCACTTGTGAATGGCCGTATTGCCGGTATTAGCGGGCTGCTGGGCAGTTTGCTGCAAAAGAAGGGCGAGGGCAGAGGCGAGAAAGCACTGTTTCTCCTGGGGGTGTTGGTCGCCCCCCTAGTGTGGCGGTTATTTGCGGGTCGGCCGGTCGTACAGTTTCAGACAGACTGGGTAGGGTTGCTTGTGGCCGGTTTGCTGGTTGGCCTGGGAACACGTTACGCGGCAGGTTGCACCAGTGGGCATGGTGTCTGTGGACTGGCGCGTCTGTCGCCTCGTTCACTTGTCGCAACACTGTGCTTTATGTGCGCGGGATTTGCAGTTGTATTCGTTAGCCGTCACCTGGCAGGAGTATGAGCATGCGATGGGTAATGGCTTTTATCTGCGGTGTGGTGTTTGGCCTTGGCTTGTTGTTGGCGGGCATGGTTAATCCAGCCAAGGTAATCGGCTTTCTGGATCTGGCAGGAAGCTGGGATCCATCACTCGGGTTGGTAATGGTGGGTGCTATCGGGGTGGCACTTTTGCCCATGCAGTGGAGCAGCAAACAAACACGCTCGATGCTTGGTTTGCCGATGCAAATGCCTCGGATGCGGGCACTAGATCGGCAGTTGGTGGTGGGCAGCCTGGTATTTGGTGTCGGTTGGGGTATTGCCGGTATCTGCCCGGGGCCTGCACTCGCCCTGGTGTTAAGTGGCCACTGGCAAATACTAGTATTCGTACTTGCGATGTTGGTGGGAATGGCGCTCTTCAGCCTGCTTGAAAGCTGGCGTGCTCGTTAAAGATCCATGAGTGCCATCGTGTCTCAGCCTTGAGAGAAGGGGCGGATCCTTTACTGGAGCAGCAATCCAGCCCACATCGAAGTAATGATCGCCAACTGACCGACTATGACATAAGCGGCAAATTTTGCGCCCCCGCTGATCCAGGCTAGAACACATTTGGTAAGTGTATTGCTGCTCATTGCGGTCAGCGCGGGCACCGCAATGTCGGCCATTGATAGTTGCCCGGACTTTACCACCGACGCGATAGATGCTGCCGTTGCGTGAGCATCAGCCAGGCCGCTAAATACCGACGCAATCAGTACACCATTGTGTCCAAAGGCATGCAGCAGTGCCGAGGACAGCAACGTGATGCCCGTTACGGCCACAGTCACAACGAGGGCGACCTTGAGATTGAAAGCACTGTCGCCGACTTGGGTTGCGGCCTGCACAAGCGCAGGGTTCCATGGGGCGAGGAGCAGCGAACCATATGCCACTGTTGTGAACGCAGCCAGCAAAATAGAAGCCCATAATTCCCCCAAAAAAGCCGGATCGACTGTACCCAGCACCAGACCCAACATCGCGATAGTCGCTAGGTTAGAGAATATCGCTGCGGCGCTGAACGCTTTGACAGACGACTGTTCACTTCGGGCCAGATGTCCCATCAGGGCGATGGTCGCCGAGCCTGAAGCAAACCCAGATGCGATGGCACTGAGGGTATAGCCATAGCGCTTGCCTACCACACGTAAGGCAATATGACCCAATGCCCCAGCCCCCATCAGCAGTACGGTCAGGGTACAGATTGTGCGGGGATTGATGGCACCAAATGGGCCGACGAAGCGATCGGGTGCCAAGGGGAGAATGACCAACACGGCTATCAGCAGTACCAACCCATCGCGGACTTCGCTTTCAGTCAGTTGATTGCGGACAAATCGATGCAGTTCTTGCCTGAATGCGAGAACAACCGTAAGCACGACCCCGACAGCGACAGCCAGTTCGGGCTGGTCATAACTCAAGGCGCCGAGTAGCAAGACGAAAAGCAGAGCAATTTCACTGGTGATGCCTGGATCCTTGCCAGAGTGTTTCCAGTAGGCGACTGCAACGATGATTGCCAAGGCAATACTCATGATGGCGACCAACATCGTACCCGCTACGGCCATGCATACGTAACCCAGTACAGACGTGATGGCAAAGGTTCTAAGTCCGGCAAACGCACGATGCTCCCCGGTACCTTTTTTGCGTTCACGCTCCAGGCCTACGAGCATACCTATACCCAAGGCAGCAGCGAGATGGGTAATGTCCAGGGTTTCAAGCATGACTGCCGCATCGATGCGCGGGGGAGGGCAGTTGTCGAGGCTGCTTGGGACGGGCTGAAATACATCCCAGCTTATTGATTTGCCGCTGAGCCTTTACTGTAGCCATGTTCTAGAGCCTTCAAGCCAGGCAAATTCAAAATTTCCACTGTACGTCCGCTGAACTGCACTACGTCCAGGTGGCGCAGGTGTGCTATGCATCTACAGACGGTTTCAAGTCTCAACCCCAGATAGGACGCAATGTCATCTCTCGACATGCGCAGAACAAAGCTATGGGCGGAAAACCCGCGTTCTACGTATCGTTTGGATAAGCCTAGTAGAAAGCTGGCCATTCGTTCTTCTGCGGTGAGGTTGCACATCATTAAAAGCCGCTTATGCTCTCGAACAATTTCACTGCTGAGCAGCCTATTGAGGCTTTGTTGTAGGAACGGGAACTCATGGGCCAACGACTCTAGGCGTTGATAAGGAATAAGGCAAACTTCACTGTCCTCAAGAGCAAATGCACTGCATACATGCCGGTTGGTGCTGATCGCATCGCACCCCATTGTGTCTCCTGTCATCCAGAAGTTGGTTACCAGCCCTTGTCCTTCCGCATTTGCAAAGCAGGTCTTAAAGCTTCCGAGGCGTACTGCATAAAGGTATTCCAATGGGTCGTTGGCGTAATACAAGCCGTAACCTTTCTTGATCCGTATGCGCTGCCTGATCAGCTCACTGAAACGGTCGTTTCCGTGTTTGCACAAGCCAGTTGGAAGACACAACGAACTGACCCTGCAATCCACGCAAGCCGCCCTGTATGGGTTTACATTGATCGGTGATACCACCCCTATGGGATTACGTTCCTCTAGGTCAGTGGCAACGTTCAGGAGACTATGCATTTCTCACCTCCGATACCGGGGTAGCAGATCCTGATGGGGCAATAGGGTCATGCAGGTCGCGAATTATGAGCTTGCCAGGTACCAGAGGATAGCTAGCAATCATCGCCAGGGAGTGTGGGGCGTTCAATCGAGTATTAAGTCGATCAACGAAGGCTGTCGCTTCGTCAATACTTCGAAAACTCACCATCCATACGTCCAGGTGTACCCACCAACGGTTTTGACGCGGATGATTTTCAATGTAGACGTTCATTGATGCTACTCCGTAATCGATGCAGTGGAATGCAAAGGACGCCGGTTTTGTGAGTGCTTTCTAGGTACGCTGAATACCAACAAACCCTGATGGTAATTGAGAGTGAAATGGTCAAGATCCATTGACGGCGGAATGGTTCGTGAAGAACTAAACCACCCACACTCAGATGAGATAGCTGTCGTCGAGGCGTCGGCAGCATCCGGCACCACCCAACCGCTTAAGGTGAATTGCTGCGTTGTAATCCCAATCTGCAAGCTGTCGATACCTACAGACTGCAAGTCTGCGGTGACGATGAACTGATCCCCGATGTTCCTGGCGAACAGGACAGGTTGGTAGGGCAATCCCACTTCGCGGCGCAACATGAGTTCCAGGTCTGGGGCGCGGTAGCTCCGTTTGCCGCCGACGAGACCAAGCAAGCGTTTTCTAGTCTGGTTGAGCATTGCACCAGGGGCTAGTCGCGGCAGGATGGACAGAAGGAGTAATTTGAACATTTGACGCGCTCCACATTCGATCGAATCAGGAACGGCGTCCATGCCATCAGGTGTTCAAGCTGCTGAAAGCACATGTAATTCAGGGCGTAATGGCTACTTTCATGACACCGTCCCGTTGATGTCCAAATAGTTCGTAGGCGGCTTCAATGTCGTCCAACTTGAACCGGTGCGTCACCAGTGGCGCCAGATCAATGCGCCCGCTGGCGATGACTTCCATCAAGCGTCGCATACGCTCTTTGCCGCCGGGGCACAATGTGCTCACGATGTTGTAGTCGCCTAGGCCCGCAGCGAAGGCATCGAGGGGAATCCGCAAGTCTGAAGAGTAAACGCCAAGGCTGGATAAGGTTCCTCCCGGACGTAGCACCCGCAGCGCTGATTCAAATGTCGATTGGGTTCCAAGTGCTTCAATCGCGACATCGACCCCACGGCCGTAAGTTATCGCCATGATCTGCTCGACGACATTGCCTTGTGTGAAGTCGATTACGTGTGTAGCACCTAGCTGACGGGCAACGGTCATACGCGTATTTACGGTATCGACACCGATGATCGTGCCTGCACCTTTCAAGCGGGCACCGGCCACCGCGCAAAGACCAATGGGCCCTAGCGCAAATACGGCGACCGTATCACCGATTTTTACATCACCCCGTTCTGCACCGCTGAACCCGGTAGACATGATGTCTGGGCACATCAAGACTTGTTCGTCACTAAGGTTATCGGGGATCAGTGAAAGGTTGGCCATGGCGTCAGGCACCCGAACATACTCGGCCTGGCAGCCATCAATCGTGTTGCCGAACTTCCAACCACCAATAGCCTTGAATCCATGAAGGGTGCCCGGCCCATCCTGGGATGAGCATCCACACAGGCACGCATTACTGTGGCCGCTTGGGGTTATTGCGCCAGCAATGACCCGCTGTCCTTCGCTAAAGCCTTGAGCCTGGGCGCCGAGCTTTTCAATGATACCAACGGGTTCATGACCTATGGTCAGCCCTTTGGCGACAGGGTATTCACCACGGAGGATGTGGATGTCGGTTCCGCAGATCGTCGTGGTTGTGAGCCGCACCAACGCATCGGCGGGGCCAATGTCCGGAATTGGCTTTTCGTCCAGTACTATCCGGTTTTTCTCCACAAAAATTGCAGCTTTCATGGTAGCCATGGCAGCGGTTCCTCTTTGGGATCGTGGCATTCACTTCTGCTTAGCGTGCGCTGAAAATCATCGAATCAATTGACTGGGATCAAGGAATCAAATCCATTTTTTGTAGTTAGGTTACCGTGCGTCGGACTGCGCCGATGGTCGTGTGCTACACCCAATCGCCGTGTCCTTTTGAGGTGGTGTGCATCCGATTTTGATGCAAGTCAAACACACAGCCTTGGACGGATGCAGGATGGTGCGTACCTACTCATCGCTTAGTGCGAGGTGTGTCATGTCCGACTATCAACGCTTGTTGTTCATCGCCCCCCCTTTGATGCAGCGCACTGACGCCTTTGACCGTGCTGCTGCTTTGGCAAAAGCCAAAGGCATTGCATTACATATAGTGGCTTTTGATTACCTTGAGGGGCTTGCCACCGCAGGGCTGGTCAATGAACAGGCACTGGCAGTGATGCGCCAGGCCTATGTCGAAAAGCACCGCCAGTGGCTTGAAACCCAAGCCGTACCCCTGCGTAGGAACGGGCTTACGGTAACCACAGAGGTTGTCTGGGTGAACGATGTCCTGGATGAAATCCTGACCCATCTAAGGGAGCAGCCGTTTGCAATGGTGGTCAAGGACATAGAGCATGAGTCGCGCCTGATGCGGGCGATGTTCACTACACTTGATATCCGGCTGTTACGGGAGTGCTCGGTGCCGCTGCATTTTGTCGACAAGGCCAGCCATGCTATACCTCGTAAAGTTCTCGCTGCCGTTGACCTATCGCGTCCCGAGGATCAGTACCAAGGATTCAATGACCGCATCATCACTGAGGCGTTGAAATTGGCCATGCAATGTAAGGCGCAGGTGGAGATCTTGTATGCCTATGATTTGACCTCTATGCAAACGGATGCGGAGAACCTCGGGCGTAAATCATTTTTGTTTGGCTCAAATGTTGCCGAAAGTCTGCATGAAGCCCAAAGCGACGCCTTTCGCGAGCTAGCTGAGCGCAACGGTATTGATCCGGAGAGTTGCCATATGATCATGGGCGACCCAGCAAAAGTCTTGAGCATCTTCTGCGAAGCTCAAGGTACCGATATCGTAGTGATGGGGCGGGTGCACCACCGTGGTTTGGCCAAGTACATCGGCAGCACGGTTGAAAGGGTACTTTACAAAATGCCTAGCAGTGTCCTGGTCATCACCCCGGAAACTCCAGTGGTCTGACAAAGAACCTGCCTCAGCGCGGTTTCGGAGCTCGGATAATACCGCGCTGAGGTAAATGATCATCCATGTAGGTCGAGCTCATGGATGATTTCAGTTACATCTCCAGCCAGGTAGCGTGAGGAAAAACCGAGTGTTTTCGCAAGTCGATGCATCCCGTAGTTGTTTGAGAGATCACGTGAAATCATGCGCTCATAGCCATTGCTGCGTGCGGCACTGATCAGGTGATTCATTAACAGTCTACCCAAGCCTTTGCGCTGCCATGGCTCGCTTACGGCAACCGCACACTCGCAGTTCTTGCTGTCGGGGACTGCCGCATAGCGGCTTTCGCCGATTTCACGCAGTTGGCCACCATCATACATCAACGCGACGTAAGCCATGCGGTGGTGGTAGTCCACATCCATCAACCGTTCGAAAAACGATGATGCCTCCCCGCTAAACCCTGCTAGGAAGCGAAAGCGTCTCAACTCGTAAGACACATGCCCTACAAACTCATGATCCCTCTCACGGTCGGGCTCACGCAGTGGTCGAATCAGTACGGAAGTACCGTCGTTCAACGACTCTATCCAGTGCTCCTTGGACAGATCGCCAAAATCGATATCGTTATTCATCGCGCTCTCCGGGCTTACAGTCATCAAAGGGAGCTTGCCGATTACTGTTGTACTGCTCACCAGCATCCTCGTTCTGACTTGAATCAAGTTCGTTGCGTGTCGCAGCCTTTCTGATCTGAATCAAGTCTGAAGCGGGGTCAAGGCACAGAATTTAGTACCTGAGCTTCGATTCCCGGTAGGCGATGACATGATTGGAGGTTTGCGATGAGTCAGTACCAACAATTGTTGCTGCTTGCCCTGGATGCCGATTTGACCTCGCCAGCGGCACAACGCGCCAAGGCTTTGGCTAAAACGACGGGGGCAGGGTTGCATGTCTTGGGTTTATTTGAACCTAATGGGCTTAGCAACTGGCGAGAAGAAGTAGAGGTTGAACAGCAAATCGCCGAGCAGTTCTCACAATATCGTGATCGATTGACGGAAACGGTTGGGGCAATACATATAGACGATGCGTGCGCTACCAGCCAGGCAGCATTGACCGACGATCCCGTCAAGGACGTGGTTGACTGCATTCACACGCTTCGTCCCGACATGGTCATCAAGGACATTGATGAGGTTTCAGCGCTCAAGCGGGTGTTTGGGGTCTCTTTCGATAGCGAGCTGATGCGCGCCAGCCCGGTACCTGTACATTTTGTCCAGCATGGCAATGTGCCTCTTCCCAACGTAATCCTTGCAGCCGTCGATACGGCCAATTCGGAGCAAGGAAACGACTTCAATCACAAAATAATCCGCGCAGCCACGGCCATGGCGCTGCAATGCAATGCTCAGTTGCACCTGCTTTCTGCCTATGACATTTCACCAATCTTTGTTGCCGATTCGAATGCGGCTTTGGACTGGGTTGAGGAGCTAATTGCTGTATTACGCGAACCTTATGATGAACTGGCCGACTTCTACGGCGTTGCTACTGAATGTCGACATTTTGTCCAAGGGCCGCCAGTGAACGCTATCAGCGATCTGGTGCGCGATTTGGCTGTTGATGTTGTGGTTATGGGGATAGTGCAACCTAAAGGCTTGGGCAAACTGCTCGGTGATACGACAGACCGGATAGTGAACTCGGCACATTGCAGCGTACTGGCTGTTAATTCCGGCAACTAGAGCCCTCCGGCCAGCTTTCGAGGTCAGAATCATGCAGCTCACATTTCTTGGTGCGACGGGTACGGTTACCGGAAGCAAGTATCTACTTCAGCACAACTCGACGCAGGTGCTTGTCGATTGTGGACTGTTCCAAGGATACAAGCAGTTGCGCTTACGCAACTGGCAATCTTTGCCTATACCAGTGGATGAAATCGATGCGGTAGTCCTTACCCATGCGCACCTCGATCACAGCGGTTACCTTCCAGTTCTGGTTCGGAATGGGTTTCGTGGGCCGATTTATGCGACTGCGGCCACTTGTGAGCTGGTGAGGATCCTGTTGCTCGACAGTGGTCGCCTACAGGAAGAGGAAGCCGACTATGCAAACCGACGTGGCTACTCCAAACACCACCCCGCCCAGGCGCTGTACACGGAAGAGGAGGCGAAGCGAGCACTTGCACATCTCCGCCCGCTGGAACTACATCACTCGGTTGAAATCGTCGACGGTCTGCAGGTCTATCTTCGTTCTGCAGGTCACATTTTAGGTGCCGCGACTGTCGAAATAAATGCAGGAGGCCAAACCATAGTGTTTTCTGGTGACCTAGGGCGCCCCAACGACCCTATCATGCGAACCCCGGAGCTGATCGAGAACGCAGACATTCTTTTGGTCGAATCTACGTATGGTGACCGACAGCACCCGAAGGAGGCTCCAGAGACGTATCTCGCCAATGTCATTAATCAAACACTGCTAAGGCACGGCATCACCCTGGTTCCGTCATTTGCCGTTGGGCGTGCGCAATTATTGATGTACTACCTGTATGCGCTCAAAAGAGAGCACCGAATCCCAGATATTCCGGTTTACCTCAATAGTCCAATGGCATCAGATACCACCGCGCTGTATCAGCGCTTTCACCAAGAGCATCGCCTATCTGCCGAGGAGTGCGCAGCGATGTGCCGTAGCACCCATATCATTCGTACAGTCGACGAATCAAAACACCTTGACCAGCTTCGCGACCCTGCGGTGATCATCGCAGCCAGTGGCATGGCAACCGGGGGCAGGGTACTGCATCACCTGAAGGCGCTGGCTCCCAACCCCCGCAATACGTTGTTGTTTTCTGGGTTTCAGGCCGGTGGTACTCGCGGAGCGGACATCATTGCTGGAGTTAGGACAATCCGTATGCACGGTGAGGATGTCCCGATACGCGCTCAGGTTTCTGCCATGGAGAGTCTGTCGGCGCATGCCGATGCTGATGAAATCATGCAGTGGTTGCGGGGCTTCAAGAGGCCCCCTCGGCATACCTTTGTGGTGCATGGTGAACCCCATGCAGCTGATACGCTGCGGCGCCGAATCAGCCTTGAGCTTGGTTAGTCGGTGTCAGTGCCAGAGCACCTTGAAACCGTAGAGCTTTAGTTGCCCAGCACCGTATAGCCTACTTTGGCACGGACTAATGTGAGGGTATTGACCATGAACGCAACCAGTAAAGAGAAGCTTAAAGCCTGGTTGAAAAGGCCACGAGCTAGCTTCGGCATAATTGCTGGAGTGGTGAGCTTCGTAGTGTTGGTATCTATTGCAGGCTGGTTCGATGGTGCTGTTGAGTTGCTTACGGCCAAGCCCTGGATCTTACTGGGCTTTGTTGCGATCAGTCTGTGCGTTGGGGTCATTGTGCAACATCGTTACACCCTGTTTGTTGGTAAAGCTATTTTCAATCCTGGCTCAACAGGGTGGCGGCATAAGGTTGATCGTATCTCGACCTACGCTAAGGAATCGAACTTGGTTTTGTGTTTTCTGATAACCATAGGGGTGGGGTATCCCACAACGTTGTACTACGCGGCTCGATCAATTCGTACCATCGTTGCTGCCTGTGAAACGAACCTCAACGATCAGCTTGCGTTCCCGGGGGAGGATGGGAGGTCGGTATCTATTTCTTCGCCCATCTGCTTGTGTTTGTCTGAGGTATTTCTGGACAGAAATGGTGTATTGCGGCTCGCCCTGTTCAACACTTCAGTCTTTGAAGTAAGTGATTTCCAAGGCATCACTGAGGAGGACGAGCAGCAATGTTTGAACCGTGTGATTTCTGGTGAGCAGTCTGCAGCTTCGCAGCGCTCATCAAGTCAATGAAAGGCGATGGATAACCTGGCAGGCATCGCTGGGATCACGCGCAGTCGAAAAGCCGAAATCACGAGCTAGATCATGCATCGCCGTATTGGCCGCCGAGTCGATTGAGTACATCTCTTTGTACCCATTCGCCCGAGCCTTATCGATCAGGTGGCTAAGTAACAGCGCTCCTAGGCCGCGATGCTTCCATTGATCATCAACGGTAACCGCACACTCACATTCATCTGGCTGGGCGCCTGCTGCATAACGACTGATACCGACCTCTAGGAGTTCGCCTTTGACGTGTGCCAAAGCCACATATGCCATTTTCTCCCGCTGATCGACGGTCATCAACTGATCAAGCATGGCTTCTCCTGGCTCTTTGATTTGGCACAAAAAGCGAAAGTGTCGCGACTCTGGTGAAAGACGCATGATGAAGGCCCTTTCTCGCTCGCGATCCTCTGCACGCAGAGGTCTGATGAGGACGTGCCCACCATCCTTTAGCGGCTCGATCCAGTGTTCGCCTTTTTCAGGAGGAAAGGCGGGAGTAGATGGTGTTTGCGCGTTAGATTGAACAGGTGCCATGGGATTTACTCCGAAGGGATGGAGAGGTTCGTAAATCACCATTCTTATCTACACCTGTCGGGGCGCCCCCGTTTGATGTATGTCAAACATGAGTCTTCCCAACCAATTTACGGATGGCTACTTTCAAGGCTTTATCCGACGCGAGCCCAGCCACTGGGCCCACCGACGGGAGACTGATTGCGAATCTGAGAGTATTACTTGAAGGGTAGGTCTAACGTTGCACGCATACCTCCCTGACTACGATTTTCTAGCGTTATCTGCCCTCCCATACGATCTGCAATTGTTTTCACGATAGCGAGCCCCAGTCCTGCTCCCTGGTCATTACCTCGACTATAGAAACGTTCAAGGAGCCGGCCAAACTCGGACTCATCGATACCTGGGCCGTCGTCTTCGATAGACAGTTCGTAGTGGTCGCCTTTTCTTCCAAGACGCACCGTGATCAGGCCGTGTGCCGGAGAAAAATTTGCCGCATTGGTTACCAGATTGTTTAACGCAATATTGATGGCAGTCGGATCAACTCTGACGTTGTAGGTGTCGTCGCTGACATCGAATACCAGTTCAAGTCCCTGGCTCAGCAGCCAAGGCGTCAATTGAACCAGGCTGTCGCGGACGGTGGCTGCAAGATCAATGGTTGATGGCGTAGTGGATACTGATTGCGGCTCGATGCGAGCCATCGTCAGCAACTGGTTGACCAATCGACTGGTACGATCCACACCCGCAATCAAATGCTCTAGTGACTCGCGCCGACTTTCTTCACTCTGTGTTTCCAACAAGTTCTGGGCATGTACCTTTAGCACCGCCAGGGGGGTGCGCATTTCATGCGCAGCGTCGGCAATGAAACGTCGCTCACGCCCAAGCACTTCCTGAATTTGCGCCAGCATACGGTTGAGCGCTGCCTGCATTGGCTCCAGCTCGCTCGGAAGGGGGGTCAATTGAAGTGGCTCCAGTGACCCGCTGTGTCTAGCACGAAGGGTGGAAGCCATATTCGCGAGCGGCCTGAGACCCCATCCAATGGCAAGCCAAACCATTGCCGCAAGAATCAAGCTGCCCAAAACGTTGGGCCACAAGGTGTGGCGCACAATACGCTCAACGAGGTCAGCTCGCACATCATCGCGCTCGCCCACCCAAATCCGCATACCGTTGCGCTTGTCTTCCAACATGAAAGCGCGCCAATTCCGATTGTTCAGATCCACGACATCGCTGAAACCGGGCTTGCCAGGCAGGGTGTGAAAAGAGGGGGCGCTCGCCGTATGCACAAGGAGCTCACCTTGGCTGTTCCAGACTTGGAACGCGATTTTGCTTTCGTAAGGATGTCCGTCGACTCTGGGTACGGCTTCGCCTAATGCTGTATTGAAGGCCTGATAGAGCTCGGCGTACTCCTTTCTCTGTAGCGGCATGCGCATGACACCCTGTAGAAGCCGTGCGTTTTGTGCGAGCTGAGCGTCGTAGACTTCCGTGATTTCGTGATTACTGTCGTGAAAATTAAGCGCACTGATCACCGCAAACCCCAAGAGCATCAAGCCGATTATCAGGGTGAGTGTGCGACGTCGGATTGACGTCATCGACGCTCCTCCACCAGATATCCCACGCCGCGAACTGTGCGAATCAGATCAGTCGAGAACTTCTTGCGCAGGTGATGGATGTGTACTTCCAGCGTGTTGCTTTCGGCTTCTTCGTTCCAGCCGTACAACAATTGCATCAGTTGATCTCGGGTCATCACGCGACCAGGAGGTGACAGCAATTCATGCAGCAACTGATATTCCTTGGGTGTCAGGGCTACAGGCAGGCCCTGGTAGCTGACTTGCTGGGTGCCAGGGTTCAGACAGATGCCCGCATGCTCGATCAACATCTGTGCTCGTCCGGCACTGCGGCGTAACAACGCACGTAGACGGGCCTTCAGCTCGGCCAGGTCGAACGGTTTGATCAGATAGTCGTCGGCGCCTGCGTCCAGCCCGGCGATACGGTCTTCTGTTGCATCACGGGCCGTGAGGATCAGCACCGGCAGGTTGGAACCGCTATCGCGCAGACGCCTGAGTACTTCTAGTCCGTCCATACGTGGCAAACCAAGGTCAAGCACTGCCAAGTCGAAGGTCTCACTGAGCATGGCGTGCAGAGCACTACTCCCGTCCTTGAGCCAATCGACAGTGTAACCTTCACGCCCTAGCGCTTGATGAATACCCTCGCCCAGGGCGACATCATCTTCGATCAGTAATAAACGCACGCAAACTCCAGTCAGTCGAGTTTCTTGTTAACGTCTTCCAGTAGCGCGGCGATTTCTTTGCGCCGTCCAACGTCAGCACTTTCCCGGCCCTGTCGTGGAGGCGCTTGTAGTGCCTTTTGCAGGGCAACCTTGGCTTCAGCGTAGCGCTTCTGGCGGTAGAGGTGATCGCCCCAGAAATATAGGCTATCGATGCCGGCAGGATTGAGTTGCAACGCTTTCTGAAGCAGTTGCTCTGCCTTGTCAGCATCACCGAAACCGATCGGCCAGCCGGGTACTCTGTCGTAGAGTGCAGCAAGGCTGGTATAGGCCGAGCCTTGCAAGGCATCGGCGTCTAGAGTTAGGGCTTTTTCCAGATCGGCCTTGGCATCTTTGACCTTACCTAGGGCGCCCAGCCCGCCTTGAGCACCCGCCCAACTGCTGGTAACGATTCCTGACCAGATCCACGCTTCGGCTAACACTGGGCGATCTCGCGTGAACGACGATGTTTGTGCCGCCAATTGCGCGAACGCCGCTACGCGCTGTTGCTCTGGCAGTTCATATTGTATGTGCGCCCAGCTTTGCTGAATGTCATTAAGGCGTTGCTGATCCGAGTTGTCGAGCGCCCAGACGCCTTGGCTCAACATGCCGAGCAGCAGGCAGGCAACGGTCTTTTTCATGGTTTGAGGTGCTCATTTTCGTGGGTGTGACTAAGACGCCGGATCAGCGGCAATTGCTTGCGCAGGCCACGATCCACCAAGTTGGGCAACAGGCTGTTCAACCGCACAAAAAATCGCTCCGGCCACCCCAGATAGAGATCGCGACGGTCACCAGCAATGGCGTGGATCACCGCCGCTGCCACCGCCTGTGGATCATCGACGCTTGCCTTGAGTGCATCGTTGAGCGCTTGGGCGGCAGAGCTGTTCATCGAGGTACGGGTGGCGCGTGGTGCGACATAGAGGACGCCGACCCGGGTGTCGGCAAGCTCCCGGCGCAGGGCTTCGGAAAAGCCGCGAAGTGCAAACTTGCTGGCACAGTAACTGGCATATCCAGGGTAGCCAATCGAGCCATAGGTTGAACCGACGTTGACCACCATGGCGCTGTCGGCCTGCTTGAGCAACGGTAGAAGCAGTTTGGTCAGGCAAATTGGGGCGCTGACGTTCACGCTCAACATCGCGTTGATTTCATTGTCATCCAGCTGTTCGAGCATGGCGAAGTGGTTGACGCCGGCAGCATTGATCAACAAGTTGATGCCATCAATGGCTTCGGCGGCGGCCAGTACTTTGCGACGATCATTGAGGAGCGTGAGATCGGCGGCTACCCAGAACAAGTTTTGCGGATAGCGCTCAAGCAACGGCATCAGGGATTCCTGATGTCGAGCTACCGCCAGCACCTGGGCGCCGGCGGCGCACAGAGCCCTGGCAATTTCCTGGCCGATCCCACCGCTGGCGCCAGTCAAAACCACCCGGGCATCATGCAGCTGCATGATGAACCTCCGCAGCCCGGGGCAAGCCACGAAACATATCGATGTACAGCCGATACACCACTTTTGACGCATGGATGATAGCCGCCTGGTCTGCGGGGTCTTCCAGCCTGTTCATCAGGCGGCGGTAGGTCTGCATATGCTCGATATCCAGTGAACCGTGGGAACTGAGATAGCTGAAGGCGCTTTCTGGAAGACCCAGATGCTCGCGGATGCTGCCCGCTGCATGGGTGGCCAGGGCAATGCTTGTGCCTTCCAGCACATTGACCATGCCGAACAGGCCTACCGGGTTGCCTCGAGCAATCAAGTCGTAAAGAAAGCTGATCATCAGTTCAATCGGCATTGAGGGTTGGCTGTCACGCACGGCGTCACGGTCACCGCCGCAGGCGGCTATATCGTTAAGCACCCACTGTTCATGGCCGTATTCTTCTTCGATGTACTCGCATACCGCTTTGCGTAGCCATTCGAGGTGGCTTGGCAGTCGCGCGCCGCAGGCCATCATCAGTGGCACCGTGTGGCGGACGTGGTAGTAGGCTTGCGCAAGAAATTCCCGATAACTCTCAAGGCTGACCTTACCTTCAAGTGCGTCGAGGATTATCGGCAGGTTGAACAGTTCGTGGCGCTCTTGATGTGTAGCTTCTTGAAGCGTGTCGAAAAAACTCATGATGCAGACTCCTCAGATACGGCAGATTCGGTAAGTTGCGCGTGAAACGTCTCGACAATTGCGTCGCGGCGCGGGCGGCCATTGGCAGTCAGCAGGCCGTTGGCAGCCGTGAAGGGATAGGGCAGGCGCGTCCAGCTATGAACTTGGGCGTAGTCGGGCAATGCGTCGTTAGCTTCCGCTACAGCCCCAGCAAGTTCTGCATCAGTACAATCGGTACGATGGGGCCACAACAGAGCGTGATTGCGTGGAAGCGATTCCCCGTACACAAAAGCTTGGGCAATGTGGCGGCGTTGGGTGAGTTCGGCCTCTACCCATTCCGGGTTGACGTTGCGTCCGAAACTGGTGACAAATTGATGCTTCTTGCGACCTTTGAGGTAAAGGAAGCCTTCCGGATCTAGCTCTCCGAGGTCGCCGCTGGGCCACCAATCCTCGGCGTAAGGTGCATCGCCCAGATAGCCGAGCAGTGCCGAGCCCTTGATCAGTACTTCACCATCTTCTGCCAGCTTCACCTGGATGTGAGGCAAGGGTCTACCAACGCTTCCCAGGCGCTGTGCACCGGGACGATTGAGGCACACCACAGAGGCGCACTCAGATAATCCGTAACCTTCGTAAACCGGCAGACCGACGCGCTCAGCTCGGAGCAACAAGTCCTCAGAGACGCGCGCTCCTCCTACAGCAGCAAATCGCAATTTCTGTGGGTCGAAGGCTTTCTGCTCAGTGGCGCTGACCAACATCTGCAGCAACTGCGGCACCAAAATCAGACTCTCGGGTGCGCGCTTGGTAAGGCGCTCGAGTAGCCGGGGTAAGTTGACGCCGCTGGCGCCTTGAATGCCCAAGGCTTTTTGACTCGGTAAGCTCAAGGTTGCGCCAGCGTACAGTGCGGCGTAGCAACCGAGGTTTTCCAGCAGGATTGCTAGTGGCAACAATGCCAAGTGATGCTGCGGGTCAGCAGGTTTACTGGCTTGATCCAGCTCTCTTGCTACTTGTAGTAGGTTTTCCGCGCTCAGGCACACGCCTTTAGGGGTACCGGTGGTACCGGAGGTGAAGGTCAGTTTGGCCGTGCCTGGGGGCATCCGGTTCGGGCCGGCGAATGTACGGCGCCAGAACTCGCCGCTTTTTTCATAGCCCAAGGCAAGCAATTCAGCATCCAGCTCCGGTTCCGAAATCACCCTTGCCGCCTGACTTTGCTCCAGGCAATGGGCGCGCTGTGTTGGGCTAAAGAAGGGCGGCAAGGTTACGCAAGTCAAGCCCTCGAACAGCGCGGCAAGATCCCAGAGTATTGCTTCAACGCCGTTATCCAGTGCCAAGGCTATAACCTGAACGTGGTTGTCGCGTAGGCGTTGCTGGCGGTACGACACTTCGGCGTAAAGAGTGGCGTAATCGAGTCTCACCCGATCATCCCAAAGTGCAATCGCGTGTGGGTTGCACTCCATATGGCTATGCAGGGTCTTCTGGAAACGTTGTAACTCAAGCGACATGGCTAGTGCCCTCAATGGATGACGGCAGACCCAGCCGAGTGAACAGACCACTGTTGCGCAAATGGATGAATCCCGCGCGAATGTTACCGACGTGTACCCAGGGTTTGCTCTCGTAATAGCTGCCCCAACTGTAGCGATCGTCACCCAGTCGGGCCGGGTCGGCTGCGCACAACGTCACCGGTTTCAGACCGAGGCGATGGAAGCTATTGACCAAGCCGATGTTGCCGGTAAATGCCACCCATTCCAGGCCGCCCATGGCCAGTAACCAGGTGATGGCGATGATGCTCAGTCGCGCACTGCCGGTATCGCAGGCAGCCAGGTTGCCGACCTCGACAATGCTGGCCCGACCCACCGGGTATCCGGCAGCAGCACTGATCAGCGGATCGATGGGCTCGTCTAGATAACGTTCCAGGAACAGTGGTTCGTCATGTGCAAGGCGCACCCCGGCGACCGCACATAACTCGCCATAGGCTTTGCTCATGCCAAACAGCTGTGGCATGAAATGACGGATGTCGGCGCCGTGAGCCTTGCGAAAGCGTTGCTGAATAAACGCTTCGAATGCGGGTCGCAGGCTGTCGCCTGGCATGGCACCGGTCAATGTCAGCTGCGGCGTCTCGGCTTGGCCGAAGCGCAGGGGCAGGGGAGTGTTCCAGTCGAAATGGGGCATTGGCAGATCGCCTCCCTGTATAGGTTGGAGAGGAGTATCCAAGGTATTTCTTAACGAAGTCTGAAGGTGAGGCTCACTGATGCTTCGGTGGTTGTCCGCGTAAGGAATTCCTTCGGAACCTATTCAGAGAGACTGCGGCGATTGAATGCCGCAGTCACGGGTGTCTGAGAAGCTCCGGATGCCCGCGACTAACGATGGAAGATAATGAAACGTGTACGGCATAGCTGAGTGATGGCATTTAGCCGCTCTGCGAGATAAGCTCAAGTTTTTCAGGCATCAAGGAAGACTATGAACAGGCTCATCGCTGTCGTTGGAATGTGCTTTGTGCTCAGTGCTTGCGCGACATCCCATTACACCGCTGGCCGAGATTTTCCTTCGGCAAGTGTGGGTAACATCACCAAAGGAAAGACTACGACGACTGAGCTGAAAGCACTTTTCGGTGAGCCTTACACGAAGAGTGCTGTAAGCGAGACCGATGAGAAGTGGATTTACATGTACACGTCTGGCTCTGCGCATGCTCAGAGCTATGTGGTGACGATGAAGGTCACCACCACCGGTACGCAGAAGACTCTGGATGTCCTCATCCGCGATGATGTGGTCATCAATTACACCTTCAGTGAAGGCCCTGCACCTGGTAGCAGCACAGCCACCTACTGATGAGGGAGAGTTCCTGATTGGACAGAACGTATGCCTATGTTGATGAGTCGGGTAACTCTGATCTAGACACATCCAAGGCGGGAAGCTCTGGCTTCTTCGTGGTGTGCTCCATCCTTGTGTCTGAGAAAGACCTACAAGCGGCTTATCAGCGTGCAGAGGATCTTCGCCGGCAGCACTTCCAAACGGGTGAAATCAAGTCAAGTAAGGTGCGGGCAAAAGACGCTGGTAGACGTGTTCATATCCTCACCGATCTCGCAGAGCTTCCGATCAAGCTTTATTTCGTGGTCGTGGACAAGGAGCGCATCTACAAAGACGGAGGCTTGCAGTTCAAGACCTCGTTCGTAAAGCACATAAATGGATTGCTGTATGGCCGGCTCTTCACTAGTTGCCGCAACCTGCAGATGACCGTTGATGAGCATGGTGGGGTTGAGTTCCAGGAGAGCCTAAAGGCCTACGTTCAGGATCGTTACGTCGATGACCTCTTTGGGGATGACCATGCGTTCCAGACCAGATCCAGTAAAGACGATGTGCTGATTCAAGTGGCTGACTTCTTCGCGGGATCGGTTGCCCAGATCTACGAGCAGAAGGCGACTGGAGAGGTCGCTCAGGTCTATAAGAAATTACTTCGTGAACAGACGTTGGGTCTGTTGGAGTGGCCACCTAAATTTAACTCCCTGCTACCCCCGCCCATGGATGAGTCGAAATATGCTGACTACCAGGTGCATCAAGAGGCTCTTCGCCAGTCGGATCGATTCATCGAGCAGGCTGGACAGCATCCGGACGAGGACGAGAGTTTGCAAGTCAGCATCCTGGATTACTTGAGGTTCCAGAGTGAGTTCGTCACTAAGGACTACATCCCGACAGCGGACATTTTGGCGCATCTAGGTGTCAGGGGCTTTGGTGTAGTGGTCAACTAATCCCGGACACTGCGTTAAGTTTTTCTTCGGCAACAGCGGGCGCTAGCCCGCTGTTGAACTGATGCGGTCGCTGCCAGTT
>NZ_JBIUWO010000019.1:0-52307 GCF_044743505.1 Pseudomonas sp. NPDC087612
GTAAGGGCGGAAGGGGCCAACAGCGGCGCCACACCGAATGGATAAGCCCGCAACCCAACCCAAGAATCATAGCCCCCGGGATTCCGTGAAGAACCATAAAAAAGCCCCGCCAGTCACCTGGCGGGGCTTTTTTTCAGCCTGGAAGATCAGACGAGCGGTTTGTGCTCTTCTTTCTCTTCAACCACTTCTTCAGCCGGTGCAGCAGGCGCCTCTTCAGCGACTACAGCAGCGCTGGCTTCGGCGGCGGCCACTGCAGCAGCGGCTGCGGCAGCTTCGGCTTCACGCTTGCGACGGCGTACTTCACGTGGGTCGTTCGGTGCGCGACCGTTGCTGGTCAGAGCACTGGCAGGAGCTTCAACCGCTGGCTCTTCAACCGCTGCAGGCTCGGCAACTACTGGCGCAGGCGCTTCGACCACTTCAGCAACGACTACCGGCTCGGCCACTACAGGTGCCTGGACTTCAGGCGCTGGCTCGACCGCAGCAACCGGCTCGACCACTTCAGCCGGGGCGGCAACAGGGGCTTCGATAACCGGCGCGATGCTGGTTTCTACGGCTTCTGCTGCTTCGACCGGGGCAGTGAAGGGCTGTTCGACAACCGGCGCGGCAGCGACTTCAGCGACCTGGGCAGTTTCTACCACTTCGGTTGCTTCAGTTGCTTGAGCCACTTCGGCGACTTCAGCCGCTTCAACTACTGGCTGAGTTGCTTCGACGACGGTTTCGCTGGCCGCGACTTCAACAACCGCCTGCTCTTCGACAGTAGCGGTGGCACGTTCAGCCTGCTGGTTGGCTTCGGCTTCGGCAGCGGCGCTGATGTTGCTGGTGGCAACAGCGGCGGTCACGGCCAGGCCTGCGGCCAGTTCAGCACCCAGTTCGCTGGCTTGAGGCTGCTCGTCGCTGCCGTCTTCCGAACCTTCTACCAGGTTACCGTTGGCATCGCGTTGACGCTCACGACGGTTGCTGCGACGACGCTGGCCACGGGAGCGGCGGCGAGGGCGTTCGCCTTCGGTACCTTCCTGGTTGTCATCCTGCAGCAGCTCTTCGTTTGGCAGTTGCTCTTCAGCAGCGTCGGCAGCCTGTTCGGCCGGGCGCGGCTGGCGTTCTTCACGCGGTGGGCGCGGAGCGCGCTCTTCACGTGGGGCACGCTCTTCACGCGGTGCACGTTCTTCGCGCGGGGCGCGCTCTTCACGTGGGGCGCGTTCTTCGCGTGGAGCACGTTCTTCACGAGGCTGGCGCTCTTCACGTGGGGCGCGCTCAGGGCGTTCTTCACGGACCGCCGGGGTGGCGGCGTCCAGCGGCTCGCGCAGTTCGCGGACCGGACGCTCTTCACGGGAGCGGCGCTCTTCACGTGGGGCGCGAGCTTGACGCTCTTCGCGCGGCTGACGTGGTGCACGTTCTTCGCGGGCCGGGGCTTCTTCGCGGGCTTCGCGAGGTTGACGCTCTTCACGCGGGGCGCGCTCGGCACGCTCTTCACGCGGCTTGCGGTCTTCGTCGCGACGGCCGTTGCGGTTGCGGCTCTGCTGGCGACCGTTGCGGCGCTCTTCGTTGCGCTGCGGGCGTTCGGTGGCGGGCTTCTCGGCAACCACAGGGGCGGCGGCAGGCTCGTCCTTGCCGGCGAACAGGCTGACCAGCGACTTCACCAGGCCTTTGAACAGGCTTGGCTCAGGAGCGTGGACTGGAGCAGCCACTGGCGCGGCAGCTTCGGTAGGTACTGGAGCGTTGGCGCGGGCCGGAGCGGTCTTGACCGCAGCTTCCTGGCGCACCAGGGTGCGGGTAGCGGCAGTCGGCTGGACTTCTTCGGTCTCGGCGGCGGCGATTTCGTAGCTGGACTGGCTGCTCAGGGCTTCCGGGCTGTCGTCGCGCAGGCGCTGGACTTCGAAATGCGGGGTTTCCAGGTGGTCGTTCGGCAGGATGACGATACGCGCCCGAGTGCGCAGCTCGATCTTGGTGATCGAATTGCGTTTCTCGTTGAGCAGGAAGGCGGCAACCGGAATCGGCACTTGCGCGCGGACTTCGGCGGTGCGGTCTTTCAGGGCTTCTTCTTCGATCAGGCGCAGGATGGCCAGCGACAGCGATTCGACGTCACGGATGATGCCGGTGCCGCTGCAGCGTGGGCAGACGATGCCGCTGCTTTCGCCCAGCGAAGGACGCAGGCGCTGACGGGACATTTCCAGCAGGCCGAAGCGCGAGATGCGCCCAACCTGTACGCGGGCACGGTCGGCTTCCAGGCATTCGCGGACTTTTTCTTCCACGGCGCGCTGGTTCTTGGCCGGGGTCATGTCGATGAAGTCGATCACGATCAGGCCGCCGATATCACGCAGGCGCAGCTGGCGGGCGATTTCCTCAGCCGCTTCCAGGTTGGTCTGCAGGGCGGTTTCCTCGATGTCGCTGCCTTTGGTGGCGCGCGCCGAGTTGATGTCGATGGAGACCAGGGCTTCGGTCGGGTCGATAACGATCGAGCCGCCGGACGGCAGGTCGACGACCCGCTGGAAGGCGGTCTCGATCTGGCTTTCGATCTGGAAGCGGTTGAACAGCGGCACGCTGTCTTCATACAGCTTGATCTTGCTGGCGTACTGCGGCATGACCTGGCGGATGAAGGTCAGGGCTTCTTCCTGGGCGTCGATGCTGTCGATCAGTACTTCGCCGATGTCCTGACGCAGGTAGTCACGGATGGCGCGGATGATGACGTTGCTTTCCTGGTAGATCAGGAATGGCGCGGCGCGGTCCTGGGAAGCTTCCTTGATCGCGGTCCACAGCTGCAGCAGGTAGTCGAGGTCCCACTGCATTTCTTCGCTGCTGCGGCCAAGGCCGGCAGTGCGCACGATCAGGCCCATGTCGGCAGGGGCGACCAGGCCGTTGAGGGCTTCGCGCAGTTCGTTGCGCTCTTCGCCTTCGATACGACGGGAGATGCCGCCGGCACGCGGGTTGTTCGGCATCAGCACCAGGTAGCGACCGGCCAGGCTGATGAAGGTGGTCAGGGCGGCGCCCTTGTTGCCGCGCTCTTCTTTCTCGACCTGGACGATGACTTCCTGGCCTTCGCTGAGCACTTCCTTGATGTTCACCCGGCCTTCGGGCGACTTCTTGAAGTATTCGCGGGAGATTTCCTTCAGCGGCAGGAAGCCGTGACGCTCGGAGCCGAAGTCGACGAAAGCGGCTTCCAGGCTAGGTTCGATCCGGGTGATCCGGCCTTTGTAGATGTTGGCCTTTTTCTGCTCACGCGCGCCGGACTCGATGTCCAGGTCGTAGAGACGTTGGCCGTCCACCAGAGCTACACGCAACTCTTCGGGTTGAGTCGCGTTAATCAGCATTCTTTTCATGTAATACCGTCGGTTTCCGGGCTGCCGGAAACGGCGTTCGGCACACACGACTTCTCACGGTCGGTGTCAGGTGCGCAAGGGGTGGCGGGCCACCCCCGTGTCCAGCAACTTTCGAGTCCGACTGGTCACCCAGTACTGCCGAAGTCGCGACGACGCGTCCTGCTTGCTGTGGTGTCAAATGCACTCAGTCAGGAGGAGGAATCAGCCTTCGGCCGTGGACGCCCGTGGGGCATCTTGATCAAGACCGGGTCCGGTCGCCTGGCCAATAGGCCGGTGGACTGGACGCAGTACTACACGGTCCGACGGTTGTGCATCTCCACCCTACACGTATCCCTGATAATTCGGGTGCTGCCGCGCGCTGAATCCGCAACGGGTTGCATTTTCGCCAGCTCCATACGGGAGCCCGCGCCTTTTATGTCCAAGGCTGGTATTTCCGAAGCCGTCGCCATGACTGCGTGAAATTGACGGCACTGACAGAGTGGCAGCGAAAAAAACGTGGGGGAGGGTGAAATACCGCTCTTGTAGTTTTTTATCGGTCTTCTCTGCACGGCGCTGGTGGCGATTCCAGGCATTTCTGTAAACTGGCGAAAGCCCCGTCGGACGGCCTCGCGTCCTCGAGAATTGCGTCGGTCAGGGCCGGCTGAAAGCCGTGAGTCCGCTGGCCAGCCGCTTTTGGCGGCGTTCGCGACTATAGCAGCAATCATTAAGTGCTTCAAATCCATAAAAAATTGTTATGATTGGCAAATGACGACTACTGCCCCTCCGACCTCCGGCGTCCAGCTGATCGAGGTCGCGCCGGAACTTGCCGGCCAACGAATCGATAATTTCCTCGTAACGAAGCTCAAGGGTGTTCCCAAGACCTTGATTTACCGCATTTTGCGTAAAGGCGAAGTGCGCGTGAACAAGGGCCGGATCAAGCCCGAGTACAAGCTGCAGGCGGGCGACATCGTGCGCGTGCCGCCCGTTCGTCTGCCCGAGCGCGACGAGCCGGTACCGGTGGCCCAGGGCTTGCTTCAGCGCCTTGAGGCGGCGATTGTCTATGAAGACAAGGCGCTGATTGTGCTCAACAAACCGGCCGGCATCGCCGTGCACGGTGGCAGCGGCCTGAATTTCGGCGTGATCGAAGCCTTTCGTCAGATGCGCCCGGACGCCAAGGAGCTGGAGCTGGTCCATCGCCTGGACCGCGACACTTCGGGCCTGTTGATGATTGCCAAGAAACGCAGCATGTTGCGCCATTTGCACGCTGCCCTGCGCGGCGACGGTGTCGACAAACGCTACATGGCCCTGGTCCGCGGTCATTGGGCCACCGCCAAGAAGCAGGTCAATGCGCCGTTGCTCAAGAGCAACCTGCGCTCCGGCGAGCGCATGGTCGAGGTCAATGACGAAGGCAAGGAAGCGCTGACGATCTTCCGCGTGCTGCGCCGTTTTGGCGAATTTGCCACCATTGTCGAGGCGCGGCCGATCACCGGTCGTACCCACCAGATCCGCGTGCATGCCCTGCATGCCGGGCATTGCATTGCTGGCGACAGCAAGTATGGCGATGAAGATTTCACCCGCGAGATTCGCGACCTGGGTGGCAAGCGCCTGTTCCTGCATGCCTACGCCCTGACCGTGCCGCTGCCTGATGGCGGCGAGCTCAAGCTCGAAGCGCCGGTGGACGAAATGTGGGCCAAGACCGTGGAGCGCCTGGGTGCAGCGTAATTACGACCTGCTGATCTTCGACTGGGACGGTACCCTCGCCGACTCCATCGGCCGCATCGTCGAGGCCATGCACCTGGCCGCCGGTCGCGCCGGCTATGCCATCTGCGCGGATGACGCGGTCAAAGGTATCATTGGCCTGGCGTTGCCCGAGGCCATCAGCGTGTTGTATCCGCAACTGGATGCCGAGCAGATCGTGCAGTTTCGCCAGCACTATGCCGACGTCTACATGGCCCTGGATGACCAGCCTTCGCCGCTGTTCGAGGGTGTGGTTGAGTCGCTGGAGGCCTTTCGTGCCGAGGGTTATCGCCTGGCGGTAGCCACCGGCAAGGCCCGGCGCGGGCTTGATCGGGTGTTACGCGCCAACGGTTGGGAAGATTACTTCGATATCACCCGTGCAGCCGACGAAAGCCGCGGCAAGCCGCACCCGCAGATGCTTGAGGAGATTCTTGCCCATTGCCAGGTCGAACCGCAGCGTGCATTGATGGTCGGAGATTCTTCCTTCGACCTGTTGATGGCCAGCAATGCCGGCATGCATTCGGTGGCGGTGGGTTACGGCGCCATGTCGCTTGAGGCCTTGAGTGCCTTCGGGCCACAGGTGTGTATCGATCATTTTTCACAGTTGCAGGCCTGGCTTCGCTGCACGCCTGCAGCAGTACATTCCAGGGTAGGTGAGCATGGCTGACGAGTGGAAGGCGCCCAGCGCCGAAAGTAACGACAGCAACGAAGAACAGAAGAGCTGGAAGCTGCTGGAGAAAACCCTTCTGGCCGGTGTTCAGGAGCAGCGTCGGGCGCGGCGCTGGGGGATCTTTTTCAAGCTGCTGACCTTTGTTTACCTGTTCGGCATTTTTGCCCTGTTCACGCCTTTGATGAACATGGACAAGGCGGCCTCGCGCAGCGTCAGCCATACCGCGCTGGTCGAGGTGCGCGGCATGATCGCCGACCAGGAGCCGGCCAGTGCCGACAATATCGTCAGCGGCCTGCGCGAAGCGTTCAAGGACCCGAAAACCAAGGCGGTGATCCTGCGTATCAACAGCCCGGGCGGCAGTCCGGTGCAGTCAGGTTACATCTACGATGAAATCCGCCGCCTGCGTGCCGAATACCCGACGATCAAACTGTATGCGGTGATCAGCGATCTCGGCGCTTCCGGCGCTTACTATATCGCCAGTGCCGCTGATCAGATCTACGCCGACAAGGCCAGTCTGGTGGGCTCCATCGGTGTAACGGCGGCCGGTTACGGTTTTGTCGGCACCATGGAAAAGCTCGGCGTCGAGCGTCGTACCTATACCGCGGGTGAGCACAAGGCCTTCCTTGATCCGTTCCAGCCGCAAAAGCCTGAAGAGACGGCGTTCTGGCAGGGCGTGCTGGAAACCACCCACAAGCAGTTCATTGCCAGTGTCAAGCAGGGTCGTGGCGAGCGCCTCAAGGACAAGGAGCACCCTGAGCTGTTCAGTGGTCTGATCTGGTCGGGCGAGCAAGCCCTGGCCCTGGGCCTGGTGGATGGCCTGGGCAGCGCCGGTTACGTGGCGCGCGAGGTGGTAGGGGAGAAGGAGCTGGTTGACTTCACCGTCGAGGAGTCGCCGTTCGATCGCTTCTCCAAGCGCCTGGGGGCCAGTGTGGCCGAGCACTTGGCGATGTGGATGGGCTTTCAGGGGCCATCGCTGCGTTGATTGCCTGATGCATTGAAAAAGCCGACCATCGAGGTCGGCTTTTTTGTGCGCGTCAGGGCAGGCTGACGCCTTCGGCCTGCAGCATGTCTACCAGGCGGATCAGTGGCAGGCCGATCAGGCTGGTGGCATCCACGCCGTGGGTGCTCTGGAACAGGCTGACGCCCAGGCCTTCGGCCTTGAAGCTGCCGGCGCAGTCGTAGGGCTGTTCGGCGCGCAGGTAGCGCTCGATGCGTGGCAGGTCCAGTTCGCGCATGTTTACCGTGAACGGCACGCAGTCGACCTGGCAGTGGCCGGTGGCGCTGTTGAGCAGCGCCAGGCCGGTGAGAAAGGTCACATGGTTGCCGCTGGCTGCCAGCAGTTGCTCACAGGCGCGCTCGAAGGTGTGCGGCTTGCCGAGGATCTGCTCGCCGAGCACCGCGACCTGGTCGGAGCCGATGATCAGTTGCCCGGGATGGCTGCCGGCCAGGGCCTGGGCTTTCTCCCGGGCCAGGCGCTTGACCAGCTCAAGGGCGGGCTCTTCGTCCAGCCGATGTTCGTCGATATCCGGCGAGGCCCAGCTGAATGGCAGGCGCAGGCGTTCGAGCAGTTCGCGCCGATAGGGTGAGCTGGAAGCCAGTAATAAAGGCAGCATGATAGACTCCTGAACAGGTGAAACGATTCTAACATGCTGAACGGAGCCGAATTTCCTTTGACAGGGGCGGGGGTCATCCCTAGAATGCTGCGCCTATGTTGAATGACCCGATTCCACCTCACGTTGACCCGCGCAAATTGGCCGATCGTGGTGTTTCCCTCGAAGGAACACTGCAGCTCGCCGATTTGGAGAGACTCTGCGACCCGCTTTCCGACACTGTCGGTACGGTGCAGGCTAAATTCGATTTTGAGCGCGACGAGCAGAAAGCTGTGGTTATCCACACCGACCTGCGCGTCGAGGTCAAGATGGTTTGCCAGCGTTGTCTTGAGCTGGTCACCCTGCCGATCCACAGCGAATGTACTTACGCCGTGGTGAAGGAGGGTGCGAATACCCAGTCGTTGCCGAAAGGTTATGACGTGCTGGAACTGGGCGAAGATCCTTTGGATCTGCAGGCCTTGGTCGAGGAAGAGCTTCTGCTCGCCTTGCCTATCGTGCCTGCTCATCATCCGGAAGAATGCCAGCAGCCGGCGGGCGCCGATGAGCCCGAACCGAGCAAGGACGAGGTAACACGGTCCAACCCGTTCAGTGTATTGGCGCAGTTAAAGCGTGACCCAAACGTTTAGGAGTTAATCAATTATGGCTGTTCAGCAGAACAAAAAATCCCGCTCTGCCCGTGACATGCGCCGTTCGCACGACGCCCTCTCGGAAAACGCTCTGTCCGTAGAGAAAACCACTGGTGAAGTGCACCTGCGTCACCACGTATCGCCAGAAGGCGTATACCGTGGTCGTAAAGTGATCGACAAGGGCGCTGACGAGTAATCCTTGTCCGCTCAGATCATCGCGATTGACGCAATGGGCGGGGACTTCGGTCCCCGCAGCATTGTTCAGGCGAGTATTGCTTGCCTGTCGGCTACCCCCTCGCTGCACCTGACCCTTGTCGGTCAACCCTCCCTCCTTGAAGATCTGATCGCTGGCCAGTCGGCAGCGGATCGCGCGCGCCTGCAGATCGTGGCCGCCAGCGAAGTGATCGGCATGGACGAGCGGCCGTCACAGGCGCTGCGCAGCAAGCCCGATTCGTCCATGCGCGTGGCCCTCGAATTATTGCGTGATGGCAAGGTTCAAGCCTGCGTCAGTGCCGGCAACACCGGTGCGCTGATGGCGCTTTCGCGCTATGTGCTGAAAACCCTGCCCGGTATCGATCGCCCGGCCATGGTTGCCGCCATTCCCACCCAGACCGGCTATTGCCAGCTGCTCGACCTGGGCGCCAATGTCGACTGCAGTGCAGAAAACCTCTATCAGTTTGCCGTGATGGGCTCGGTGGCCGCCCAGGCCCTGGGTATCTCGCGCCCGCGCGTAGCCTTGCTCAATGTTGGCACTGAAGACATCAAGGGCAACCAGCAGGTCAAGCTTGCGGCCAGCCTGCTGCAGAACGCCCGCGGCCTGAACTACATCGGTTTCGTCGAAGGTGACGGCTTGTACCGTGGCGAGGCGGATGTGGTGGTGTGCGACGGTTTTGTCGGCAATATCCTGCTCAAGTCCAGCGAGGGCCTGGCGACCATGATCGGCTCGCGCATCGAGGCGTTGTTCAAGGGCGGGCTCGGCGCGCGCCTGGCCGGCGCCGTGGCCATGCCGCTGCTGCGCCGCCTGCAGGCTGACCTGGCGCCGGCGCGACATAATGGCGCAAGCTTTCTCGGCCTGCAGGGTATTGTCATCAAGAGCCATGGCTCTGCCGGGGTGCAGGGCTTGCAGAGCGCCATCCAGCGCGCTTTGATCGAGATCCAGGAGAACCTGCCGCAACGTTTGCACGGGCGCCTGGAAGACCTGTTGCTTTAGGCATATGCCTCAGGAAGTGGTTAAATGTGACCGCTTGGTCCTCGTTGCCATCCAACTCTTCAGTTTCTTGTGCTCAGCCTGATGCTGGGCGCTTTATTTCCGACGACAAGATCACTAGGGGCTTGTTCAATGTCTGCATCCCTCGCATTCGTCTTTCCCGGTCAAGGTTCGCAGTCCCTCGGCATGCTCGCCGAGCTGGGCGGCCAGCATCCGCTGGTCATTGATACCTTCCGTGAGGCCTCCGAGGCTCTGGGCTATGACCTCTGGGCGCTGACCCAGAACGGTCCGGAAGAGCAACTCAACCAAACCGACAAAACCCAGCCGGCCATCCTTACCGCCTCGATCGCCTTGTGGCGCCTGTGGCTGGCTGAGGGCGGCGCGCGTCCGGCGTTCGTTTCCGGTCACAGCCTGGGTGAGTACAGCGCCCTGGTCGCCGCCGGCAGCCTGAGCCTGGGTGACGCCGTTAAACTGGTCAAGCGCCGCGGCGAGCTCATGCAAGAGGCCGTACCGGCCGGGCAGGGCGCCATGGCGGCAATCCTGGGTCTGGACGATGCCGCTGTCGTGGATATCTGCGCAAAAGCAGCCCAGGGCGAAGTGGTCAGCGCGGTGAACTTCAACTCGCCAGGACAGGTAGTCATCGCCGGTGCCAAGGCCGCCGTTGAGCGTGCCATGGAAGCCTGTAAGGCTGCTGGCGCCAAGCGCGCACTGCCACTGCCGGTCAGCGTGCCGTCGCACTGTGAGCTGATGCGCCCGGCAGCCGAGCGCTTTGCCGAGTCGGTCAATGCCATCGACTGGCAGGCCCCGCAAATCCCGCTGGTGCAAAACGTCAGCGCTGCCGTTGCCGCGGACCTCGACACCCTCAAGCGCGATCTGCTGGAGCAGCTGTACAAGCCAGTGCGTTGGGTCGAGTGCGTGCAGACCCTGGCCGCCAAGGGTGCGGTCAACCTGGTCGAATGCGGCCCGGGCAAGGTTCTGGCCGGTCTGAACAAGCGTTGCGCCGATGGCGTGACCACCTACAACCTCAATACCCCAGATGCTGTCGCCGCCACTCGTGCGGCGCTGGCCTGATTTAGGAGAAACTTGCATGAGCCTGCAAGGTAAAGTTGCCCTGGTTACCGGCGCCAGCCGTGGTATCGGCCAGGCTATCGCCCTGGAGCTGGGCCGTCTGGGCGCTACCGTGATCGGTACCGCCACCTCCGCTTCGGGCGCCGAGCGTATCGCCGCGACCCTCAAGGAGCACGGCATCACCGGCACTGGCCTTGAGCTGAACGTGACCAGCGACGAGTCGGTCACCGCTACCCTGGCCAAGATCCAGGAGCAGTTCGGTGCGCCGACCATTCTGGTCAACAACGCCGGCATCACCCGCGACAACCTCATGCTGCGCATGAAGGACGACGAGTGGTTCGACGTCATCGACACCAACCTGAACAGCCTCTACCGTCTGTCCAAGGGCGTGCTGCGCGGCATGACCAAGGCGCGCTGGGGTCGTATCATCAGCATCGGCTCGGTGGTCGGTGCCATGGGTAACGTCGGCCAGGTCAACTACGCTGCCGCCAAGGCCGGCCTGGAAGGCTTCAGCCGCGCCCTGGCGCGTGAAGTCGGCTCCCGCGCGATCACCGTCAACTCGGTGACCCCGGGCTTCATCGACACCGACATGACGCGCGAGCTGCCTGAAGCTCAGCGTGAAGCGCTGCAGACCCAGATCCCCCTGGGGCGTCTGGGCCAGGCTCAGGAGATCGCCAATGTGGTGGCTTTCCTGGCCTCCGAAGGTGCAGGTTATGTCACCGGCGCGACCATTCCGGTCAACGGCGGCATGTACATGTAAAATTGAATGTGACGGATTGCATCAAAAAAATGTCATACGAGCTGTCTAAAATCCGTTATAAAGCTGCAACCAGATTCTAGTCGGTTGGCAGGTGTGGTCTTGCAAGGCGTGTTGCGCTTGAAAAGCAGACGTCTTTCTATACACTTACACACCGGCCAGCTGCCTGACATATGTCCATTAGGAGTGAAAACAAGGTATGAGCACCATCGAAGAACGCGTCAAGAAAATCGTCGCCGAGCAACTGGGCGTTAAAGAAGAAGAAGTAGTGAACACTGCTTCCTTCGTCGAAGATCTGGGTGCCGATTCCCTTGACACCGTTGAGCTGGTGATGGCTCTGGAAGAGGAATTCGAGACCGAAATCCCTGACGAAGAAGCCGAGAAGATCACTACTGTTCAAGCTGCTATCGACTACGTCACCAGCCACCAGGCCTAAGACGTTGTAGTCGTCGCTTCTTGTCATGGAAAAACCGCACTGCCTTCGCCGGCGTGCGGTTTTTTCTTTACAAGAGATGTAGTCAATTGAATAAGGAGAGTGCTGTGTCGCGTAGACGCGTCGTGGTCACCGGTATGGGTATGCTGTCGCCACTGGGTACGGATGTGCCGAGCAGTTGGCAGGGCATTCTGGCTGGCCGCAGTGGCATAGGTCTGATCGAGCATACTGACCTGTCTGCCTACTCCACCCGTTTTGGCGGCTCGGTAAAGGGCTTTGAAGTCGAGCAGTACCTGTCGGTCAAGGAAGCCCGCAAGCTCGATCTGTTCATTCAGTACGGCCTGGCAGCCGGTTTTCAGGCAGTGCGTAACGCCGGCCTGGAAGTGACCGATGCCAACCGCGAGCGCATTGGCGTGGCCATGGGCTCGGGTATCGGTGGCCTGACCAACATCGAAGAAACCAGCCGGACCTTGCATGACCAGGGCCCGCGGCGTATTTCGCCGTTCTTCGTGCCGGGTTCGATCATCAACATGATTTCCGGTTTCCTGTCGATCCACCTGGGTGTACAGGGGCCTAACTACGCTATTTCCACCGCCTGCACCACCGGTACCCACTGTATCGGCATGGCTGCGCGCAACATCGCCTTCGGTGAAGCCGACGTGATGATCGCCGGCGGTGCGGAAATGGCCGCCTGTGGCCTGGGCATGGGTGGTTTCGGTGCGTCGCGGGCGCTGTCGACCCGCAACGACGACCCGACCCGCGCCAGCCGTCCGTGGGACAAGGGCCGTGATGGCTTCGTCCTCGCCGACGGTGCCGGTGCGCTGGTACTCGAAGAACTCGAGCACGCCAAGGCCCGCGGCGCGACCATCTATGCCGAGCTGGTAGGCTTTGGCATGAGTGGCGATGCCTACCACATGACCTCGCCGCCAGAAGATGGCAGCGGTGCCGCGCGCTGCATGGCCAACGCCCTGCGCGATGCCGGCCTGAACCCCGGCGAAGTCGATTACATCAACGCCCACGGCACCTCGACGCCGGCCGGCGACCTGGCAGAAAGCTCGGCGATCAAGTCGGTGTTTGGCGATCACGCCTACAAGCTGGCCGTCAGCTCGACCAAGTCGATGACCGGGCACCTGCTTGGCGCTGCCGGTGCCGTCGAGGCGATCTTCAGCGTGCTGTCGATCAACAGCCAGGTGGCGCCACCGACCATCAACCTGGACGAGCCGAGCGAAGGTTGCGACCTCGACTTCGTGCCGCACCAGGCGCGCAACATGCCGATCGAGGTGGTGCTGTCCAACTCCTTCGGTTTTGGTGGCACCAACGGCTCGCTGGTGTTCCGCCGGTTCGCCGGCTGATGCACAGCTGGGTCGATGGCCTGCCGGCAGATGCACTAACCCTGCAAAGCCGGGGGCTGGCCTATGGCGATGGTCTGTTCGAGACCATCGCCGTGCGCGCAGGTCGGCCATCGTTGCTCGAGTACCACCTCGAGCGCCTGGCGCTGGGTTGCCAGCGCCTGGCGATCAGCGCCGATCACGGCCTGATTCGCGACGAGCTATGCCGTTATGCCAGCTTGCTGGGTGACGGCGTGCTCAAGCTCATTGTTACCCGCGGCGACAGCCAGCGCGGCTACGCGCCGGCCGCTGGCGTGGCGCCACGACGAATTCTCCAGGGCAATCCCTTGCCCACCTATCCCGCAGGGCATGCCGAACAGGGCGTTCGCTTGTTCGATTGCCAGACCCGTCTGGCCGAGCAACCCTTGCTGGCAGGCTTGAAACACCTCAATCGCCTCGAGCAGGTGCTGGCCCGTGCCGAGTGGCAGGATGCCGCGCACGCCGAAGGTTTGATGCGCGATGTTTCCGGGCGCATCATCGAGGGGGTGTACAGCAACCTGTTCCTGGTGCGCGACGGCCAACTGCAGACTGCCGACCTGAGCCGCTGCGGCGTGGCCGGGGTCATGCGCGCAGCCTTGCTCGATCACGCCAGGGACGCCGCAATCGCTGTGCAGATTACCGACCTGAGCCTGCAGGACCTGCAGCAAGCTGACGAAGTGTTTGTCTGCAACAGCGTCTATGGCATCTGGCCGGTACAGGCTTTTACATCGCTGAACTGGCCGCCGGGGCCGCTCACCCGTAAACTGCAGGCCATTGCCCGTACGCTACTGGATGCCTGATTTGTGAGACGTAAATTCTTGGTGCTGCTGGAGATCGGCTTGATCCTGGCCGGCCTGACGCTGGGCTATTCGGCCTGGAAGGTAAAATCGGCGCTGGAGCAGACCCTGCACGTGTCCCAGGAGCAGTTGCTCGACGTGCCCACCGGTACCACCCCCAACCGCATGTTCTACCGCATGCAGAACGACGGGGTGCTGGAAGACGCCTTCTGGCTACGCCTGTACTGGCGCTTCAACATGGCTGGCGTGCCGCTGCATACCGGCGAGTACCGCATGACCCCGGGCATGACCGTGCGCGAGCTGTTCGAGGTCTGGCGTCGCGGTGATGTGGTGCAGTACACCCTGACGCTGGTCGAGGGCTGGAACTTCCGCCAGGTGCGTGCGGCGCTGGCCAGGCACGAGAAGATCAAGAAAACCATCGACGGCCTGAGTGATGCCGAGGTCATGGACAAGCTCGGCCATCCGGGGGTGTTCCCTGAAGGTCGGTTCTTCCCCGATACCTATCGCTTCGTGCGTGGCATGAGCGATGTCGAGTTCCTCCAGCAGGCCTACGCGCGCCTGGAAGAAGTGCTGGCCAAGGAATGGGCTGAGCGCTCCAGCGATGTGCCGTATCGCGATCCGTACCAGGCGCTGATCATGGCGTCGCTGGTCGAGAAGGAAACCGGCGTACCGCAAGAGCGCGGGCAAATTGCCGGGGTGTTCGTGCGGCGCATGCGCATCGGCATGCTGCTGCAGACCGACCCGACGGTGATCTACGGTATGGGCGAACGCTACAACGGCAAGATCACCCGCGCCGACCTGCGCGAGCCGACGCCGTATAACACCTACACCAACGCCGGCCTGCCGCCGACGCCGATTGCCATGGTTGGCCGCGAAGCCATTCATGCCGCGTTGAACCCGACGCCGGGCAGCAGCCTGTATTTCGTGGCGCGTGGCGATGGCAGCCATGTGTTCTCCGATGACCTCGATGCGCACAATTCGGCCGTGCGCGAGTACCAGATCAAGCGCCGTGCCGACTACCGTTCGAGCCCGGCCCCGGTTACCGAACCTGAACCCGAGGCCCAGCCGCCGGCGCCGCAATCGCCGGATGTCAGCCCTGAGCCGGCGACCGAGCAAGCGGCGCCGGCCAGCGACGCGGCCTCCCCGCAATGACCCACTGTAAGGACTGCCTGTGAGCGGCTTGTTTATCACCCTGGAAGGCCCTGAAGGCGCGGGCAAAAGCACCAATCGCGAGTACCTCGCCGAGCACCTGCGCGGCGCCGGCCTGGATGTCGTGCTGACCCGCGAGCCGGGCGGCACGCCACTGGCCGAGCGAATCCGCGAACTGCTGCTGGCCCCCAGTGAAGAGAAGATGGATGCCGACACCGAGCTGCTGCTGGTGTTTGCCGCCCGTGCCCAGCACCTGGCCGAAGTCATTCGCCCGGCCCTGGCCCGTGGCGCGGTGGTGTTGTGCGACCGTTTTACCACGGCGCTATTTTTTAAGGCGGGGAAATGTAAACGTCCCAGAGGGTTGGGACAGAACAGCGGTAATTTTGGGGCATCCGCTGTATCTGAGGAGTTTCTAGCTGCCTAGCGTTCACCCGACGCATCCATGATAGCACCGACTCTACAGAAAAAGTAAACCCCCTCTGTTCAGGTGGTTTTCACCCCCCAAATGTAAACCTCCATTCGTAATGTGAACGTCCTAGCTCATCCGCGCTGAGTGTAAAACGCCTAGAGAGCCAGTAATCCAGGGCTTCCGAGGTTTACATTTTGTCTTGGATGGCGCTCCGCATCGTACGCAACAGACCACCTTAGTGAGCGCCAGAGCGTATGCCGTAGCTAGCTGCTCGATAAGCGCGTGAGACGAGGGGCGGTACCTAAAGTCAATCAAAGGCTTTTTGAATAGGTGTCCACTCCGTTTGCACGTGTAGATATCCTCCTGACACCTTCTATGACCTCAGGTGCCACTCAGTGGCACGACATCCGAAGCCGTGAAAAGCTGAGAACTCATACTGCGCGCCGATATGGGATACAACCGGGCACTACTCAACATCTTGTCTTCCCGCCCTGTCGGTTAAAAAGCGCGGCCCCAGACGCTGCTCAAGGTTCTTCACACGAGTGGAAATGTGAGGCAGTCAAACCTGCCAATATCGGTGCACTGTCGACCTAGCTAACCCAAGTTTCTCCGCTGCTTCCGCTTGGCTTAATCCTGAAGCCTTAAGCTCCCTCACTGCCTCAGCATTCTTGGTATTGCCAGGTTTACCTGGAGACCGCTTCTTAAGGTCTTTGCCCACAAACTGGCTTCTGAAAAGCTCCTCCCCTCCCTCAGCTCTGAATGAGTCCAACTGAGCACGTGCTCGCTTTAGGGTGGTGTCAGTAGGTTCACCGTTCTGGATCGCGACGCAGAGGGTCAGCAGGGCGACAGTATCGAACTCAAGTGAGTTTGAAAGCTCAATCAGCTTTTCAAGTGTGATGCTGTGCCTTCCTTGCTCAAGGTTGCCGATACTGGATTTTGCGATGACATCTGCCAAATCCCCGTAGTCGACGCCTCGAATAGTCCGGATTGCTCTGATCGCCCCGGCAATTTCTTTCTTGAGCGACATGATCTGTCCTAAAAGCGAGGATAGAGCCATAACGCTGTCGTTTCGATAAACCCAAAATGGTGGTAGTATCGGAATTATCAGGTGTAGCTCCTCTGAACTATTGCGCGTTGCTTTGCGGTTCCAGGGTTTTTCAGGCAGTTCGTAAGCGGCTTTAGCAGGATTAGTTGCGAACATATCACATGTATTGACAGGGGTTTTCAGGTTGGAATTGGAAGAAATCCAAGCAGCCTCGGAGCTTCGATCCAGAGGAGGTGGCTTAATTGGAATCGACGGGAAGCCAAGGCATGAAAGATCGTCAGTGGAACGACTCGAGGTCAATCACTGCATCGGATAGAAAGGGAAACGTGGCATGTTTATTTCACATGAATCTTGTTTAGTCGGCCGACCAGGCTTCCCTGGGCCTGGGCGTACTGCTTGGCGAATGGTGGAGCTTGAGTCAATGGATCCTTGGTATTACGTCACCGTTCGCTTCAATGAAGGAACCAAGCACCGCACTAAGAAGTTTATGCCAACGGATACGTCCTTACTGTCCGACCTACTGGCGGAGCAGAGCCCAACTTGCTTGGTTGAAGAGATTCAGGTCGTGACCGCACCTTGGTTGAACGGGGGCTCTTCAGAGCGTATGGAGAAGCTAGTCAGTCTGGTCATCGGATACGATCAAAACGGTGAGTGCGTCTTGATTCACAAGGTTGCAAGCGGAGCGGTATACAACAGTGCTCAAGGTGGCATGGAAGTCGGTTCACTCACAGGCACTCGAACGATCTACGACAATACGAAGCAACCAGTTCAGGAATGCGCGGAGCACGGTACAGCACGGCGACTTTCATGAAGCTTCACATCTACTCAGATTTGCACAAGGAGTTCTCCCTGTTCGAACCAGCCTCGATCGATGCAGACGTAGTCATCCTTGCCGGCGACATCGATCTGAAGTCGCGTGGAGTGAAATGGCCGAACGAAACATTTCAGTGCCCCGTGATCTACGTGTGTGGAAATCACGAGTATTACGATGGCCACATTGATCAAACACTGAGGAAGATGAAGGACGCTGCAATACTTCACATCTAGCTTATTTAGCACATCGATGCACGCTGCTGTTTGGCGGTGGGTTTGGTAGCGCGCTTTAAATTTGCAGGAGCACGTTTTGATTAGATTTGATTGCAGACAGCTCACCGGCGTGATCGAAAAGCCGCGAGTCATCTCAAAGTAGTCGGGTACTGTAACTGCGAGCATCGTGATTGATGCACAAGTGGCGTTTCAGCAAAGCTTTCAAGTAAGCGCTTCAAACCCAGGCTTCCTGCTCTGCGGAGGCTTTGGCTAAGTGGTGGGAGGTGGATCTTGCAAATCGATGAGCATGAACGTGAGCGACGTCGCATAGCTGTTGCCGTAGAAATCGGCTGTCAGGCACTCGAGGGAGGACAGCTTACTGCTGAGCACCTAGCAGAACTGCAGCGCTATGTTGATGGTCAAGTTTGCCTCGACGAGCTCCGTGCGGAGCTAATTGAACGTCTGAAATTAGATGATGAGTGAATCGCAGATGAAGACGAATTGAGTCGAGCCTGAGGTGAGCATGAGTAATTCAAATCTTCCTCCCGTAGCCGGCTAAAGCCGAACAACCGAGATCTGGTGAGCGATAGACACCGCAACGCGTTCTCACCCTTTCAGTATGACCTTTAAGTAAACACTTCGTATCCAGTCCCCCGCTACCTTGGAGATGCTGGAGGGCGACACGGCGCACAACATGGAACTCCCGATCCAATGAAGCTTTTGATTTACTCCGACTTGCATCTGGAGTTCGTCGACTTTCACCCCCCCGCGACAGATGCCGATCTGGTCGTGCTGGCCGGCGACATCTCGGTAAGGAGTCGCGGGGTGGGGTGGGCCAATGAGACCTTCAGCTGTCCGGTGATCTATGCCTGTGGCAACCATGAGTACTACAAAGGCCATCTTGATCGAACGCTGACCAAGATGCGAGAGGCTGCCGCAGAGCATGTGCACGTCCTGGACAATCAAAGTCTCATCATCAGCGGCACCAGATTTTTGGTAGCAACAGCGTGGACAGATTTCACTGCGACTGGGGACTACAACGCGGCGATGAGAGTGAGTGTCGAGTGGATGAACGACTTCAAGCGCATCCGCATCGGTGAGGGATACAGCAAGCTTCGTCCTGTCGATCTAATCGCGCGAAACATCAGCACTCGTGAATTCTTGGCGACTGAATTAGCCAAGGAATTTGACGGCAAAACAGTGGTGATCACTCATCACTGTCCGATCCAGGATGTCGCGGGTGATGGCCACGAAGGTCACCTAGGGGCGGCTTATTTCAACCAATGGCATGACTTAGTAGCTCAAGCTGATATGTGGATTTTTGGCCACACCCATCATGCCGTCGACACCATCGTCTCGGGCTGCCGGGTCATTTCGAATCCGCGAGGCTATCCAGGCGAGCGTACTGGGTTCGTGCCGGATCTTGTGGTCGAAGTCTGATGAGATGAGTCGAGGCGTCCAGGCTTTCGCGCACGCAACTTGCGATCGATGGCGTCGACGTACTCGACTGCGAAAAATTAATGCGAGATAGGCGTCATCAATACAAGAGGTTTCAAATGGTCAAACGCAGCGCACCGCTCTCCACACACAAACCCGTCGTTACACCTCCGTCCGCTATTCCCACGAGCGTTACCAAAGCGATGCAGGCCGAGGTGGGTCTCGAGATTACTGGTTACTTATCTTCCGTCGAGTATGGGCCAGGAGAGCGCTTTTTGAGAGGTGTAGTTTTTGGTGATCGAGAGAAACGCTTCGATGATGGTGAGCCGATTCGAACCTCCGTCATCATGACCTCCCAAAAGATTCAAGGATATCTGGTGGTGCAGACACTGAATAGCCTTTACGTGGTTTGTGACTGGGCAGGTGATGGCGCTCGTGGGTGCTCAAAGGCACTGCACTGATACAAAAACAGTTTTTTAATCGTTGTGGAGTCTCGGCCAGATGCCAGAAGTAATTACAGTTGAGTTTCATAGTAAAGAGGTGAGCGACTTTCAACTGGGTCGTTTGGTGCAAGCAAGCCTTCACAAGTACACGGTACCGATTACCGCGTTCATCAGTGATGCAGTGTTCGTCGATGACACATGCTTAGGGGGTTCTTTCGACCATTCCGAGCGTGACGATGCGTACCACAAAGCAGACGGCTCTATCCTCCGCACCGGTAAGATTCAGTTGGCTCGAAAGGAAGGCCGGTTTTGGCTGCTCGAAACCCAAGACGGTAATTACGTCGTCGCTAGCTTCAAGCGAGAGCTTGGCAGAGCTAGCTTTCTCAAGCTTCTTAAGTCCGCCGATCGCTTCCAATTGACGGTATGAATGCTCCACCAGACTTCAAAAAAACGATTGCGATAGCGCTCTTAGAGCCTCATTCGATGCGTCAAAGCTGCGGTGAGGAGCATTACCGCTACCTATCTCCTTTGATCTGCAGCTACTGGATGTTTTCAAAAGCCACGATTCGTGCAGTATCCGTAATCGTTCAGCAATTTCTGCAGAAACTCACGCCGCCTTTGAACAATACTCAAAATGAGATAGTCACGGTCGGTGTCTTTCGTCGATAGATGCCCAGCGTCTACCAAACCATGGATGTAGCCTTCAGCTTTGCCCCTGGCTTCAAGCAACGCTTCGATAGAAGTGCTTTTGTAGATGTCCTCAGCGATGAGCTGCCACCGCTTCATTTGACACCGTCCATTCGGGTCGTCTGAAAATTTTGGTGCGCTAATCAGTGCGTTGAAATCGTTGGGTACGTTGGTTGTGCTCAAGGTGGATTCTCAGAACTGCGATGTCTGTGCCTAGGCTATCATGCGCATACTAAGTCACCTGTTGCAGGTCGGCTTATTGCTTAACCACTGACCAGGCTGAACGGATGCCCGATGACACGCAAGGCGCTTGGCTCCAAGGCCATACACTGAGTCGTGCTGATAGTCTAAGGTACTGTCTATCGCCACGATCACCGCAGCGTTCAGCCAAATCGGAAACTGCTGTTTAGCAAAATTATCACTGGGACATAAATATTGTTGAGCCATAATTTCAGGTAACTCTACACGCCCATGATCAGTCCCCTGCTATTTGAGAGGTGACCTGATCCTAAAAGGGCTCGCAGGAAATCTACAGTTGGGGGAGTGCGACAGCCGGCATCCCGCCGAAAATTCGAAGTGGTGTTTTGAGGTCTCGGGCCACCCGCCTATGTCAGAGGGAATAGGATTCGGGGGGCTGTCGACGGGAAAATGAAGTGGCATTTTTTTTGCGTTTAGGGCGAGCACCATTAAATCTCGAGATCTCCTGCGCTAGACGCGGACTGTACGTTTTCACAAGAATACCAGTTAGCGCTTCGAGCATGAGCGCAAAATTCGCATCCAGTGAGAGTCGCCCTGTTAAATAGGCGCTGATTGTTGCCTCATCAGTACCCAGAAATATAGCCATTTGAGCTATTGAGACCAGAGGATCATGTTTGTTTAGTGCTTCACGCAATGCGATGTACTCGTCCTCCTCCCACAGCCAGATATGTCCTGGGCATTTTTTCATCCTTCAGACTCCACATTGTCGCTGCATGCCATAAGAAAAGCCTCATGCCCTGGGCTTAGTACAGACGCTTGGTTCGGAACCAAGTATTGAGATGAGTGGAGGTAAGGACTATAGGAATTGTCTTAAAAATAGGCGATTTTCAGCGTTGCGCTGAACCTCTGCCGACGCCCTGGTGCCTGGATATGCATAAAGTGAAAGCAGTTATAAACTGTGTTATTCAGAATCCACTAAATTCGAGAGCTGCACGCTTGCCGACACTGTTAAGTAGCAACAATGCCCCTCCAGTTTATTTGAGCAGGGTCGTAAAGCGGGATTGTCAGCATCGGTGACTTTTTTAAACAGTATGCCAAACTCGCCTCTTGTCATCACCTGCAAAGCTTATGGCTATGTGAAAATCGAAGCAACTGTATGGGCGCGCCTGAGGAAGCTCTGAAGTAGTCAGCGATATTTGATGCTATCCTTGGTTGAGGTTCAAGAAACGGTGGACTGGTCAAAGATTAGAGCTTTCCTGTTCTTAACTGACTGCTTCCAAATTCTCAGGTCGGTGGGTGACTAAATCTGAATAATCACTTACTATGAGGTGTGCGCATGTCGCGCCGCCATAACGTTAAGGAAGTTCATATGTCCCGTCTGGCTGAATACCGAAAGCTCGAGCAACAACTGGCTGCTCAACTCGCGGAGCTCGAGTCGATGAAAAGCGATTCCGGCCTGAAAAAGGAAATGGAATTTGAGAGTAAATTGCGAGCATTGCTTGATGAATACAGCTACAGCTTGAGAAATGTAATCAATCTGCTTGATCCACAAGCCGGTCATCGTGCACCAGCTACCGAATCCAAAGCAGGCGTTCGTAAACCTCGCCAACTTAAGGTTTATAAAAATCCTCATTCAGGCGAAGTCGTAGAAACCAAAGGCGGGAATCATAAAGTTCTGAAGGAGTGGAAGGCTCAATACGGTTCTAGCACCGTGGAGTCTTGGCTCGCAAAGTGATGTTGCTTTTTGTACAAATAAAGGGCCTTATGCAGGGCCCTTTTTTATTACCGAATAGTAATTCATTGCTCCGTCAGATAAGAATGAGAAGATCAGCTACTACCATGCCTTTGGTAATCATGCGGTTATGGTTATTCTAGGCGCGAGTTTGATTGAGTTTGCGTGCAAAGGCAAAGGCCACACGCGCCATGTGCCAGATCCAACTGGTCTCAACACGAGGCGCGTCGAGGATTGACCCTATTAGCACCTTAATCATCATGGACATCCCAAAAAGTCGGTGTGCTTAGTTGTGCAGGCGGTGAGTAGCCGGTACGTCAGGGCGATTGAACTGATGCAAGGGTCTGGAGTGGCTCCAAGGACGCATACTGATGCGCTGATAGCTTGAGCTCCTCGCTACTGCGACGCTTACCGCAATGCTCAGCGTAATCGGAAGTAGATACTGCTTCGAAAAATTATCGCTGGGGCATAATTATTGCTGAGCCATAATTTCAAGTGATTCCACGAACCCAGGATCATTCCGTCAGCTAAGCGTCGATCCTCAGATGTTGAGCGACTGGTTTTGCGCAGTCGCGTTAACGAACTGTTCACCCAAAGCCGCCGCGCGGCAGGCAGCCGAAGCATCATGTGCGCGCCCCTTCATATTTTCAGGTGAAGGAGCGTTTGTAGGTTGCACGTTTTTGACTGGCGCTGAGAAACCAGTTGATCAAATAGCGCCATCTTTGGGCAAAAACCTGTACGTCACAAAAACGGCAGCGCCAAGTAAAGCTTGATGACGATTGCGTTAGTGATATCAATAAAGAAAGCACCGACCATGGGCACGACCAAAAATGCCATCTGTGAGGGCCCGTAGCGTTGCGTCACGGCTTGCATATTGGCGATGGCTGTCGGTGTAGCCCCCAGTCCAAATCCACAGTGTCCAGCGGCCAATACGGCAGCATCGTAATTTTTCCCCATAACACGGAACGTTACGAAGACAGCGAAGAGCGCCATGACCAAGGTTTGTGCAGTTAAAAGAATGAAGATCGGCAAAGCAAGTGCTGCCAAATCCCACAGTTTGAGGGACATCAGCGCTATCGCGAGGAATAGTGACAAGCTCACATTCCCTAGCACGGAGACTTCATGCTCGAAGACTTTGTGCCAGCCTAAGGCTGAAAGCCCATTGCGTAGCACAACACCTACGAACAAAACACAGACAAATGTCGGCAGTTCAAACGCTGTACCTTGTATGCAACTGCTCAGGAACGTACCCGCCTGCAAGCTGATTGCCAGCAACGCCAAGGTTTCTATGAAGGTAAATGCCGTGATCTGTCGCTGCTGATTTGGCTGTTCAAAGCCCTTTGGTAATCGTTGTTCGACTTGGCCAACGCCGGGAGTTTGCACCCTCTTGATAAGTAAGCGAGCGACCGGCCCCCCGATCAATCCCCCCAAGACCAGGCCAAATGTTGCTGAGGCAATTGCAAGCTCTGACGCAGAGGTCAGCCCGTATTTCTCGCTGAAAACTGAACCCCAAGCTGCGCCTGTACCATGACCGCCTGACAATGTAATGGAGCCAGCCAGCAGTCCCATCAACGGATCAAGTCCTAGTGCCGTCGCCAGCGTTATGCCCATCGCGTTCTGAACCACTAGAAGCCCGGTCACCACCAGCAGGAAGATGCCAAGCACTCGTCCGCCTTTTTTAAGGCTGGCAAAGTCTGCACTAAGTCCAATGGTGGCGAAAAACGCCAACATTAACGGCGCTTGGAGCGACGTATCAAATCGGATTTCGATGTCCGCAAAGCCACGTAATGCCAGGAGTAACAAGGCCACAAGCAAGCCGCCCGCCACAGGTTCTGGAATATTGTATGTGCGTAAAAATCCAACACGGGCTACAAGGCCGCGACCCAGCAACAGCACCATCGATGCGGCCACAAGGGTTCCATAGAAATCAAGTTGAACCATTGGGGGAATTCCTCAGTATCTGCTCCGAGCGTACTTATTCTGTGTAACGCTACTGTAGGGTGGTCGAGATTTATCTACTCAATTGTTTTTGAGAAATTGGTGACCGTAACTGGTCTGCCAAAGTTATTTTCCATGTAGGAAACATGGCGAAATATATTGATCGCATCAGAAAACAGGATGGGTTTTCGTGGAGCTCTAGTTAGTTTGCAGGAGGGGAGCGGTTGGGTAGCAGTCTGCAGCGGGTTAGAAGGGCAGTGGATGAAGTGTAGAGAATGTTTTTGTTCATGGCTCAAGATAGAAACGCAGATTTATTAAGTGAACGTTAACACGTTGGAGTGTCGCGATTTCTGAGAGGAAATATGCGGTTTGCAATTTTGAGACAAGTCTCATGATGCGCGACTCTGCTTTGCGTTAGTCTTCTTGGCCAATAGGGGGCATTCGGCAGGGAATGCATCCCTTATTCATGCGTAGAGAGAAGCCTGTTTACCTATGCGTTGATCGCGAGGTCTATGGTGCGAGTTACCTGGGGTTTTCGCTTAAGAGACCTGCAGCGGAGGATGTCTGTGTTGCAGGTGGTCGTATGATCCTTTCAGTTCGAGAGCTAGAGGTCTTCATGCTTGATGATGTTTTGGTAACTTTTGGCCTGATTTTATAGAGGGTTGCTTATGAGTGGAACCATGTTTAAAAGTACAATCGGACTCGCTATCGCATTGGCATCAACCTCCATTTTTGCCTCGGGTTTTGCCATCAATGAGCAAAGTATCAGTGGTATGGGCACCGGGTTCGCTGGACGCTCTTCTGCTGCTGAGGATGCAAGCACTGTTTATGGTAACCCGGCAGGTATGTCACGGCTCAAGCGCGAGCAGGTCACTGGCGGTGTCACGCTGATCAATGCGCATACCGATATTAGTGATGCCAGTTATTTCCCTAACGGCGGCACAAACGATGGCGACATGGTTCCTCTCATCGGCATTCCCATGGGGTATTACGTCAAACCACTCGATGATCAATGGACGGTAGGTGTTGGGGTGTATGCCCCTTTTGGCCTAGTCACCGACTATGAGAACAGTTTTGCTGGTAGATACTTCGGGACTAAGAGCGGAGTTGAAGTTGTCACGTTTCAGCCCACCGTTTCCTACGCGTTCAACGAGCGAGTTTCTGTTGGTTTCGGCCCTACCATCAACCGTATTGAAGGTGCTCTGGAGTCAGATTTTTCGCTTACCCAAGCAGCGCCAGACGGTAGCGTTCGCATCAAGGGTGACGACATCGCTTTGGGCTTCAATGTTGGTTTACTGGCCAAGTTAACTGATAGCACGCGGGTGGGCCTGACTTACCATTCCAAGGTTGATTACAAGCTTGAAGGTGATACCAAGATCGAATACGGCCTTTTTGCCTTGGCGGGGCTTGGCAAAAGTCAGAAATTTGATGCCTCTCTAGATGTGACTACTCCAGAATCTGTCGACGTTTCGGTCACTCATGAGCTGAACGATCAATGGACACTTTATGCCGGCAGTACATGGACTCGGTGGAGTCGACTTAAGGACATCACTGTCGAGAATTCGGAGGTGCCAGGCGCATTAGTAGGCCAGTTCGGTGAAATCACTGAGAAGCAAAACTGGCACGATACCTGGGCCCATGCAGTCGGTGCGTCTTATAAGCTGAATAAGCAATGGGTATTACGTACAGGGTTGTCGTTTGACCAATCACCAGTGAACAACACTGATCGCTCTCCGAGAATACCAAGTGGCGACCGTACGATCTTCAGCTTGGGGGCTGGATGGAGCCCAACTGATAGTCTGACGATTGATGTAGCTTACTCCTATTTGCAAGAAGAGGCCGTTAACCTGAACAACAGTGGACACGGTCAGAGTTACAGCGCTAAGTATGAAAATTGGGCTAATGCATTTGGTGCGGGGTTGACTTATCGATTCTGAGGCGCGGCGAGTCATGGTGGGAAAGCCTTAAGCGCATGCGACCTGAGGCCACTGATAGCTCGTTTGCTAAGATAAATATTGGATTCTTTCAGTTGATCAGTTTCGATGTCGGGAGAGATTATGCCTTTATTGTCCGTGTAACTAAATGTTTCTAAATTTTTTCTGAAAAAAATTCTGGATTTAATTTTCACTTAATTTATTTGGAGGAAGATTGTCTAACAGTAATTTTGCTGTCCGCTTATATATTAAGGTTGCATATGTCTATTGTTAGAGTCTCCTCGTTGGCTATCCTGCTCATGCTGCCAGTTGTTTCTCAAGCCGAGGGTGGTGGTGATCGTGTCATGGAACGATATGAAAAGATGCTAGAAGCGCAGGTTGCAGGGCGAGATATAGCGAGTAAGGAAGAAAAATCTGTCGCGGAGCAAAGTGAACTGAAAGCAGAGAGAAAATGTTAAGTGCTCAGCAGTTATAAGTACTGAAATATTGGCTAGATATGCTTTTTGTCGCTGTTGTTTTTAGCATATAGGCTTAAATGTTTTGGTGGGTTTAAGGTTGACATTTCAGGGTTTTATTGCGCGCGACGTATTGAGGCGTAGCGCGCTTCTGAGGTAATTGCGTGTCAAAAAAACTGTTCGCTAGAACTACTCTAATTGCTTTGTCGCTGATGCTCGTAGCATGTGGTGAGGCGCCCTCTGGGCAAGAAAACACACCGCTCGCCACTGTTCGTATTGAAACGGTAGAAACCGAAATACTCTCGATCCACAGTGAGCTCAGTGGTCGAATCAATGCGCCGCGTAGTGCAGAAGTACGTGCTCGTGTCGGTGGGGTAGTGCTCGAGCGCACTTTTCTTGAAGGTAGCGATGTAAAAAAAGGCGAAGTTCTCTATCGGATTGATCCTGCCCCCTTCAGAGCGGATCTGGACAGTGCTCAGGCTCACCTGCGCAAAGCGGAAGCCAACGCCATGCAGGCGAGACTGCAGGCTAAGCGGTACGCCAAGCTGATCGAGAGCAAGGCCATTAGTCATCAGGAATATGACAACGCCGTCAGCGCCTTACGCCAGACTAGCGCTGATGTAGCTGCCAGTGAGGCAGCGGTGGCCAGGGCGAAGCTGAATTTGAGTTACGCGACTGTCACAGCGCCTATTTCCGGTCGTATTGGCCGGGCACTGGTCACCGAGGGTGCGCTTGTGGGGGAGAACGAAAGTACGCCATTGGCCCTGATTCAGCAGCTAGATCCAATCCACGCCGATCTGACTCAGTCTACCCGGGAACTCAGCGAATTGCGTAAGGCGTTCAGTACCGGACAAATGCAGCAGGTTGGACATGAGCAAGTCAGGGCAACGTTAATTCAGGATGATGGCAGTCTTTACCCCCTATCGGGCAAGCTGTTGTTCTCCGACATCAGTGTCGACCCTGGCACTGGCCAAGTCATTGTGCGCAGTGAGTTTCCCAACCCGGATCTTGACCTACTCCCAGGTAGCTTTGTACGTGTGCGCCTGGAGCAGGCGGTCAATCAGCAAGGCATCAGTGTTCCGCAACGTGCAGTTCAGCGTAACAGCGCCGGTGTAGCGCAAGTGTTACTACTAGGTGTTGATGACCGAGTTGCTCAACAGCCTGTGCAGTTGGGTCAAGTAGTGAACAACCGCTGGGTTGTGACTGGTGGTCTCAAGCCAGGTGACCGAATCATCATTGAAGGCCTGCAGCATGCCCGTGCCGGCGAAAAAGTGCTGGTCGACGATACTCCCTCATCATATGCCCAGGTGATTGGGCAGTAGGACGGACATAAACTTTATGCCGCAGTTCTTCATCGAACGCCCGGTATTTGCCTGGGTGGTCGCGCTGTTCATCCTCTTGGCTGGTGCGCTGGCAATCCCGCAACTACCTGTGGCGCAGTACCCAAACGTCGCACCGCCTAAAGTCGAGATCCAGGCCTCGTACCCCGGTGCGTCTGCAAAAATCGTCGACGAAAGCGTTGTCAGTTTGATTGAAGAAGAGCTTAACGGCGCCCACCACCTTCTCTATTTCGAATCGCAAAGCAGTCTTGGTAGTGCCACCATCACTGCTACTTTCAAGCCAGGAACCGATCCAGATCTGGCGCAGGTTGACGTGCAAAATCGGCTCAAGGCCGTAGAGTCGCGCCTGCCGCAAGCTGTCATCCAACAAGGTCTACAAGTCGAGAAGGTATCGACCAGTTTCCTGCTGCTTATCACCCTGACATCTATAGATGGTTCGCTCGATAACGTTACGCTTAGCGATTACCTTGCTCGTAATGTCATGAACGAAATCAAACGCCTTGAGGGTGTCGGCAAGGCCTCACTCTACGGGGCAGAACGGGCCATGCGGATTTGGATAGATCCACAGAAGCTGATTGGCTTCAACCTGACCCCTGCGGATATCAATACCGCCATTTCCGAGCAGAATGCTCAAGTCGCTGCAGGTAGTATCGGTGATCTGCCGAATTCGAACGCTCAGGAAATTACGGCGACCGTGTTGGTGGAAGGTCAGTTAACAACGCCTGAAGAGTTTGCTGACGTCGTATTGCGGGCCAACCCAGACGGCTCAGACGTGCGCATTAAGGATGTAGCTCGAGTAGAGATTGGTAGTCAGGAATACCAGTTTTCCACCCGCCTTAATGGCAAGCCATCAACAGCCATTAGCGTGCAGCTGGCACCAGGAGCCAACGCGCTGGAAACTGCTGGCCTGATCAAGGCAAAGATGGATGAGTTGTCGCGCTACTTCCCACCCGCTGTGGAGTATCAGTTGCCATTTGATACCTCGCCATTCGTCAAAGTCTCGATTACAAAAGTCTTTTATACGTTGGTTGAAGCGATGGTGCTGGTGTTCGCAGTGATGTTCCTGTTTCTGCAAAACATCCGCTATACCTTGATTCCGACGCTTGTGGTACCGGTCGCTTTGATGGGCACATTGGCTACGTTGTTGGCTTTGGGGTTCTCGATCAACGTGCTGACGATGTTCGGCATGGTTCTGGCCATTGGTATCTTGGTTGACGATGCTATTGTCGTGGTCGAAAACGTCGAGCGGATCATGGCTAATGAAGGCCTTTCACCCATCGAGGCGACACGCAAGGCCATGCACCAGATCACCGGTGCGATTGTTGGTATCACTCTTGTGCTCGTAGCGGTGTTCATCCCGATGGCATTCATGCCAGGCACGGTCGGGGTGATCTATCAGCAGTTTTCGCTATCGATGGCCACCTCGATTCTGTTCTCAGCGTTTCTTGCTCTTACCCTGACGCCAGCCTTATGTGCCACGCTGCTTAAACCTATCGCTAAAGGTGAGCACCACGAGAAAACCGGCTTCTTCGGTTGGTTCAATAGACGCTTTGAGCGATTGACTACCCGTTATGAAGGTTGGGTGATCTATGCGCTAAAGCGTAGTGGACGTTATTTGCTGATCTATGGCGTTCTGCTGGTTGGTCTAGTGATTTGCTTTAATCGGCTGCCTACTTCGTTCCTTCCGGTCGAAGACCAAGGCTATACCATCACTGATATTCAGCTGCCGCCCGGTGCTAGCAGGAATCGTACTGTCGACGTAGTGCAGCAAATTGAAGCGCACAACGCTACTGAGCCGGGAGTTGCGGACAGCACCATCATTTTAGGTTTCAGTTTTTCCGGTAGCGGTCAAAACGCAGCACTTGCATTCAGCACACTCAAGGATTGGTCTGAGCGAGGCTCTGATGACTCAGCTGCCTCCATTGCTGACCGTGCCAGCCATGTGTTCCGTCAAATTAAAGATGCAGTAGCCTATTCTGTTCTACCCCCTCCGGTGGATGGCCTGGGGAATTCCAGTGGCTTCGAGTTCCGCTTACAAGATCGCGGGGGGCTGGGCCATGAGACTCTGATGCAAGCGCGTACAGCTCTACTACAAGCAGCTGAGAAAAGTCCGGTACTCACCAACGTCCGTGAAAGTGCTCTGGCAGAAGCGCCTCAAGTGAAGCTAGTTGTTGATCGGGGGCGAGCCAAAGCCATGGGCGTTTCCTTCGCCGATATCAGCAATGTGCTCTCGACGTCCGTGGGTTCAACCTACATCAATGATTTTCCTAACCAGGGAAGGATGCAACGTGTAGTGGTTCAAGCTGAAGGCGATCATCGCAGTCAGGTGGAAGATTTACTAAAAATACACGTGCGCAACAACAGCGGGAAAATGGTGCCGCTGGAAGCTTTCGTAAAAGCTAATTGGACGTTGGGGCCCACCCAGCTGACGCGCTACAACGGGTATCCGGCTGTCAGTATTTCTGGTGAGCCCGCTCCAGGTTACAGCTCGGGGGAAGCTATGGCAGAAATCGAACGCTTGGTTGCGCAGGGCCCAGCAGGTCTTGGTCAGGAGTGGACGGGGCTGTCTTTGCAAGAACGTATATCCGGTAGCCAAGCACCGCTGTTACTGGGATTGTCGCTGCTTATTGTGTTCCTGTGTTTGGCTGCGCTCTATGAGAGCTGGTCAATACCGACGTCGGTATTGCTCGTAGTACCGCTGGGTGTGCTCGGCGCTGTATTAGCAGTCACCCTGCGTGATATGCCTAACGATGTGTTTTTCAAGGTCGGCCTAGTGACGATCATTGGTCTGTCGGCAAAAAATGCAATTCTTATCATTGAGTTTGCCAAGCGACTCCATGAAGAGGGCCACGACCTGATCGACGCCACCGTGCAAGCGGCACGCTTACGTTTGCGACCAATCGTTATGACCTCCTTGGCATTCATTCTTGGGGTTGTCCCATTGGCGCTGGCTACCGGTGCGAGCTCCGCAAGCCAACAGGCAATCGGAACAGGCGTGATCGGCGGAATGGTCACCGCAACGCTAGCGGTTGTTTTTGTTCCAGTGTTTTTTGTTGTTGTAATGAAAATGGTCAAAAGAAATAGCAATTAATTTACTGAGTGTAGTGAAACTGGTTTTGGTGCCTGATTGAATTTCTATTGCGGGGGTATGTGTGTTTTTGTTAGTGAAATAGTTATAAAAAATTGTGCCGATATGATTAAAATAGAGCATAATTTTTCATTATTTCTTGGTTCTAGCGGGGATTTTTGAGACAAAGCTCATAGCAGCGGAGATATATGGTCACTAGATTTAGGACTTTAAATTACCTTCTAGTGAGATAAATGTATATGCGGCACTTCCTAAAGCCCACGATGTTCGCAATGACAACGATCAGTGCCAGCATCGCATTTTCTGGTAACGTTCAAGCAAGTGCTAAACAGCTATCCTGCCCGTCGGGCTCCCCTGGTACGACGGTAAGTGCTCCTTTTCTCTGTGATATCGGCTCTTTAAATGTAGACGGTTTAGGGGTCAGCGGGGCATATGACGTATCTGCTGATGGTGCTATCGTTGTAGGTCAGTCTATGACAGATGATGGCAGTGGCCGGGCTTTCCGTTGGATGGATGACGGTGCCGGTATGCTCGACCTTGGAACATTAAGAACCGATAACTTAGGCAACAGCTTTGCGGCTAAGGTATCTGCAGATGGCACTACCATCATTGGCTATGCGGATACCGATGATGGAATGTCTCGAGCATTTCGCTGGGTTGAAGATGGTACTGGTATGCTAGATCTTGGTTCCTTCAGGGCAGATAACTTAGGGGCGAGCACCGCTAACGATGTATCCGCAGATGGAAATACCATCGTGGGAAATGCCGAAAACGATGAGGGCAACACACGCGCTTTCCGATGGATTAATGATGGTAAAGGAATGCTCGACCTCGGAACTCTTAAGGCAGACAACACCGGTAGTAGCCTCGCCAATGCGGTATCAGCGGATGGCAGCACTATCGTAGGGTTTGCCGAGTCCGAAGACGGAGGTCGTGCGTTTCGGTGGAGGGACGATGACAAGGGCATGCTCGACCTTGGGACACTAAAAGCAGATGGTTCTGGATCAAGTGTTGCCGAAGCTGTTTCTGAAGACGGTGGTGTTATCGTCGGGAGTGCACAAAGTGACATTGCAGGTATGCGAGCGTTCCGGTGGGTGGACGACGGCGAAGGTATGCTCGACCTTGGAGCATTAAAAGCAGATGGTTCTGGAGAAAGCTGGGCTCTAGGAGTTTCTGCAAATGGTAGTAGTGTTATAGGCGCTGCTGATACCGATGACGGTTCACGTCGAGCATTCCGGTGGGCTGACGACGGAGCCGGCATGATTGACCTCGGTTCCCTTAGGGCAGATAACCTGGGGCATAGCACACCCAACGCTATATCTGCAGATGGCGGTACTGTTGTAGGTGCTGCCGAAACCGACGACGGCCCAATGCGTGCTTTCCGCTGGATTGACGACGGGAATGGTATGCTTGATCTCGGAACCCTGAGGACTGATAACTTAGGTTGGAGTGTTGCGACCGGTATTTCAGCGGATGGAAGCATAATAGTCGGGAGTGCTGAAACCGAAAATGGAATGACTCGTGCTTTCATTTGGCGTACAAAAATGCAGGACTTCGATAATCTCCTTGTTTCCTTTCCCGCACTTACTAATGACACTGAAATCGCGGTATCCCAGCAGCAATCTGTTGCAGATCAGTTAATGGGGGCGAGTTGCTCGGCTGAAGAAGGTCAAAAGTGCTTGAGCCTCGACGGTATCGTTACAAATGCAGGCGCAACTTCTGATGATATCGGATCGCGTAACAGTAGCGGCGGCCAAGTTACTCTCGGCTATGGGGTTGATGGCAAGACGACAGTCGGTGCGACACTCAATATCAGTGCAACAAACCTGAGCAACAGCGGTTTTGACATGGGCGCAAATAATGCTGCCAGCGTATGGGCTGATTACAGCGAAACAGGCTTGGCGGGTACTGGTTTGCAGGCCAATATAGCGGTTGGTAAGGGGCAAGCCAAAGGCAAAGTCGCACGGGGACGTGATTTGGAAAACGTCATGCTAGCGACCGGGAACGCTTCTCTAGAGACGTTTTTTGCGCAAGCCAGCCTCGGTTATGGCGTTCAAATTGAGGATTGGCTTGTCACGCCAACCGGCACGCTCACCTACTACGATACAAGCCGTAGCGCTTATACAGAGAAGGGATCGGACTTCAATGCCGACTACGACAGGCTTTCGATGAAGCGCACAACGGCCACTCTGGAGTTCATCGGCGAGCGCCATGTTTCAGAACGAGGTACTCTTTCCCTTGGGGCAGGCGTTGAGCATGACCTTAAGGCTGATCGCGTAGCGCTTCGCGGGACGTCCGATCTCCCAGGGGTTGAGGCTTTTGATATCAGCAGTGCGTTGAACCGCCATCAAACGCGAGGATTCGTAACCATCGGATACTCCCATGACCTGGGAAGCAATCAGACCCTTTCAGGGGCTGTGCGCACTGGCCAAAGTACGTTTGGCAATAGCGCTCAAACCAGCGTAGGGCTTAGCTACGGCGTACGTTTCTAACGTCAAACGCTTAGACAACGCAAGTGTCACCCCGCAATCGCTGGTAATGCCTAGAACTCGTATACAAAAGCTTGGAAGGTTTTTGTTAGCAGTCAAAAAGTTCGATGCCTAGGTCAGTTGCCAGCGATCCCTTTGCAGTATGCCGAACGCTAGGAAGCGCCCGGCATTCGATGAATTTGGTTAATCCAGTGTCTAAAACGTTCGGGTCGATTCAGTTGCCAATGACTGATACCAAGCAAAGCCAGATGCCTATTCAAAATCACTTAGGCATCGTGGAAGTACCGGTGCATTACATGAGAGGCGGTACCTCAACCGGTGTGGTGATCTCTGAGCATTGGGTGCCGAAAGATGAGTCCCTGCGCGCAGAGCTTTTGTTGCATTTGATGGGCGCTCCACTTTCTGGTCATCAGAAGGGCAATCGCCAGATATCGGGGCTCGGCCGAGGTGTGGCCACCAGCAACAAGGTCTTCTTGGCAAGCGTTGAAGAAACACCAACCGGACGCCAACTGGTGAGCACGCTGGCCCAATTGGCCAGTGAACATGGTGAAATCGACTGGAGCGTGAATTGCGGAAATATGTCCTCCGCGTTGCCACTCTGGGCCATCGATACGGGGCTATTCCAGGCGCCCTTGATGGGTGACATAGAGATCTCGATAAGAAATACCAACACTCAGGTCGTGACGATCACGCGCATGCTACGGGATACCAATGGCAGGCTTGTGACCTCCGAGATTCCTGGCGTCGATGGCGCTTATCCACGTGTTGACTTATTTCTTCAGGCGCCGGTGGGCAGTAAGACAGGTACGCTATTACCAACAGGTACAGTCGTCGATACCATCGCCGGGCATGAAGTATCGTGCGTCGATGTGGCGGTACCCATGGTGATTGCAGACGCGAAGAGCTTTGGTAAAACAGGTCATGAACCCGTTGCAGAGCTCGAAGCTGATGCTGCTTTTATTGCTGCATTGAGGCATGTATGGATTGAGGCCGGTTTGAAGATGGGGCTGCATCGCCGCGATGGTGAACTTATGAGTCGTGCCGATCTTGAAAAAAGTGAAACCATTCCAAAGGTCTGCATCGTTGGTGCGGCACAGCAGGGAGGAAGCATTGCTGTGCGCTATTTCACACCACAGACAGGTCACGCTTCGATGGCTGTATCTGGTGGTTGCTGTCTTGCTGCTGCCTGCCTTATTCCAGGAACGGTTGCCCATAAATTGGCTCAGGGAATCATTCAGCCTACAGAGTCGTTCTCGGATGTTGAGGTCGGTATTGAGAACCCTGCCGGTAGGTTGGATGCCACGGTTGTTGCTGCTAGTTATGGGGGCGGTGATATCGCCATTCAGAGTGCCGCATATCGACGAAGTACGCAGATTTTGATGCGTGGGTACGTTCCACTGTATAGGGCGTCTGCTACGTTGATTGGCGCATTGGTCGGTTGAGAGAAAATGACTTCCCCCTCGCGGCCTTCTATAAGCAGTTAGGTCGCTGAGCGCTGACTTTATCATTTTGAGACAGATCCTGTATGGCGACGAGAGGGCTTTGGGTAACTTGCTGAAAACGTCACTATTTGAGTGTTCAACGATGCCCCATCAACCACTGTCCGGTAAGTCTTTGCGAATACTGGTCGCTGATCGGGAATGCTCCCGGCGCTCGATGATTGAAAATGACCTCAATGGTCTTGGTTATTACCGAGTCGCACCTGTTAGTTGTTTCAGCGACTTGATAACGCTCACCCACTACAGCCCTGATCCTTTCGAGCGTTTTGATTTGGTTGTAATCAACGCTGAGTTGGTAACCGCAGCAGGTGTGAAAGCGCTTGATTTTTGTCTAGAGAATGCGCGCCTTCGGCATGCATTGATCTATGATTCCGCTCTTCAACGGCGATTTCCTCGCACGTTCAATCAGAGCCCCAGTCAGCAAGTACGCTTGATTCATAAAATTGATCGTACGCAACTCGTGGACTTTCTTTCTCTAATTGATCCCTCCTTCGATCTGCTCTCAGTAGATTCTTGCTGATCCACTTCCATTCTCCGTTAATTCATCTGCTCTGCTAGCCAGAGCAAGGAGGGTGGAAGTCACCATATTTTACTGAAAGGACGCGCACGCGTCAGATACTAAGTCGTTCGGGATTCACTCCTGGACTCTATCCGTTTAAATGCTCTGGAGCCTTCGATGACTAATGAGCCTATTTTTGTCCGTACCCGAAAGGTCACATTACTGCTAGTAATGACCGGAGCTTTAGCCGCATGTGCGGGCGTGCCTGAGCCAAATGATCAGATTGCACTTTCTCAAAATGCTGTCGCGAGAGCAATGTCGGCCAATGCCACACAGTACGCACCGATGGAAATGAAGATTGCTCAGGACAAAATGTTCCTGATGGAGCGAGCCATGGGGGAGCGAGATTACGCTCAAGCGCGCACCCTGGCCGAGCAGATCGAAGTAGATGCCAATCTCGCCGAGCGCAAGGCTCAAGCTGCGAAGTGGCAGCACCAGTTGCAGCAGTCCCAAGCAGGCATACAGGTACTTAAAAAGGAAATGCTTCAGGCGCCTTCAACTGGGTTTGCACCACCTGCTGGTAACGCTGAATAAAGGAAGTCTATATGCACTACTCAATCAAACTGCCGGCGGTTTCCCTTCTGGCATTGTTGGTGGCTGGCTGCGCTGCACCTGAGATTAACAGTCAACTGAAACAGGCTCACGAGCGCTTTAGTGCGCTGCAGAGTAATCCGCTATCCAATACCATGGCGCCATTGGAAACCAAGGACGCTTTTCAGGCACTGAATAAAGCGGATGCAGCTTCTAACGCGGATCATCTCGATCCGGCGGTTGATCAGCTGACTTACCTTGCTAACCAGAAAATCGCACTTGCTGAACAAACGATTCTGGGACGCAAAGCCCAAGCGGATCTGGAAAATATCGCGGTTGAGACCACGCAGGTACAGTTAGACGTACGTACCCAGCAGCTCAAGGCATTGCAGGCCATGAACGCTAAGCAGACCGAACGTGGCCAGGTGATTACGTTCAAGGACGTGTTGTTTGACACGGGGAAAGCAGACCTTAAATACGGCAGCCGAGTCAGCTTCGAGCAGCTAGCCAGTTTTCTAATAGCCAATCCTGAGCGCAAGCTACGGGTGGAGGGTTTCACCGATAACGTGGGGAGCGATGATTTCAATCAACGTTTGTCCGAACGCCGCGCGGCTTCGGTTGCTGCAGCGCTTTCGCAATTGGGGGTCGATCCGGGGCGTATTCTTTCTCAGGGTTATGGCGAGGAGTACCCGATTGCTGATAACGGCAGTGCCAATGGACGGCAACTCAATCGACGGGTTGAAGTGATTGTCTCTAACGGCGCAGCACTGGTTGGCAACCGTTACTGAGGCCTTCCTATCAGAAAGCCCGCCACCCTATCGGGTGGCGTGGTTTGCCCTGACCATGCACAGCATTTTGAGAGTCTTGGCGAAGATAGCCTCGGTGGTATATGCATGGAATCGTGTTCAGCTTGAACGTGAGAATGAAAAATGCCAAATAAAGAACTGAGATTTCTGATAGCCGATGGACAACATTTCTACCGATTAAAAATTGAACGTGCACTTAACCAGTTGGGATATTATCGTGTCGCACCCATGCAACACTTGAGTGAAGTTATTAGCGTGGTGGACGCTTGTTGTGAGCCGATTGACCTTTTGGTGATCAACGCCTCAATTGCCAAAAGCGAAAATTTTGATTTGCTTTCGCTTCTTACAAACAAACCGCAGGTTCGATATGCGCTGATCTATGGAGGCGAGCATGCGAGTGCAAAAAAAGTCTCCCATTCTACCCTGAAAACCGTCCAGGTCATCTCTACGTCCTTACCGGACATGTCAACGCTTAGTCAGCTTATGGCTGTAGTGGATCCTCAAGATGACCTTCTGCACGATAACATCGAGGCGGAGATTGACAGAGCCGAACCTATTTCTCGCAAAAAAGAAGTGCGTTTTCGCATTCACTGACAGCATCTGGCTTGAGCTGATAGATCTACTAGTGAACACTAGAGGCTATATTTATCGCTGATACACGACCCCGAATGGGGCCGTGTAGAGGAGCAGGTCAAGGGTTTTCAAATTGCTTGAGTACGTGTGTCAGGCTCGCGTCTGATAACTCACCAAGGTGGCTTTTTATCAGTCGACCATCAGCACTGTAGAACAATGTTGTCGGCAGTGCCATTGAGCCCACCACTTGACCCAGGCGCCCGCCACCATCGAACAGGATGTTGTCCAGGCGCAGGCTCTGGCTAGACAGGAATTTGTTAACTATGTCCGCTCCCTCGCCTTGGTTCACAAAGAGAAACGTCAAGTGAGGATTCTCCGCTTGAGCCTTTTGCAGCACTGGCATCTCACGACGGCAAGGGGGGCACCAAGTAGCCCATAGGTTGATTACCAAAGGACGTCCCTGAAAACTGGTTAGATCAACCGTTTCTCCTTTGATGGTTCGTACCGGAATTTCTGGCAATCGCGTACCTTGCTCGTAGACATTCAAAGATAGTGTTCCCAGGCCCCACAGGAGCATGCCGCTGATAACCGACGCGGCGAGTGGGCGACGTAAATTGGCATTTCTCCAGCCCCAGAGTAATGCCACGAACACCACGGCTATGGAACCTGATAGCGCGTGGAAGCCACCATCACGTATATCGACGATTCGCCACAGGTCATCACCGTATTGCTCCCGATAAATCAGCACAAAGCTCAGTCGGGCCACCAGAAGTCCCAGCATAAACAGCCAGAACAGAACCGAGTCTAGGCGCTGTTTACCTTGTGTTGCCACTCTACGACCAATCATGGTCGCTGTGAGTAGAGCCACGAAAAGCAGCAGGTGGCTCAAGGAAATGACGAAACTTCCGATGTTAAAGGTCAGCATTAAAGGCTCTCTTTCGTTTGGTTCCAGCGTTGTAGAAACTCTTCAGCACCAACTTGTCCAGTGATGCGTCGGCTGCGACGCTCTTCTCCATCAGGGCCTATCCATAGGAAGCTTGGTGGCCCTGGTACTTTGTATCGGGTCAACAGTTCGCGGCTATCAGCGTTATCGGCAGTCACATCAAGTTTCAACAGGCGCACATCCTTCAGAGACTCCATTACCTCGCTCGAGCCAAATACTTCCTTCTCCATCACCCGGCAGGACACGCACCAGTCGGCGTAAAAATCCAGCAGCACCCATTGGTCAGTTGCCTTTGCTGAATCAAGTTCAGCCTGCAACTGTGTAGGGGACTTCAGCTTCAGGAATGTTTCATGGCCTGCTGATTGCTGGTTCTCTAAGGAGGATGTGGCCGTACCTAGCACTTTCAAAGGGCGCCATACGTCATCAGAGCCGATAGCTGCGCCGACCATCAGCAGGCTGCCCCAAATACCAAATGTCAGCGATGCAATACCGAATACGTGGTGGGGGTGGCGTTGATGCCAAAGTGTGTACGCCAAAGCCAGCGAGAGAATGCCCCACAACCCGATCCAGAGCGACTCATCTAGGACAGGACGAAGCATGTACACTGCTGTTCCAAGGAACAGGAAACCGAAAGCTCCCTTGAGCAGATTCATCCATGCGCCTGGTTTGGGCAGGAAACGATTGCCTACAGTCACCAAAAGCAAAAGCGGTAAGCCAATACCCAAGCCCATAGCGAACAGAACCAGGCCGCCGTGCAGAGCATTTCCGCTTTGTGCAATGTACAAAAGGGCGCCAGCTAAAGGAGCTGTCATGCACGGGCCGACCAGCAATCCGGACAACGCACCAAGTACCCCCGCGCCCACCAAGCTTCCGCCGTTGCGCTGCCGGCTTGCGTTTTCCAAGCGGTCTCGCACAAAGCTTGGTAGTTGCAGTTCGAAAAAGCCAAACATTGGTAGCGAAAGCAGTACAAAGATCGCTGCAAAACTGCCCAGAACCCAGGGTTGTTGCAACAGTGCTTGTAAGTTTGCTCCAAGCATAGCGGCGAGCACGCCCATAGAGGCATACACAAGGGCCATACAAAATACGTAGCTACCCGCGAGAGCAAAACCACGACGAGGGCTCGCGCCGCTGCCAACGACCAAGCCAGCAAGTATGGGAAGCATAGGAAGAGAGCAGGGGGCGAATGCCAAGAGCAAACCCAAGCCAAAGAAAATGAGCAAGCTCCAGCCTAGGGCTCGTTCCTGCAGGCCGCTTGCCAAAACTTGATCTTGTGCTTCGCTATCAGGCTTTACTGCTGGGCTACCACCCAGATCGATGGTCAGCGATTGCGGCGGATAACATAAGCCTGCATCAGCACAGCCCTGCCAGCCCAGCTTGAATTTACCAGTCGCTCCTGCGGGGATCTTGAGCTCCAGCCCTTGTCGATAAACCTGCTGAGTACCGAAAAACTCATCGCTGTGGGTCTCGCCCTCAGGGAACGTCGGTTTGTGCTCAGTCGGTAGGCCATCGAAGGTCAGTCGCTGCTGATAGAGGTAATACCCGTCAGCTATCTGCCAATAGAGCTGGGTTTCTCCAGAGGGCAGACGTTCAGAGGTGAAACTGAACGCTTTTTCTGCTGAGAGAAACTGCGGTTCGACATCAAATGGGGTAAGTACCGCATGGGTTAGTCCGGAAAAAACCATCAATATTAAGGCTAACAGGCGCCGCATAATAATATCCTTGGGATCGGAAGCCGCCGGAGATTATCACCTGTCAGTTTGTTTATCATCATTGATAGGGGATTTTTGTTTGTCCGTGCTTACGATTTTGAATTGATTTAAAAGGTCTTGCGTTGGAAATTTGACTGGTGATTTTTAGCGTGACTGCCTAGTCTGTATACAGGGTAGGCCTCTCTGGGCTCCACTAAAAATTATAGTGAGAAGTTTATTTTGCATGTTGTCATGCTGATTTGGCCAAGCGCAGTGAGTGGTTGCGCACTACAAAGCACTTGATATTCCGGTAGCGCTGGATGAGCAAGAAGTGCGACGCTTGGTGCTTTTGGGTTTTTGTCAACCACTTTTTCCATCTCCAGAGCCTTGGTGTTTTAGCTTTAAATTTTTTGATAATACCTTAAGGGGTGAGATAAAAATTTAAGACTTGTCTCAAAAATTTAGGAAGATGCTATAGAAATATCTGTAAGGGGAGCCCGCTCTCTCATGTCAATGGACAATAGGTTTCTATATTTTCTGCATAAGGTTTTGTAATGAAGCGAACGCAATAAGGTTATTAAGTCAAATATCTTTCAGCTGAGCCTGTAACTTAAAAAGCTCAGTGTCGGTTTTGATTCCTAGTTTTCTGAAGGCGGCTTGCTTTTGCCCGCTGATGGTTTTTCTACTGCGGGAAAACTTGGTCGCGACCTGAATTACGGAAAGTCCCTCAAGGCAGCAGCGGAGTACCTCTCGCTCTTTTGGGGATAGCTCGGGATGGTTTAGAAAGGCATTGTCGGTGGTGAAGTTATTGTCGTCAGTTACTTGCGGAACAGGGGGCTTATCTTGTTCGGCTAGCATGCTCGGCGCCAGGTACATTCTATCCATCGCTACCATACGAATAGCCTTGATGAGCTCTTCGGTCTCTTGAGACTTTCCTACAAAGCCATTGGCGCCGGCTCGAATGCTTAGGTTAACCGTTGAGGGTCTTTCCATGGACGAAAAAATTAAGATGCGCAAATCTGGATAGTGACTACGTACTAACTGAATCAGTCTGATACCATCAAGCTCACCATCAGCTAACTGGTAGTCAAGTATCACCAAATCAGTGCTCTGCTGCCGCAGGGCGTCAATTAGCTCGCTACTCTTGGCGTATGCTCCCAGTACCTTAAAATCCGCCTCCACATTCAGGCGAATCTTTAACGCTTCACGAATCAGTGCATGGTCATCCAGGAGGATAATTCGTAATGGTGACATCACTGACCATTTCATCGGTATTGCACTCCAGCGCTTGGCTTCAGGGTAGGCATCATCGAAGAAGACTCCGCTTTTTTTCATCGCGCAGCTACATTAACTCAACCTGGTGCTCAAGGAAATCATTCGCTGAAGGTGTCCTGTCCACTATGGTCTACCCGATGGTGGGGTGGAGGTGACCAAGAAGTCAGATTTGAGACAGGTCTTGTTCTGCCTGGGCTGCAAGTTTGTCAGTGTTGTTTGCATGGCCCCACGGCACCATAGCAGGTACAAAAGCGCAGGATGTGGCTGGATCTTTTGGTTGAATTGGGACGAGCCGGTATAGACTGTAGAGCAGACCAGGCTCTCCTTTTTAGAGATCGCCTAGACAGAGCCTCCAGCTCCATTGAACGGATGTTTCGCACCTTGAAGAAGATATCTGCCAATCGTTGGATTACATCCATTTGCCTGCTTTGGCTGTCCTCCGTTTCTCAGATCACCTTTGGTGAAACGGGAGTAAAGCTCCTTGTGCACACGCCCTTAACCGCTCCCGATGTCGTTTTCGATAGCAAAACTCAAGCTTGGCTGGATCGTAGGTCGACAATCCGTGTTGCTTTTTGGGGGGGGGCACGCCCTCCGATGCACATTGGTTTTGACCCGAACAGCTTCGAGGGAGTGACCGCTGACGTGTTGGGGCTATTGCAGAATACCTTAGGTGTTCGCATGCAAATGCTGCGTTTTGAAGACAGACCTCAAGCACTGCAGGCGATGGCACGTGGAGAGGTCGATATGTTGGCGCTGAACGACGTCACCGACGGCGACAACGCGGTGTTCAAAACTAGCAAGCCTTACTTATTGAATCATAAGGTGATAATTCGACGCATCAATGACCCTATTACAACCAGTGCCGACAATGCTGTAGAACGTATGGCCTATATCGGGGCGACTGATTCACACATCAAGCGTATACAAGAGCAGCATCCTAGAAGCAAACTTGTACCTTATGTAAATCATCTGAACGCTCTCGCGGCTTTAGCATATGATCAGGTCGATGTCGTTCGTACCAATGCGGTTACTGCGGAGTTTCTTTTGTCAAGTTACTATCGTAATAGCCTATATATTACTGCAGATGCTAATGCGGGTGGCGTTGCCGATATAAATTTTGCGGTTAGTGTAAGGTACCCGTACTTGCTAGAGGCTGTAAATAAGTCACTGGCGGCAATTCCGGTGGCTGATATGCTTAGGATCACTTCTAATTGGGCGCTCAGTAATAATTTTGTGATTGCGCCTAAATCTCTTGACCTTACCCCTGAGCAAGTGGCATGGATCGCACAACACCCAAAGCTCAAAGTCGTGGTGGCAGATGCTTATGCACCGTTGACTTTTTTCGATGACAAAAATCGGCTGAAAGGGCTCAGTGCCGACATGTTGAAGTTGGTCGAGCGTTTAACAGGTTTGGAGTTTGAAGTAGTCCGCAGCGATAGTGTTAGCGATATGGTGAAGAGTCTACAAGAAGGTAAAGTGGATCTAATCGCTGCGTTGAGCATCGGAGATTTTCGTTTAGAACCGCATCAATATACCCGCCCCTATATGATCAGCCCATTTGTAGTGGTAACGCGTCGTAATGAGGCTGGTATAAAAAGTCTGGAAGAGTTGAATGGCTTGCGTCTTGCTCTGCCGTGGGGTAGCCCGGTTTCTTTCACGGTGCACAATCAGTTCCCCAACATTACTCAGGTGACGGCGCAAAACGCAACAAAGGGCCTCGAGATGCTAGCGGCAGGAGAAGTCGAAGGCTCGGTTCATACTCAATTTGGGGCTGATTACTTTATCAACCACCATTTTCAGGCAGACTTGCATATCGCTTCAGCCATAGGAACCCATCCTGCTAGGGTCGCTATGGCAGTCGGGCCTGGCCATCAAGTGCTCAAAGACATTATAAATTCTGCCCTGCTGAAAGTCCGTCCTGACGAGTTTAAGGCAATGACTGATCGTTGGCGAGTTCATGAGCCTCCAGCAGTAGCCAGCTCTTGGAGTACCTACAAGGATTTAGTTTTTACCGTCATCGTGGCCGCGACTCTGTTTGGCCTAGTTTTCTTAGTCTGGAATTACTACCTGCGAGTCCAAATTAATAAACGTCAGAAAGCAGAGCAGGCGTTGGAGGATCAGTTGCAGTTCACCAGAACGCTGATTGATGGTGCCCCCCTAGCGCTTTATGTGCGAGACGGTGAGGGCCGTTTGGTGGACTGTAATCGTGCTTACCTGGATTTTTTCAACATTACACGAGAGGCGGTAATCGGTAGAACTTTGATGGAGAGCGACGTTGCTGGTGTTGAGATCAGCGCGCGTTACCATCAAATCTACATGGATGCACTTAAGAATGGTCAAACGACATTTGACGATATGGATTTCGAACTGCGCGGACAGCAGTACCGAGTGTACCACTGGATACTTCCGTATCTGAACAGTACAGGCCAATACATTGGTGTAATTGGTGGTTGGCTTGATGTTACAGAGCGCTCGCAATTGATAGAGCAGTTACGTCAGGCTAAGGAAGTCGCCAATAATGCTAATCGTTCTAAGTCGGTTTTTCTGGCTAGTATGAGTCATGAGATTCGTACTCCAATCAGTGCCTTGATTGGCTTGATAGAGTTGTTGCGCGTGCGTGGTGGTACAGCTGCTGAGATCGAGGAAAGTCTCGAAGTTGCTCATCAGTCTGCCCAGTCGTTGCTGTCGTTGATCGGAGATATTCTGGACTTATCTAAAATCGAGGCAGGTGCAATGACACCTTCGCCGCGACCGACCCAATTGATCGAACTGACTCAGTCGATTTATCGCTTGTTCGCGACCAATGCACGCAAAAAAAATATCGAGTTCCGATTGGTCACTGAGGTTCAGAATAACGGTGTGATGATTGATGCGCTTATGCTCAATCAGGTGATATCTAACCTCATTAGTAACGCTATCAAGTTCACTGAGCAGGGCAGTGTTCAATTGCTCTTACGTGAACTACCAGGTACCCAGATTGAAGGTTATGCACGTTTCGCGATCCAAGTGACAGACACAGGCAAGGGGCTGAATGAGGCACAACGTAAGGAAGTATTCGAACCTTTTGTTCAAGCAGATCCACAGGCCCACCGTGCAGCAGGAACCGGTTTAGGCTTAAGCATTTGCGCCAGTTTGGCTGCCCTACTGGGAGCGAAGTTGAGTGTTGATAGTCAACCTGGATTGGGGTCGTGCTTTACCCTGTTATTCGAGGCTGAGTTGGTCGAGATTATTCAAGACAAAGATGCGCCAGATGCGAATCTGCAGTCCGGCCAGAAACTTAGAATTTTGGTGGTAGAGGATCATGCTCCAAATCGAACGTTACTATGCCGACAGCTGGAATTTCTAGGGCATGAAGCGGTTCCTTGTGATGACGGCGAAGCTGCATTTGAGTTGTGGATGAACGCTGAATCAGAATTTGATCTGACAATTACCGATTGTAATATGCCGCGCATGAACGGATTCGAGTTAACTCGACGCATGCGGGAGATAGAGCAGCAAAAAGCTGTGCGCTTGCATCCGATTTTTGGCCTTACGGCTAATGCTCAGTCAGAGGCGAGCGAGATGTGCCTTGCTGCGGGAATGAATCGATGTTTGTTCAAGCCAGTAAGCATCGAAACACTGGCCTCAGCGATAGCTGAAGTAGCACAAAGTCATGCACGCCGCGCGCAAGCGGCAGCAGTTAAGAAAGGTGGAGAGTTGGAAAAAATCAGGCTGTTGAGTCCTGAGTCTTATGCGCCTTTGGTAGAACAGATCTTAATTTCTCTCCGTGAAGACAGTATTAACTTGGAGGTTTTAGCACGGGAGTGTGATAGACCAGGTCTTGCAAGAATCGCTCATAAGATACGCGGTGGTGCAACATTGACAGGAAACTCTGAGTTGGTAGAAGCATGTAGTGAGCTAGAAAGGTTCGTCTTGGAAGATATTGAAATGCCTTATGAGGTTCAGGTCGAGAGGATAAAGGCTTGTCTTCGTGAACTTGAGAGCGAGCTGCAGGAAGTGACTCATCAGTGATGAGGTTACTAAGTTATGCCTTGTTTTCTGTCGCTCTAAAGTTTTTATCATTTCTTGAGGTGAAAAATGTACAGCGCCATGGTTGTAGACGATCATCCCTTCATTCGTTCCACAGTGAGAATGATCCTCAAGCAAGAAGGGTTTGATGTAATATCAGAAGCTGATAATGGCGTGGACGCTTTTCAGCTTCTTCGTGATCATAAGCCTGATCTGGTTTTGCTTGATATATCGATGCCTAGGGTTGATGGTTTAGAGTTTCTCAGTAGAATCGCAGATTTGGGGATGCCAGTAAAAATCTTGGTATTGACCTCGCTTTCCCCGCATATTCTTTCCATGCGCTGTATGAAAGCTGGTGCTGCCGGTTATGTCTCAAAAGCAGATGATCTTACAGAACTTGTAAAAGCAATCAATGCAGTTATGTTGGGCTACACATATTTCCCTAATCTAAAGTTAAGCTCGGTGTGTGGTGATAATGTTCAGCCTCAGTGCTAACCATTTTTCGGTAGTTGGAAAGTTGGTTATGTAAAAAATTAGTGTTTGAAGTGGTTAAGCGGCAAGGTAATTAATAATTTTAAGCCTGGAGTTGTTCGGGGGCTATACGTAATCTCGCTGATCCATTCGGTGATAAATCTCGATAAATATTGGTTTTGTTGGGCGGTAATCTATAGAAGGCGAAGCTCTATCGGTTAGCATGGTTGCATTTTATTGCTATTTTAAATAGCATTAATTTCTGAGTTTCCTATGAGCGAATCAATGCTGAAAAACAGAAAATTGGTAATCCTAGTGGTGGATGATCACCCTGCCAGCCGCTTTCTCTTTTCCAAGCAGTTAGATTACCTTGGGCATAAAGTAATTGTCTCAGAGGATGGGGTGAATGGATTAAAAGCTTGGCGAGATAATCACGTAGATGTGATCATCAGTGACTGCAATCTTCCACTTATGGATGGTTATACATTGACTAGCACAATTCGAGGTGAAGAGCGACAGCGAGGCAAAAAAACCTGCTTTATCCTAGGTGTCACTGCCAATGCACAACTGTACGAAAATGATCGCTGTTTCGATGCGGGTATGAATGGCTGCTTGTTTAAGCCGGTCAGCTTGATGGATCTAAGCCATCGCTTGTCAAGGGTGCAGTCGTTAGCTGTTGCGCCTATTTTACCAGAGTTTTAGATTCTTATATGTCTGGCTGATTAGCAATAGGGCGTCGATGGCGGGGCTTTCTGGTAAGATCATTGGCCAAGCTTTATAGAACAGTAGTAGGACAAGTAAAAATTCTTTCCGGTGTCCTATGGAACGATTAGCTGAGGGTTTATCACAGTTTATAACATAATTAAACGGGATTTATCGAGGGTGCTGTTTTCTGAGTGGTTTATGGATTGAAAAATGCCCACACCTTACGATGCAAGCATTTTTCGAATAAGACAAATCGGTGTGCCTTAAATCTGCTAATTATTGGATTTTCCGAATGTTTCTTAAGAAAATCTTAAAGCTCTGTTGGCTAGGTAGCAGGGGGCGAAAGTGAGCTGTCCTAGGCAATGGCAGTCGTCCCTTCTATTTCACTGGCATCAGGTAACTCTCCCGCAATCGACTCAAGGATATCGGTCATGGATAGAATACCGACAAAGTTACCGTGCTCATTGATCACAAACGCAATATGAGTCGATTCTTTACGCATCTGCTCCAATGCGTTCAGAGTGGTAAAATTTTCTAGTAGGTTGATGGCCTCGCGCGAAACCTTCTCAATTTCTGGAGCACCTCCCTGTAACATTTCCTTTAGCAAGTCTTTTTTGTGTACGAATCCTAGCGGCTCCTCGATTCGTCCGTTGCGAATCAAAGGCAATCTCGAATACGGCGAATTCAGTAGGCGTGTATGGATTTGTTCTGTGCTTTCGCTCAGATCGATGTAGTCAGCCTCACCACGAGGCGTCATAACCGAGCGAATCTTTAGTTCAGCCAATTGCAAAACACCGCTGATCATCACCCGCTCCCGACGATTGAAGACTTCCTTTGGCGCTTCATCCTCCAGCAAGTCGGCAATCTCTTCGCCCACCTCATCTTCACTTACCTTTCGACCGCCTAGAAGGCGCAGCACTGCATGTGCGGTACGCTCTCGCACGGGCCGCTTACCTTGCAGGTTCTTCTTACGTCCCTTGCGTGCAATCTGGTTGAAAACTTCAATCAGGATGGAGAAGCCAATCGCCGCGTAGAGGTAGCCTTTTGGAATATGGAAACCCAGTCCCTCAGCCGTCAGGCTGAAACCGATCATCATCAAGAAGCCAAGGCAGAGCATGATGACGGTAGGGTGGCCGTTTACGAATTTGGTCAGCGGCTTGCTGGCAACAATCATCAAGCCAATGGAGAAGATCACAGCAATCATCATGATCGACAGTTCTTCCACCATGCCCACAGCAGTAATAACCGCGTCGAGGGAGAAGACCGCGTCCAACACGACAATTTGCGCAACAATGGGCCAGAAAAGGGCGTATGTGGCACTGCCTTTGCGCTCGGCCACGTGCCCTTCAAGTCGTTCGTGCAACTCCATGGTTGCCTTGAACAGCAGGAACACCCCGCCGAACAACATGATCAGGTCTCGCCCTGAGAATGATTTATCAAACACATCTATCAACGGTGCGGTGAGTGTCACCATCCAGGAGATGCTGGCCAGAAGGCCCAAGCGCATCAAGAGTGCCAAAGATAGTCCGATAACCCGAGCGCGGTCGCGCTGCTCGGGTGGCAATTTGTCCGCCAGGATAGCGATAAAAACCAGGTTGTCGATGCCTAGTACAAGCTCTAAGACGATGAGGGTCAGTAGGCCAAACCACGCCGTTGGATCAGCAATCCATTCCATAGGAATTGTTTTATCTCTTGAAAATTGAGGGAGCGTAAGCCGATGAACCCTTCGTGATGAGGCTTAGAACAGTCCATCACACATCTAATGAGGAGTTCATGGAAAGCTTGTTAGTCTAGCTCTTTTAAGTACGAGCTATGAAGCTACCTGTGTGCGGGGCGGGGCAGATAGGTAGCCGAGCTAATCAGCGATCAGGTGCGCAGATAGTGATCCTGGATTTTGACTCTTAGACGAGATGTTGTTGACGCTTTCGGCTGCGTTCAACGACGCAAAACAGATCGATTGCCGGACGAAAGGCTTCGCCGGCAATGATCCGTAGTAACCGAGGGAGGGCGGTCTCTATGCTGAGAAACCACCGTCGATAGTCAGGCTCGCACCGGTAATGTAACCAGCATCCGGCCCTGCAAGGTAGGTGACGAAACTGGCGATTTCTTCAGCTTTGCCATAACGCTGCACGGCCATCAGGGCTTGCAACTGGCTCGCTCCTTCGCCGTCGGCAGGGTTCATCTCGGTGTCGACGGGGCCTGGCTGTACGTTATTGACAGTAATACTGCGTGGCCCCAGATCACGAGCCATGCCTTTGGTCAGTCCAACCAGTGCTGACTTGCTCATCGCGTAAATGGCGCCTCCCGCCATCGGAACGCGGTCGGCATTGACGCTTCCGATGTTGATGATCCGGCCGCCCTCGTTCATATGCTTCGCTGCTTCCTGGCAGGCGATGAATACGCTGCGGACGTTGACAGCGAGTGTGCGATCAAGATCTTCAAGAGTAAGTTCTTCGAGGGGCCCCCATGCCAGAACCCCTGCGTTGTTGACCAAAATATCTAGTCCGCCAAAGTGCTCAACCGCTTGGCGCAATGCTGTTTGCACAGCGGATGCGTGATTGCTGTCGGCTTGGATCGCAATGGCCTTGCCACCCGCGCTTGTGATTTCGGTGACGGTTTTTTCGGCTTGCTCTGCGGAAGCGGCATAAGTGAAGGCAACAGCTGCCCCTTCATGAGCTAGCCGTTTGACGATAGCGGCGCCAATGCCACGAGACCCACCTTGCACAAAAGCGATCTTTCCTTGGAGAGTGTCCATTTTTTTCATTTATCCTTCACTTTCCGAAATTTTTTGGTTTTAGTTAGAGCATTTTTCTAAAATAAGCAACTGCCATAAAAGCTTTTATCTGGTGTCTTAGTCAAAAGCAAGCTACTCGCCTTTGATTTTATTTTTCATTTATGAAATCGACCACCAACGGTTTGACCTGGGTAGGGCATTCTTCCATCAGCCAGTGACCGCAACCATTCAGAACATGGCCTTTTACGTTGGAAGCATACTCGTTCATCTGATCGATTTGAGTCTGCCCAAGCCCGCCGCGTCCGCTACCCGATACAGCCAACATTGGCATATTAAGCTTACCCTTTGTCAGCAGCGTTTCATTTTGTTGCACAGATGTCGGAAGTGCGCGGTAGTATTCAAAAGCAGCATGCAAGGTGTGTGGTTTGGAATAAGAGTTTGCGTAGAGGTCAAGCATTTTTTCGGTAAAAGCTTCTGGCTTTTCTGCATGTTTTTTGATGAAGTGAGAAAAGAACACTTTCTCATTCCCAGAAATCAGAGTCTCTGGTAGCGCGCCATCTGCTGAAAAGAAGCTGAAGTGCCAAGCTGTAGATTCGCCCTGAGATGTAAACGCTGGGAAGCTGTAGATTCTCGAGTCTGGGATAACAGCTTCTAGATAGGCCACTTTGGATATGTCTTTTTGATGCTGTGAAAGCATTGGATAGGTCGCCCAAATACCAATGTCATGAGCGACTAGCTTAAACGGTTCATCTGGGCTGAAGCGTTTGGCGAAGGAGTAAATGTAGGGAGATACGTCCTCACCGGTATAAGTGGTTTTAATTGGATCAGATAAACCTAGGCCTGGAAGGTCAACGGCGACGACTCGGTGAGTTTTCGCGAGCTCAGGCATTAACTCACTCCACTCGTACCAAGATTGAGCGAAACCGTGCACCATCAGAACTAGAGGCCCGCTACCACCCGCGACATAGTGCATTTTGATACCGTTGACTTCCTCGAACCCACTTTTAAAACCTTCTGGAATAGGGAACTTGTCAGTAGCCAAAGCGGAGAAGGAGCACATTGCGCCACAAGTAATGGTTGCTAAGTATTTGGTCAGGCTATTCATAGTCAATCTTCCATTTATTTAGGATGACAGCAAAGCTGTCCCGTCACTGCATACGTAGCTGCAGGGCCTGAAATTCACATAGCTTTAAGTATTAAGCGGAAAATCCACCGTCAATGCTAAGGCTGGCGCCGGTGATATACGCAGCCTCAGGGCCTGCGAGGTAGGCTACGAAGCTAGCAATTTCGCTATCCTTTCCATAGCGACCCAGTGCCATTAGTTTTTTAAGTTGCGTAGCCGTCTCGCTAGTAGCCGGGTTCATGTCAGTGTCTACTGGGCCTGGCTGAACATTATTGACAGTGATGGAGCGCGGGCCTAAGTCGCGAGCCAAAGCTTTGGTAAAGCCGACAAGCGAAGCTTTGCTCATCGCATAAACAGCACCACCAGCGATGGGGATTCGGTCGGCGTTAATGCTTCCGATATTGATAATGCGTCCACCTGCTCGCATGTGTCGTATTGCTTCTTGGCTAGCGATAATCACACTGCGTACGTTGACGGCCAGTGTGAGGTCAATTTCCGCGAGTGTGAGATCTTCCAGAGGGCCCCATGGAAGAATGCCTGCATTGTTGACCAGGATGTCCAGCCCGCCGAAATGTTCCGTTGCGTGACGGATTGCCTGCTGCAGAAACTCTGGATTCGCGCTGTCGGCTTGGATAGCGATGGCGTTCCCGCCAGCACCTACGATCTCATTGACAATTCCTTCCGCCGCAATCCTTGACGATTGATAGGTAAACGCGACAGCAGCGCCTTCACTGGCTAGGCGTTTCACGATCGCTGCGCCAATACCTCGGGAGCCGCCTTGTACGAAGGCAATCTTGTCTTGAAGCTTTTCTACTGGGTTCATGTCTACGCAGTCCTTACCTTTGGAAGTCATTTTCGTATCGTTGGATAAGGCTAAGCCATTCACAAAAGCTGATTAAGTCCCTAGAATTCCAATGTCTAAGTCCTGTGCGGAATCAATGGCGATGGTCAAGAACCAATTTTTTGAGATTCGAAATTTCGTTACGGTCGCTCAGGCGGGTAGCTTCACCGTAGCTGCGCAGGCATTGGGAATGACCGGTTCGGCGCTTAGTAAAAGCATCATGCGCCTTGAAGCTCGCTTGGGAACAAAGCTGCTGCACAGGACTACCAGACGGGTGAGTTTGACCAACGATGGCGACTCATACCTAGCTGACTGCCAAAACGCGATGGCGATCCTAGATGAAGCCGAAAGCCGACTGGGTAGTGAGCAACGGGCGCCAGCGGGCAGAGTGCGGATTGATCTGCCCTCAGCATTTGGTCGCAGATATATCCTGCCTTCTCTGCTGGATTTGTCGAGACAACATGAACAGCTTGACCTATCAATTACGTTCAGCGATCGCACTGTTGATTTGATGGGGGACGGTATAGACGTAGCTGTGCGTGTGGGAAACCTTGACGACAACGTAGATCTGGTCGCACGTCGCCTGGGTGAGCAACGAAGGGTTATCTGCGGCTCTCCCTCTTACTTTTCTCAAAGAGGTTTCCCGCTTGTCAAGGAAGATCTCCAGCAGCATTCGTGTGTTACTGGGTGGCCAATGACGTTACGGCATAGCTGGCTGCTCAAAAGCCGCGAGGGTGTGACTGAGCCATATGTGATTCCAATACGGCATGAAATCGGAGACTGTGAAGCAATCCTTTCAGCTGCATTGGCGGGCTGCGGGCTTGCCCAAGTGCCCACATGGTTAGTGGAAGAACACCTTAGAACCGGTGCATTGGTTTCTGTGCTTGATGAGCTTGCAGGAGACGATGTACCTATGCACGCAATCTGGATCAAGACTCCCTATATCCAGCCAAAGCTGCGAGCAGTAATTGATAGATTGATCGAGTTGGCTACAGCGCCTGGCAGTAAATTCAAGCCTTGATAGAAAGTTGAGAGATTGGTCAGGTTTTCATACCTGTCAGGGATCCGAGATGCTCTCAGGAAAATGGAATGCATCTATGGTGCATTTTTATCAACCCTCGATATCTTCTTGGTAGGTATCCTCCAACTGCTATTTTTACTTTTTGTTTCTTGAGTGATGTGGACGAATTTCGTCTACGGTAGCTCAAAACTCGCGAGTGTTTGTCGATCAGCCCGCTCGCCGTAACTGCAACTCAGTCCATTGATTTATACGATCACACTGCGAGTCTGTTAGCTTGTCAGTGGCTGAGGTCAGCATTTGTAGGATGCAGCATCGATCCTAGCCTTCCGGAAACCAGTCAGAAAACTCAACATTACAGTGCTTCGATTGACCGAACGTCCAGGCGAGAACCATATCTGCAACCGCACGAAAATGATCAGCTATGTAGATCTCGTGATCAGTCTTCCATCCACTGCTAGGCCGTAGGCGGCTTAGTCGCGACCGGGGAGCATGCGCACGAAGGTGTTGTCGCGGCTGATGAAGTGGTGGAACAGGGCGGCAGCGGCGTGCAGGCCGATCAACCAGTAGCCGACGACGCCGGCCAGTTCGTGCCATT
>NZ_JBIUWO010000020.1:0-23767 GCF_044743505.1 Pseudomonas sp. NPDC087612
ACCGGTCTCAAGCTGACCGCCACCGGCTCCGTCGCTGAAGGTGGCGACATCATCTACACCGCCACGCTGACCAATCCGGCTGGCACCGAGATGAAGGTCACCCTGAGCAACGGTGAAGTGATCACCATTGCTGCAGGTCAGACCGAAGGCAGCATTACTGTTCCAGCTCCAGAAGACGACGTGTACGTCGATGCCGGTGAAGTCAGTGTCACCGTGACCGGTACTACTGGCGGCGACTTCGAGAAGCTGGCTGTGGATAACACCCCAGCCGTGACCGAAGTCACCGATACCATCGACACATCGACTGTCACTTTGACCGCTACCCCAAGCGTCACTGAAGGCGGCGTGGTCACCTACACCGCTTCCGTTACTGCGCCAGTGACCGGTTCTGCGCTGGTCATCAACCTGGCCAACGGCCAACAGATCACCATCCCAGTCGGCCAAAGCTCCGGCACCGTGGACTTCGTTGCACCGAACAACGTGCACACCACCAACCCGGATCTGACCAACAGCATCACCAGCACCACCGGCGGTAACTACGAGAAGCTGGACACTGCGGGCAACCCGGTGACCACCGTTACTGATGGTCCAGGTACTGATGACACTACTGGTCTCAAGCTGACCGCCACCGGCTCCGTCGCTGAAGGCGGCGACATCATCTACACCGCCACGCTGACCAATCCAGCTGGCACCGAGATGAAGGTCACCCTGAGCAACGGTGAAGTGATCACCATTGCTGCGGGTCAGACTGAAGGCAGCATTACTGTTCCAGCGCCAGAAGACGACGTGTACGTCGACGCGGGCGAAGTCAGCGTGACCGTGACCGGTACCACCGGTGGCGACTTCGAGAAGCTGGCTGTGGATAACACTCCGGCCGTCACCGAAGTGACTGACACCATCGATACTTCGACCGTCACCCTGACTGCGACTCCGAGCGTGACTGAAGGCGGCGTTGTCACCTACACCGCTTCGGTGACTGCGCCAGTGACTGGCTCCGCGCTGGTGATCAATTTGGCTAACGGCCAACAGATCACCATCCCTGTGGGTTCCAGCTCGGGTACCGTGGACTTCGTTGCACCGAACAACGTGCACACCACAAACCCGGATCTGACCAACAGCATCACCGGCACTTCGGGCGGTAACTACGAGAAGCTGGATACCGCTGGTAATCCGGTTACTACCGTTACTGATGGCCCTGGTACTGATGACACTACCGGTCTCAAGCTGACTGCCACCGGCTCCGTCGCTGAAGGCGGCGACATCATCTACACCGCCACGCTGACCAACCCAGCCGGCACCGAGATGAAAGTCACCCTGAGCAACGGTGAAGTCATCACCATCGCCAAAGGCCAGACCGAAGGCAGCATCACTGTTCCGGCGCCGGAAGACGACGTGTACGTCGACGCGGGCGAAGTCAGCGTGACTGTCACCGGTACGACCGGCGGTGACTTCGAGAAGCTGGCTGTGGATAACACTCCAGCCGTCACCGAAGTGACTGACACTATCGATACGTCGACTGTCACTTTGACCGCGACTCCAAGCGTTACCGAAGGCGGCGTGGTTACCTATACCGCCTCGGTTACTGCTCCGGTTACCGGCTCTGCGCTGGTGATCAACCTGGCCAACGGTCAGCAAATCACCATCCCTGTAGGTTCCAGCACCGGCACCGTGGACTTCGTTGCACCAAACAACGTGCACACCACAAACCCGGACCTGACCAACAGCATCACCGGCACCACCGGCGGTAACTACGAGAAGCTGGACACTGCGGGCAACCCGGTGACCACCGTCACCGACGGTCCAGGCACCGACGACACCACCAGCCTCAAGCTGACCGCGACTCCAACGGTCAATGAAGGCGGGTCGATCACTTACACCGCGACGCTGACCAATCCGGCCGGCACCGAGATGAAGGTCACCCTGAGCAACGGTGAAGTCATCACCATCGCCAAGGGGCAAACAGAAGGCAAGATCACCATCGATGCCCCAAGCGACGATGTCTACATCGACGCCGATAAGCTGAGCGTGACGGTCACTGGCACCACCGGTGGCGACTTCGAGAAACTGGCTGTGGATAACACCCCGGCAGTCACCGACGTCAAAGACACCATCGACACCAGCACCGTGACCCTGACCGCCAGCACCAACAGCGTGGTCGAAGGCGGCGTAGTGACCTACACCGCCAAAGTCAGCGCGCCTGTAACCGGCTCCGACCTGGTCATCAGCCTGGCCAACGGCCAGAAGATCACCATCCCTGTAGGTTCCAGCACCGGCACCGTGGACTACGTTGCGCCAAACAACGTACACACCACCAACCCTGCCCTGACCAACAGCATCACCGGTACCACCGGCGGTAACTACGAGAAGCTCGATAGCGCCGGCAACACCACCGTCACCGTCACCGATGGCCCGGGTACCAAGGACAACACCGGCCTGTCGCTGACGGCTACCGACACCGTGGCAGAAGGCGGCAAGATCACCTACGTGGCCAAGCTGACCAACCCGGCCGGCACCGAAATGAAGGTCACTTTGAGCAACGGTGAAGTCATCACCATCGCCAAGGGCCAGACTGAAGGCAAGATCACCATCGATGCCCCGAGCGACGATGTGTACATCGACGCCGGCAAGCTGAGCGTGACCGTCACCAGCACCACCGGTGGCGATTTCGAACAGCTGACCGTGAGCAACGTACCGGCAGTGACCAACGTCACTGACACCATCGACACCAGCACCGTGACCCTGACCGCCAGCACCAACAGCGTGGTCGAAGGCGGCGTGGTCACCTACACCGCCAAAGTCAGCGCGCCTGTAACCGGCTCCGACCTGGTCATCAGCCTGGCCAACGGCCAGAAGATCACCATCCCTGTAGGTTCCAGCACCGGCACCGTGGACTACGTTGCGCCAAACAACGTACACACCACCAACCCTGCCCTGACCAACAGCATCACCGGCACCACCGGTGGCAACTACGAGAAACTGGTCAGCACTGGCAACACCAGCACCACCGTCACCGACGGCCCGGGCACCAAGGACTCCACCAGCCTGATCCTGACCGCGACGCCGACCGTGGCTGAAGGTGGCTCGATCACTTACGTGGCCAAGCTGAGCAACCCGGCGGGCACCGAGATGAAAGTGACCCTGAGCAACGGTGAGACCATCACCATTGCCAAGGGCCAGACCGAGGGCAAGGTAACCATCGCCGCCCCTGGCGATGATGTGTACATCGATGCCGGTAACGTCAGTGCGAAAATCACTGGCAGCACCGGTGGTGACTTCGAAGAACTGAAGATCGACGGCTCGTCCGCCGTGACCAGCGTCACCGACACCATCGACACCACCAACCTGACCCTGAGCGCCACGCCATCGGTTGCCGAAGGTGGCAACATCATCTACACCGCGACCTTGAGCAACAAGGCGCAGACCGCGGTCACCGTGACCCTGAGCAACGGTGCGACGATCATCATCGACGCCGGCAAAACCACCGGCACTGCCAGCGTGCCGGCGCCAGCGGATGACGTGTACATCGATGCCGGCAGTGTCAACGCGACCATTACCGGCGCCAGCGGTGGCAACTTCGAAGACCTGGCAATCAGCAAGCAGCCAGCTGTCACCCAGGTGACCGATACCATCGACACCACCACCGTCAGCATCACCGGCACCACCTCGGTGGCCGAAGGTGACTCGGCCAACTACACCCTGACCCTGACCAACAAGGCGCAAACCGATGTGGTCATCAAGCTGACCTATACCGGTACCGCCACCAATGGTGCGGACTACACCGGCGTGGCCACCGTGGTGATCAAGGCCGGTAGCAACACCGGTACCTTCAGCGTGCCGATCATCCGTGACGGCATTGCCGAGAGCGCCGAGAACTTCACCGTGAAGATCGACTCGGCCACTGGCGGCAACTTCGAGAACCTGGCGATCAGCGGCAGCGCTGGCAGTGTCACCACCACCATTGTCAGCAACGAGGCACCGGTTGCCGCGGGCGGCGCCGTGACGGGTACCGAAGACACCGACCTGGTGCTGAGCTGGGCCAACTTCGGCATCACCGATGCCGACACCCCGGCAGCCAACCTGGGCCTGACCATCACCAAACTGCCTGCCGACGGCGTGCTGCAGTACAAAGATGGCAACGTCTGGAAAACCCTGACTGAAGCCGACGCTGGCAAGGTCTTCAGCAAGGCCGACATCGACGCTGGCAAGCTGAAGTTCGTGCCGGATCGCAACGAGTCGGGCATCGATGCCAACGGCGGCACCGGCGTCGGCAACAAAGAAGCCGACTACGCACAGATCAAGTACAAGCCAACCGACGGCCAGGGCCTGGGCAACGAAGCCACCATCAAGGTCGATATCACCCCGGTGGCCGACAAGCCTGACCTGAACATCGGCAGCAACAACGTCAACTCGATTGGCCTGGTCAAAGAGACCTGGAACAGCCTCAACGGCCTGGGCACCAACGGCAACGGCATCACCGGCGATGCGCTGAAAACTGTGTTCGACAACTCGGGCAAGGCCAACAGCAGCTCGCAGGTCACCAACGCCCAGTCGGACGCCAGCGTCGTCGGCGGTTCGGGCTCGAAGACCTCCGGCCTGATCTACCTCGAAGCGGGCAAGACCTACAGCTTCAGCGGTGTCGGCGATGACAGCCTGCTGATCACCATCGGCGGCAAGAATGTGGCCCAGGCGACCTGGGGCGCAGGCGGTGCGATCAGTGGTTCGTTCAAGCCGACCATCAGCGGCTACTACACCCTGGACATCTACCACGCCAACCAGAGCGGCCCGGGCAGCTATGACGTCAACCTGTCGGTCAACGGCAGCACCCCGGTCGACCTGAGCAACGCCAACATCCCGATGTACCCGGGCGTGAACGAGCTGACCAACGCCGGGGTTACCGTTGGCGAGCTGCACGGTGCCAACGGCGAGGGTTACTACCAGGGCTACAAGCTCAATGAAGGCGCCGAGAACGGCACCGTCAAGCTGGTCGGTATCGCCACCAACCTCACCGACACCGATGGCTCGGAAACCCTCAACGTCAAGCTCGGCGGTATTCCGGCAGGCTCGGTGCTCAGCGATGGCGCCGGCCACACTGTCACCGTCGGCAAGGGCGAAGTCGATGTCACCGGCTGGAACCTCAACGGCCTGAGCATCAAGCCGCCAGCCTACTACCAGGGCCAGTTCGATGTGACCGTCACTTCGCGGGCAACCGAGAAGGCCAACGGCAGCACCGACTTCACCCAGGGCACCATCAAGGTCACCGTTTACCCGGATACCTACACCACCAGCAACCTGACGGCCGAGAACGACAGCCGCGAGCTTGGCACCGGCAACGACATCGTCGTCGCCGACGTCAACGGCCTGCACGTGGTACCGGGGCAGGACTACAACCTGGCGTTCATCGTCGATACCTCCGGCAGTATGAAAGCCGCCGGTGTCGACGCTGCGCAAAAGTCCCTGCAGTCGGTGTTCGACACCCTGGCCAACAGCGTCAAGGGTGCGCAGTCGGGTACCGTGAACATCCTGCTGGTGGACTTCTCCAGCCAGGTGAACAAGTCAGTCTCGGTCAACCTGTCCGATGCCGGCTCGCTGCAAGCGCTGAAAGATGCGCTCAAGGCCATGTACTCCGACGGCGGCACCAACTATGAGGACGCCTTCAAGACCACGGCCAACTGGTTCCAGACCCTGAAGAATGCCGGCAACACCGGTAGCAACCAGACGTTCTTCATTACCGACGGCCAACCGACCTTCCACCAGGCCAACGAGCAAGGCAACCCGCAGCTGGCCAACTCCGGCTGGACCCTGGACAGCTTCCTCCAGGCGATCAACTACAAGCCTGGCGATACGCTGAACCGCTACCAGCTGGACAGCAACAACCGGGTCAGTATCGACGCCGACGGTAACCTCAATGCCCAGTACAAGTACTACGGCAGCTGGTACACCTCGACCTCGGGCACCATTCGTGCCCAGGGCGACGGCACCTTCGAGCTGTCCAGCCGTTCCGGTTGGGGCAATGGCACCAGCAACGACACCTGGAACAACTCGCTGGACGGCTTCAAGATCCTCAGCGGGCTGTCCAGCGTTGAAGCCATCGGCCTCAACAGTGGCGTCAACGTCAACGACCTCAAGCCGTTCGACAGTGACGGCAAGCCGCAGACCAACATCGACCCGAGCAAGCTGGCCGAGGCGATCCTCGGACACACCGAGGCCACCAAGCCGGGCAACGATACGGTCAGCGGCGGCGACGGCCACGACATCCTGTTCGGCGACCTGGTCAGCTTCGACTCGATCGCCGGCAATGGTGTCGAGGCCATGCAGGCCTACGTGGCCGGCAAGCTGGGCGTAGCCCTGGGTGACGTCGATGGCCGTGTGCTGCACCAGTACATCAGCGAGCACGTCAGCGAGTTCGATGTATCGCGCAGCAACGATGGCGCCGACATCCTCATCGGTGGCGACGGCAACGACATTCTCTTCGGCCAGGGTGGCAACGACTACCTTGATGGCGGCAAGGGCAATGACATCCTGCTCGGCGGTACCGGCAACGACACGCTGCTGGGCGGTGAAGGCAACGACATCCTCATCGGCGGCAAGGGCGATGACATCCTGATCGGTGGCAGTGGTGCCGACACCTTCGTGTGGAAGGCCGGCGACACCGGCAAGGACGTGATCAAGGACTTCAAGGCTGCCGAAGGTGACCGTCTGGACCTGAGCGACCTGCTCCAGGGCGAGAAGGCCAGCACCATCGACAACTACCTGAAGATCACCACGGTCAACGGCGAGTCGACGCTGCAGGTCAGCTCCGAAGGCAAGCTCAACGCCTCCGGCGGCCTGGCCAATGCCGATGTGACGATCAAACTGGAAGGCGTCAACTGGGCCAATACCACGATCAACTCGCTGGTAACCGGTGCCGACCCAACCATCAAGATCGACCACTCCAACAGCTGATCCACGGCCTGCGCCAGCCCTCCCGGGGCTGGCGCGGTGCTGCGGACTTTGCCTGCACCGTATTCACAGCGCATACTCGCTCGCCGGGGCTAGACGCCCGGCCAGCTTGGCCTATGCTGCTGACTGCGGATACGGACTGACATTCAGAGGGATACCCCATGTTCTACGTGCAACGCGATGCACAGGGCCAACTGGTCCGGGTAGAGGCCGCACCCTACGCCGAATACACGGAGATGCTCCCGGCCGACCATGCCGAGGTCCAGGAGTGGTTTGCCGACGACGTGGTCGAGAACAGCCTCAAGCAGCTCAAACAGAGCGACCTGGACATGATCCGGGTGCTTGAGGACTTGATCGAAGTGCTGACCACCAAAGGCGTGATCAGCATCACCGATCTGCCGCCCGGCGCCCAGGCCAAACTGCTCAGCCGCTCCAACGCCCGCCAGGTGCTGGGCGGGCTGACCAACCTGATCGACGACAGTGAAGAAAACGGCGGCCTGATCTGACCGCTGCAGGCCCGTTGCGGGCCTGCACGTCCTGCTTCAACGCCAGGGTGCCGGCTCGCCGACCAGGCGCCCCTGAACCCCCTGAATACCCATCTCGCGCAATACCTTGAGCTCACCTTCAGTCTCGACCCGCTCGGCAATCAGCGGCAAGTCGATGCTGTGCGCTGCGCGCTGGATTGCCTCGATGAACAGGCGCTTGTGCCGTTCGTGGTCGATGGCGCGAATGTAACTGCCATCGATCTTGAGGTAGGCCAGGCCCAGGTGCGCCAGGTTGCCGATCATGCTGAAGCGCCCACCAAAGCGCTGCAGGCTGAGGCTGAAGCCCAGGGCCCGCAGGCGCCGGGTGAGTTGCTCGAGCACGGCCTGTTCCGGCAGTTGCTCTTCGCCGATCTCCAGGGTCAGGCGCGGGCCGAGTACGGCGTTCTGGCCAAGCAGGTCATAGACCCGCTGCAATGCCTTGGGGTCGGCCAGGGTTGCTGCCGACAGGTTCAGGGCCAGGGCCTCCTTGTGGCTGTGCATGTGCTTGAGCACTTGCTCGAGCATCAGCACGTCGAGCCGCGCCGACCAGCCAAAACGCTCCAGCCACGGCAGGAAGCGCCCGGCGGCAATGGCCTGGCCCTGGGTATCGAGCACCCGCGAAATGACCTTGTAATGCAACACGCGCTCCGGCGCTTCACAGGCCACTACCGGCTGGAAAAACAACTGGAAACGCCCTTGCTGCAGTGCTTCATCCAGCAAGGAATGCCAGGCGTGGTGGGTATCGGCGGCTTGCGGCGCGGTGCCTTGCTCCAGGCACACCCAGCCCGGCTCCAGCTGGCTCTCGGCGCGGGCCAGGGCCTCGTCGGCGAGCTTGAGCAAGGCCTGCGGATCGTCGCCCGGGCTGTAGGGCGCCATGCCGATGCAGGCAACCGGGGTGACATCGCTGGCGCCGGTGTCGGCCAGGCTCTGCAGGGTCACTTCCAGGGCCTGGGCCAGCTGGATCGCCTCTTCGTGCACCAGCCCCGGCGCCAGCACGGCAAATTCGCCGCCGCGGCTGCGGGTGATCAGGTTGTTGGTTTCCGGATAATTGGCGCAAGTGCGTTGCAGTTGCTGGCCGACCGCCTGTAGCAACTGGTCGGTTCGCTGGCCGCCCAGGCGCTGGTTGAGCCCGGCCAGGTCCTTGACCCGCAGCAACAGCAGGTAGCCCGGGCGCGCCTCTTCGAGGTTGCTGACCAAGGCGTTGAGCTGCATCTCGAAATAGCGGCGGTTGGCAAGGCCGGTGAGGCTGTCCTGATACGACTCGACACGCAGCTTTTCACTGCGCTCGGCCTGCTCCTGGAAAAGCGCCTTGAGCTTTTCGACCATCTGGTTCATGGCCTGCACAACCCGGCGCAGCTCAGGGGTACGCGGCAAATCCGGCAGGCTGAGGAACTCACGCCGGGCAATGGCGTGGGACTGCGCCACCATGTAGTCCAGCGGCTTGAGCTGGCGACGCAGCAGCAAGGCGCCAAGCACCGCACTCAGGGCGCCACACAGCAACAGCCAGCCGAGGCTGCCCAACGCGCTCTGCCAGAGCTTGGCCAGGGCGAACATCGGATGGCTGACCACCTCGACCCGCGCCGCCTGCTGCCAGCCGCGGCTGACGATGGCATCGCCACCGGCCGCCTCCAGGCCGATCAGGCGGATGAACCAGGCCGGCACACCGTTGGGGTCGGGTTCGGCGTGGCGCTCGACAAGCAGGGCGTTGGACGCCGTGTCGATGACCTTGATGCTCGAATAGTAACCACTGTCGAAGATCGAGCTGACCATCAGCTCGACCATCGCCGGGTCGTCGATGTTCGGCGTCAGCGACAGCGCCAGCGCCGTGGCGGCGTCCTGGGCATGGGAGCGCAACTGGTTGACGTACTGGCTGCGTGAGCTCTCCAGGCTGACCATGAAGCTGCCGCTGAAGGCGACTACCAGGAACAGGCAGATGGCAAGCAGCAATTGTTTGAACAGTGACATCTGTGCTCCTTCAGTAAGCCGGCTCGGCGGGGAAGCCTTCGGCCTGCATCTTCTTCAATAGATCCTGCCAGCGCGACAAGCGCTTGGTGTCGCCGACCTTCTTGTTACCACCCGCACCGGTCAGCCACAGGCCTTCACCGTTGAAGGAATACACCGGCAGCAGGTCAGGACGCTGGCTGGCGGGCTTGATCGCATCGATCAGGCTGTCGAGTACCAACGGCATGGCCTCCGGGCTTGAATAATAGGTCAGGACCATGTGCGCGCGGTTCTGGCGCAGGGCCTTGACGTAGGTAATGCGCAGTTTTTCTGCCGGAACCCCGAGGCGCCGCAGGCTGAAGTACTTGGCGATAGCATAGTCTTCGCAGTCACCGGCGCCCTTGATCAGTGACTGTACCGGGGTTGCCCAGTAGTCCACTTCGCGCCACAGGTCGATGTCTTCGACATACCGCAGCTGCTGGTTGAAGAACTGGTTGACCACTTTCAGGCGTTCGGCCTCGCTGCCCTGCTTCTGGGTCGCCAGCAGGTTCTGCCAGGCATCAATGCGGCCCTGGCCAGGCCCCAGCGGGCCATACAACGACTGGGCACGGCGGCTGATCTGGGAGAAGTCCCAATCCGCGTGCAGGCCGCCCAGTAACAGGCAGCCGAGCACCACGGCCAGGCCGAGCCGGCGCAGGGTCAATTGAACAGCCCAACGTATCGCCAATGCGAATAATCCGCGCAGACCTGTGGAAAAACGCCGATGGTGCGGCCTCGACCCGGAAAAAACAATGGCACCTTACAATCATTGCGCCAGCAATCCGTTGACCACGGGCAACCCCCTGTCTGGCGAGGGCTGCAACCCGGCTTCCCTTGAACAAAAACTTCCTTCACGATAGCAAGCGCGCGGCCGTTGATTGCTGTTTACTTAATAAATAAGGGTTGGCGAACGCCGCTATTTGACAAGTATCCCTCCCCTAACTAGTGTTGCTGGATATTGGATCCAATTATTTCACTTCGACTTCAGGCAAAAACAGCGTGGCCGGAAAAACCAGACCCCTGAGCGAAATCCTGGGTGGCGAACAAGTGCCGCCACACCTGGCGCGTAGCGTAATTGAAGAGCGGCTGCGCAGTGCCATCCTCGATGGCCGCCTGCCCCCTGGGCTGGCCTTGCGCCAACAGGAGCTGGCAACCTTGTTCGGTGTCAGCCGCATGCCGGTCCGCGAGGCCTTGCGCCAGCTCGAAGCGCAATCGCTGTTGCAGGTGGTGGCGCACAAGGGCGCGGTGGTTGCGCCATTGATCGGCGAAGACGCCGTCGATACCTATGCCTTGCGGGTCATTCTGGAGTCCGAAGCACTACGCCAGTCGATCCCGCTGCTCGATGCCGACGACATTGCCCAGGCGCGCAGCTACATCACCCAGCTTGAAACCGAAACCCGGCATGCCGAGATCGGGCGCCTCAACCGCCTGTTCCACATGAGCCTGTACAGCAAGGCACCGAACCAGAAGCTGCTGCGCCTGATTGAAAACGAGCTCAACGAAGAAGAGCGCTTCCTGCGCTTCCACCTGTCATCGATGGGCCTGGGCAAGCTGACCCAGGACGATCACATCGGGCTGGTGGACGCCGCAAACGACAAGTCGGTTGAAGATGCCATCAGGATTCTCGAGCGCCACCTGAACAACGGGGCAAAAGCGATCAAGGCCTACCTGAACAGACCACCGGCAGAGTGAACCCACCGCCATCGCCGGCAATCCCGGCCATTGGCAGCTATTGCGCTCGGGGCACCCCTTGAGCGAAAGGAAAGGCAGTGCACGCTCCTACACTTCAGCGCAGAACCGTATCGGGCTCTGCCCAGCCGCCGCAGATCCGCCTGATCTGCCTTGCCTGCAGCCAGGATCATCTGAGCCAGTACCGTGCCTGGTCGGTGGCGCTCAACGACCATATCGAACTGGTGACCGTCAACGTGCTGGCCTACGGCGACCCGGTCCGTTCACTGCCCTTGCATGGCAACCCCACCCTGATCGACTCGCTGATCGAGCGCTTGCAGGTGTACCTGCGTAAACCCCACGCCTTGTTCGGCCAGGGCGCCGGGGCGCAATTGGCCCTGGCTCTGGCCCGGCACACCGAGCAACTGCACCCGGGGCAAACCCGCCACTTGTTTGTCGCCACCAGCGACAGCCCGCAGGCAGATTCGGCCGAAGCGGCCGCCGGGCTAAGCGTGCCGGTCACTGCGCTGTATCCGTCAGGATCGCTGCCGCGCATGCTCGGCTGGCACGATCACAGCGGCCGGGAGATCGAGCTGATCGAACTGCCCGACGCCGCGGGCGATGCGCCGCAACTCAACCAGCGGCTGATTCAAATCATCAACACCCACCTGGGCCTGCTCAGCCTCTGAGCCCTGCAAACGCAGGGATACCCTGCCCTCCAAGGGCGCGCCCGCGCCGCTGATTTGTCTCTTGCTGTTTCAGCCAGCCATGGCGGCTCTTGCATTTTCGGCACACTCTTACCCGCGCAGCGACCGCTGATCGCCCTCAGGCGGGCCAGGTCGTCTGCTTATCGCACACCTGTAGAAGGAGCCGCGCGCCGGGCAAGGACCGATATCGATCAGCTGCCCTCAAGAGTCAACCAGGTCCGACTTTTATTGTTTCAGTGCTCCGAGTGAGGCATTCACTCATGCAGTTTCAATTCTGACACTTGGTTGCCGGAAGGAGCACTTACATGCCAATAAAACTAACTATAAAAGTTTTATCCCGCCCACTCACACTTTAAAAACAAACACTGCAAATATAATTAACAAAGTTGTTGCCGATCACTTAAAAGTTGTTCTAACTTTTTAATGGCACGGGCCACCTCCACCGCCAGGCGCCCGTTCACCGAAGAAAACGATGCCAACTGCATCGATACGTCTGCCATTGCGCTGTTATCGAACAATTCAGTCGAGGCCCCTGCTCGGCCGCTGAAAACTTCGCCGCCGCCGATGAAAAGACATTAACCGGATGTTAGCCAGTGACCAGGAAACCCCATGAATACATTGACTTCGCTTCTTATCGCCCGCAAAGCCGAACTTGCCGCACACCCGATCTTTACTGAAATCGATTGTTTGCCGGTATTGCAACGGTTCATGGAAACCCATGTCTTCGCCGTCTGGGATTTCATGTCGCTGACCAAGCGCCTGCAGCAGGAGCTGACCTGTATCCAGTTGCCCTGGCTGCCACCGCTTGACCCGCACGCCGCACGCCTGATCAACGAGATCGTTCTTGGCGAGGAGTCCGACGACCGCCCCGGCCAGGGCCACTACAGTCATTTCGAGCTGTACCTGGACGCCATGCGCGAGGTCGGCGCCAGCACAGCGGCGATCGAGCGCTTCGTCAGCCTGCAGCGTGAAGGCGTGGGTTACGCCAGTGCCCTGCAGCGTGCAGGCGCCAGCGAGGCAGCCCGGCAGTTCGTCTGCCACACGCTGGAAACCGCCCTGGGCGCACCGGCCCATGGTGTCGCCGCAGCCTTTCTGCATGGCCGCGAAAGCGTCATCCCGACCATGTTCCAGCGCATCCTCGATGACTGGGGTATCAGCGGCGAACAGGCGCCCACCTTCCGTTACTACCTGCAGCGGCACATCGAGGTCGATTCCGAAGACCACGGCCCGGCCGCCGAGGCCTTGCTGGCAAGGCTGGTCAAAGGCGACCCGGTGCAACAACGCCAGGTGCTCGAAGCCGCCATTGCCGCCGTCGACAGCCGCATTGCCCTGTGGGACCGCTTGCGCCTGTCGATGCGTGAAAACGTCGTGGAGACCAGCGCATGAACGCCCTCGACTACACCTCCTGTGCCGAGGCCTGGGAGAGCCGGGCGACCATCCGCACCCGGCCACGACGCCTGGTCGAGGATGATCAGCGCCTGATCTACCCGCTCAGCCGCCAGCCGCTGGTGCTCAGCGAAACCTTTGTCCGCGCGTGCCCGCAGCAGCGCGATTTCGCCCTGGCCCAGAGCCTCTACAAGTTCATCAACGACGTGGTGATTTTCGAGACCGAGATCGTCGACCACACCGCCCGGCGGATCGCCAAGGACCGCTTCGCCATTCGCTTTCCGTTCGCCTGCCGCTATGACGCCATGACCGTGGTGGTCGATGAGGACTACCACGCCTTGGTGGCCATGGACTTCATGCACCAGACCATCGCCCTGACCGGCATCGAGCCGATTGCCCTGCCCCGGGAGATCGAGCTGAGCCGGGCGATACCCGCAGCCCTGGCGCTGGCACCGGAACATCTGCGCGACGCCCTTGAGCTGATTTGCGTGGGTATTGCCGAGAACACCCTGACGGACGACGTCGCCGCCTTTGCCCGCGATGACACGGTCAAGCCCTCAGTCAAGGGACTGATGGCCGACCACCTGCTCGACGAGGGGCGCCACTCGACCTTCTGGGCGCGGTTGGTACGCATCTACTGGCACAGCGCGCCGGAGGCGGATCGCCGGTGCATTGCCGACATCCTCCCGGTGTTTCTCACCCAGTACCTGACCAACGACATCCAGAAAGCCTTCGATTTCAGCCTGATCGAGCACCTGCCGATCGGCGAGACCGCGCGCCAAGCATTGCGCCAGGAGGTAACGGCGATGGCCTACCCGATCGATCACCGGCATCCGCTGCTGGGCAACATCCTGCGCCTGTTCCGCGCCAGCTCGATGCTCGATTCGCCTTGCGTACAACAGGCCCTGGCGCATTACCTGCCCGAACCAAGGAGAGCGCCATGAGACGCCTGCAAATCTGTCTGATCGGCACAAGCCCGGCATTGGCCCTGCTGCACCAGGAACTGCTCGACCATGGGCACGCGCTGTACCTGGCCGATAGCACCGCAGCCTTGCAGCATCGCCCGTGGCCCCGGCCACAGCTGCTCATCGATGATGGCAGCCTGGCGCTGAGTGCCAGCGATTGGCAGGGGCTTGGCGACTGCGCGTTGTTGAGCCTGCGCCTGGGGCTCAACCTGCACAGCACTGGCGAACTGCCGACACTTGAGCTGTTGTGCTGGACCGGCACAGCCACCGCGCAGCGGTTGATCGAGCGCCAGCCGCTGGCAGCGGAGGTGTCCGGCAATGGCCAGCAACTGCGCCGGAAGACCATCGACAGCCTGCAGCAAACCCTCGCGCTGCACGTCAGCCGTTTCTCGCGAAACCCCGACTACCTGCAGCAGGCAGCCGCCATCAGCCCCGGGCAGGAGGACCAGCAACAAGGTCTTGGCTGGCTGGAGCAACTGGCCTGGCTGCATCGCTACAACCAGCACGACAGCCTGCCATTGCTGGCAACTGGCGAAGTAGCGCTGATCGAGCGCCTGCAGCAGAGCCTGCAACTTCATGCCGAGCGCCCGGCGCTGAACCTCAACGGCCAGCGCATCAGCTATGCCCGACTGCACGCCCAGGCGGTCGCCATCCAGCAATTGATGGCCGGCTTGGCTATTGACGCCGACCCGCCAGTGATTGGCGTTTGCATGGGCAAGTCCGCAGCGCTCTACGCCAGCCTGCTCGCGGTATTCGGCTATGGGGCGGTGTACTTGCCGCTGGATCCTGCGCACCCGGCCGAGCGTCTGCGTTACATCCTCAAGAACGCCGGCGCCAGCCTGTTGCTGCATGACGGTCAAGTCCCAGTGGATGACTTGGCTGTGAAAAGCCTCGACCTGCGCCAGTTGCCCGCAGCGTTGGCGCAGCCGTTGCCGTCATTACTGCGCCAGCGACCGGCGCCAGACGCCCCGGGCGTGGCGATCTACACCTCGGGCACCACCGGCCAGCCCAAGGGCGTGCTGCTCAGCCAGCGTAACCTCAGCCACTTCCAGGCCTGGTACAGCGCTCACGTGCAACTCGATGAGCACAGCCGGGCATTGCAGTTTTCGACCATCGGCTTCGATGCCTCGCTGCTGGACATCCTGCCCACCTGGGTCGCCGGCGGGGAACTGGTGGTGCCCACGCAAGACCAGCGCCGCGACCCGGCTCAATTGCTGGCGCTGATGCGCGAACAGCACGTCACCCACGCCTTCCTGCCGCCGGCACTGCTGAGCATCCTGCCGCGCGATCAAACCCTGGAGTTGAAGCACCTGGTCACCGGTGGCGACGTCTGTGAACCGGAGGTAATTGCACGCCTGGCCGGGCAGTGCCAACTGCACAACATCTATGGCCCGACCGAGACCACGGTACTGGCCACCACCCGGGTGTTCAACACTGGCGACAACAACCGCGACCTGGGCTGCCCGATCGCCAACACGCGGGTGCTGATCCTCGACGAAAACCTGCAACCGGTGATCGAAAACTGCCCCGGTGAGTTGTACATCGCAGGGCCGGGCGTGGGCTTGGGCTATCTGAACAATCCTGCCCTGAGCAACGAGCGCTTCCTCAACCTCAGCCCAGGCGACAGCAGCCTGTTGCGCGTGTATCGCACCGGCGATATCGGCAAATGGACGGCCGAGGGTATCGAGCTTTGTGGCCGGCGCGACAACCAGGTGAAGATTCGCGGCTTTCGCGTCGAGCCCGAAGAGATCGAGCACTGCCTGCGCAGCAGCGGCCTGTTCCGCCAGGTGGCGGTGATCATCGATGCCCAGCGGCGGATCCTGGCGTTCTGCGCGCAAGCCACCGGTGATGACAGCGAAGCGGCCCTGCGCCAGCACGCCGAGCAAAGGCTGCCCGACTACATGCGCCCGGGTTTCTATCAGCAACTGGCGCAGATGCCCTACACCGCCAACGGCAAAGTTGACCGCCAGGCGCTGGCGGCACTGCCGCTGGGTTTGGCGCCGAGCCGGCATCACTTCGGTCCGCTAACCCCGGTCGAAGCGCAGCTGGTTGGCCTGTGGAGCACGCTGCTGGAACTGCCCGAGCAGGACATTTCCACCGACGCCAGCTTCTTCAGCCTCGGTGGCCATTCGATCCTGCTGTCGCGCCTGTTGCTGGCCATTCGCGAACAGTTCGGCCGCGGCATTGCGATCAACCGCTTTATCGAGATGCCGACAGTGCAACGCCTGGCCACCCTGGTCAGCGGTGAGCAGGCACAGCTGCCTGGCCTCGACCCGCAAGCTGAACGCGACGCCTGCCGCGAACTGGGCTTGCAGGTGCTGCCAGTGGCGCAACTGGGCGATGTGCACAAGGTGATCGTCACCGGCGCCAACAGCTTTCTTGGCGTGCACCTGGTCGAAGCGCTGCTGCAATGGGGCGCCAGCGAAGTGGCCTGCCTGGTGCGCGCAAACGCCAGTCAGTCAGCCGAGCAACGCTTTAGCGCGGCGCTGGTAGAGAACGGCTTGCATGGGCTGGACATGAGCCGGGTGAAAGTCTTCGCCGCCGACCTGCGCCAGCCGCGCCTGGGCCTGGCCGAAGCCGACTACAACTACCTCGACAGCGAGTACGGCGCGCTGTTGCACAACGCCGCGCAGGTCAACCATGTACTGGATTACCAGAGCCTCGCCGCCGACAACGTCGAACCGCTGTTCGAGTGCCTGCGCCTGTGCGAAGGCCGGCGCAAGAAGGTCTTCAATTTCATCTCGACCCTGTCGGCGTGCAGCGCCATCGACGCCGACGGCCAGGTGCTCGAACAAGACCCGGCCACCACCCCGCCGATCTATATCCGCAACGGCTACAACCTGAGCAAATGGGTGGGCGAGCGCATCCTTCAGCGCGCCCGCGCCCAGGGCGTGTGGGTCAACCTGTACCGCCCCGGCAACATCACCTTCGACAGCCGCAATGGCATCTGCCAGCCCCAGCGCAACCGGTTGATGCTGATGCTCAAAGGCTCGCTGCAACTCGGCCAGGTGCCGGCGCTGGAGCTCAACTTCGACCTGATGCCGGTGGACTTTCTGGCCCGCTTCATCGCCTTCCACAGCAGCCGCTACCAGCCCGAACGGGCGGTGTTCAACCTGCACAACCCCGAGCCTTTGAGCTGGCGCGATTACGTCTCGGTGTTCCGCGACAGCGGCAGGCCATTCGAGCTGGTCAGCGTTGAGCAGTGGCAGCGGCAGTTGCAGCGGGTCGACCGCGACAACGCCCTGTTCGATGTGCTGGGTTTCTACCTGGACGGCTTTGAGGAAGACATCGGCGACATCTCGCGAATCCAGCACGACAACGCCCGCGCCGGCGTCCAGCGCATGGGCGCCCGTTACCCGCGCAAAACCCCGCAGCTGCTGCAACGCGGCTGCCAGTACCTGCACGACATCGCCTTCATCTGAGCAGCTTCAACCCAACCAGGAGAGACACCATGCAAGCACTGCAACCCGACACACTTATCCATAACCCCGAAGGCTGCCACGTAGTGGCCAGCGTCGAGATCGCCAGCGATGCCGCCAGCGTCTGGAACATCGTCGGCAACTTTGCCGGCTTCCCGGTGTTCATCCCGGCCCTGGCGCACATCGAGATGACCGGTAGCGGCGTACGCTCGGTGCGCAAGAAGCTGTTCAAGGACGGCAACGTGGTCATCGAGCAGCTCAACAGCCGCGACGACCAGGCCATGTACATGACCTGGAGCCTGATCTACACCAGCCTGAACATCGGCAACCTGTGGGCGGCGATGCAGGTCGAGGCGCTGGGCGAGCGTCAGGCGCGGGCGACCTGGACCATCCAGGCCGAGCCATGGCAAGGCGGCAGCGAGGCAATGCCTGGCTTTCAGGCGTTTTTGCAGGGGTTTGCCGATGAGGCAATGAACAATGTGAAGAATTTGCTGAGTTAAACCCGATCGCGGGGCAAGCCCGCTCCGGCAAGAGCGAGCTTGCCCTGATCAACAGTTGCAAAATATTCCAAGGATGCCAACAATGAGACTAATTATCATTTATGACCCCTTCAGCAGCGCACCTTCATGCCCTCTCGAGAGTCCGTGCACACGCTTTACAGCCATCACCACGGCTGGCTGAACACCTGGCTGCGCAGCAAGCTGGGCAACGCCGCCGATGCCGCGGACCTGGCCCAGGACACTTTCGTGCGCCTGTTGCAGCGGCGTGAACTGTTGGAGCTGAACGCCCCCCGGGCATTCCTGCGTACCATCGCTCGCGGCCTGGTGATCGACCACTGGCGCCGTGAGGAGCTGCAGCGCGCCTACCTCGAAGCCCTGGCGCATCTGCCAGAGGCCGAAGTGCCTTCGCTTGAAACCCGCGAACTGCTGCTGGAGCTGCTTGAGCGCATCGCGCAGATGCTCGACGGCCTCAAGCCGAAAGTGCGTCGCGCGTTTCTCCTGGCCCAGTGCGAAGGCTTGAGCCACAAGGACATTGCCGAACAGATGGGCGTGTCGCTGCGTTCGGTTGAGCGCTACGTGGCCGATGCGCTCTATCATTGCTACCTGCTGCGCTACGAGTCAGAGGCGTAAGCCGTCATGACCACCCTCAACCCCGGCCCGCGCGCGGTCAAGCAAGCCATCCACTGGATGCTCAAGCTGCGCGAAAGCGGCCACAACGCGCGGCTGCAGCAGCAATGCGAACAGTGGCGTGCAACCCATCAGGAGCACGAGCTGGCCTGGCAACGAGTGCAGTCGCTGCAGCAGGAACTCAACCTGCGCGCCGTGCCAGGGGCCAGTGTGGCCTTGCAGACCCTTGAGAACAGCAGCCAGCGCCTGCAACGACGCCAGGCCCTGAAGCTGCTCAGCGGCGTGCTTGTGCTCGGCTCGGCGACCTGGCTGGGTAAGGACCTGCAGCTAATCAGCCCCTGGACTGCGGATTTCGCCAGCGCCACCGGCCAGCGTCGCAGCGTGCGCCTGCCCGATGGCTCGCTGCTGCAACTGAACACCAACAGCGCCGCAGACCTTGCCTTTGAGGCCGATCAGCGCCTGATTCGTCTCAAGCACGGCGAGTTGATGCTGACCTGCGCCAAAGACACAAGCACCCCGGCTAGACCGTTGCTGGTCAGCACCCGCGAAGCCTTGCTGCAAGGCTTCGACGGCCGCTTCGTGGTGCGCCAGGACGACGACTGCACCCGCGTCAGCGTCAGCCAGGGCAGCGTCGCCATCCACTCGCCAGGCCCGATGCAATGGATTCACGCCGGCCAGAGCTATCGCCTCGATGCCCGCGGCGCGACCCTGCTGCACAATCAGGACATGGATGCCGGCGCCTGGGCCGAAGGGCTGATCGTCACCCGCGACATGCGCTTGGGTGATTTTCTCGCTGAAGTCGGGCGCTATCGCCATGGCTATGTCAGCTGCGCCGACGACATTGCCGACTTGCGCCTGTCAGGTGTGTTCCGCCTTGCAGACACCGACAAGCTGTTGCAACTGCTGCCGCAGACACTGCCGATCAAGGTCAGCTATCGCACCCGCTGGTGGGTGCGCCTGGAACGGCTGGCCTGAGGTGTTTTTTTTTGGCGGGTTTTACCCACGAGTCCGGCTAGGACAGTAAGCGACTCTTTCTGCCCTTACCGACTCTACGGATGCTCTCCATGCGTAATGCTTCGCCCCTGTTGCGGCTCAACAAGAAGAATGATTTTCAACCTTCCTTAGATTCTGCCTGTTCCAGTTCCCTCGGCAAGGCCATCCGCGCCGCGCTGCTCGGCACTGCCCTGGGCATCACTGCGGTGCCGGCAATGACACTTGCATCACCAGCAGGCAGTGTCAGCCAGCAGTACAACATCCCTGCCGGCTCCCTGGATGAGGTGCTCAACCAGTTCGCCCGCCAGGCTCAGATCACCCTGTCGAGCACCCCGCAAATGACCCAGGGCCTGCAGTCGCCGGGACTGCAAGGCAGCTACGCCACCGACCAGGCGCTGCGCCAGTTGCTCAACGGTTCGGGCCTGGAGGCCCTCAGCCAGGATGGCGGCAGCTATGTGCTGCGGGCTCAGGCACAGGACGCCGCGCTGTCGCTGCCTAGCACCGAAGTGCGTGAGTTCGCCCTGGGTAACGCCCTGGGCAGCATGGAAGGCTACAACGCCACTCACAGCCAGGTTGCGACCAAGACCAGTGCGCCGATCCTGGAAACCTCGCAGTCTGTATCGGTGGTGACCCGTCAGCAAATGGACGACCAGGGCTCGCAGACCGTGGCCCAGGCCATGCGCTACACCCCGGGCGTGCTGACCAACCCTTATGGTGCGACACACCGCTACGACTACGTAGCCATGCGCGGCTTCAACGACGGCTCTGTGGATAACATCTACCTGGACGGCCTCAAGTCCATGGGTGACAGCGGCACCTACAGCACCATGCAGGTCGATCCGTACTTTCTTGAGCGCGTGGACATCCTCAAGGGGCCATCTTCGGTGCTCTATGGCCGCAGCTCACCCGGCGGCCTGGTCGCCCTGACCAGCAAGAAGCCACTGTACGAGGCCTACCATCAGGTACAGGCCACTGTTGGCACCCAGGGCCAGCGTGGTGTCGGTTTCGACTTCAGCGGCCCGCTGGATGACGACAAGCGCATCGCCTACCGTCTGGTGGGCCTGGCCGATCAGTCCGACACCCAGTTCGACCACAACGAGGAAAAACGCTTCGCCCTGGCCCCGACTGTCAGCATCAATTTCAGCGAAGACACCTCGCTGACCCTGCAGGCCTACCTGCAGCACGACCCCGACGGCGGCTATCACGGCGGCGTGCCGGCCGATGGCGCGCTGCACCAGCGCAATGGCCAGCGCATCTCCGATCACTTCTTCGAAGGCGAGCCGGGTGTCGACCGCTACGAGCGCGACCAGCAGTCGTTCGGCTATCAGTTCGAGCATCGCTTCAACGACGTCTTCACCGCGCGGCAGAACTTCCGCTACCTGGACTCGACGGTGAAAATGGACCAGGTGTATGCCTGGGGCTGGACCACGCCGACCAGCAACGAGCTGAACCGCTACTACACCGGCGGCGATGAAAAGCTCCACGCGTACATCATCGACAACATGCTCCAGGCCGAATACTTCACCGGCAGTGCCAAGCACACCACCCTGCTGGGCCTGGACTATCAGCGGCGCAAAACCGTGGTCGACTGGCGCAGTGGCTCGCTGGCGCCGATCAACGCCTTCGACCCGCAATACGGCAACTCGCAAATCACCTACTACAACCCCACCAGCTACCTGCGTCGGCTGCAGCAGACCGGCGTGTACCTGCAGGACCTGATCGAGCTCGACCAGTGGCGCTTCTCCCTGGGCCTGCGTCAGGACTGGGTGAAGACCTCGGACGAGAACCGTATCGCCGAAGCCAGCCGCCCGCTGGGCACCAGGATCAGCGACCAGCGCACCAAACTGACCGGCCGCGCCGGCGTGCTGTACCTGTTCGAAAACGGCATTGCGCCGTACATCAGCTATTCCGAGTCGTTCAACCCCAACTCCTACGCCGACCAGGCCGGCAATCCGCTGGCGCCGACCGAGGGCACCCAGTGGGAAGCCGGCATCAAGTACCAGCCACCGGGCACTGACAACCTGTTCACCGCTTCGGTGTTCCGCATCGAGCAGGAGAACCTGGCCTCCAAGCTGCCGCAGGAAGAGTTCTATCGTCCTGTAGGCCAGGTCCGTTCCCAGGGCCTGGAGCTGGAAGCCCACATGCAGGTCACCGACAACCTGAAAGTGCTCGGCAGCTACACCTTCACCGACATCGAGTACGCCAAGTCGATGCCAAGCACGCTGTTCGGCAGCGACCTCGACAACAAGGGCAACTCGCCCACCCAGGCACCGCGACACATGGCCTCGCTGTGGGCTGACTACAACTTCCGCCAGGGCGCCCTCGACGGCCTGCGCCTGGGCGGCGGTGTGCGTTATGTCGGCTACAGCTGGGTGGATGCCGAAAACACCATGAAGGTGCCCTCCTACACCCTGTTTGACGCTTCGGCTGGCTATGACCTGGGCAAGGTCGGGCTCAAGGGCGTGGATGTGCGGCTCAATGCCAACAACCTCACCAATGAGAGCTACATCGCCTCCTGTGCCAGCCTGAGTTACTGCTACATGGGCGAAGAGCGCAATGTCAGCGCCACGGTCAGCTACCAGTTCTGACCTCACCTGTATGAACGCCAAAGCCAGCACCTGATTCCGGGGGCTGGCTTTGTTGTATCTGGCGACTTATTCCGGACCTTTACCCATGCGTCAGCTTTACGTACTGCTTCACCGCTACCTTGGCCTGATCACTGCGCTGTTTTTGGCCATGGCGGGCCTAACCGGCAGCGTCCTGGCCTTTCATCACGAACTGGATGAATGGCTCAACCCGTCCTTCTATGAAGCGCCCACCGTGGGTGAACGCCGGCAACCCGGGGTGCTTGTGGATAAGTTGCAGGCCGAGCATCCGCGCCTGCAAGTCTGGTACATGGAATACCCGAACGAGCCCGGGCATGCGGCGCTGCTGGCCATGGTGCCGCGCAATGACCCAGCCAGCGGCGAGCCCTATGCCGAGAAGAACACGGTGTTCTATCTCGACCCCGTCAGTGGGTTGACCCTGGGCCAGCGCTACTGGGGTGAATGCTGTTTCTCCCGCGAGAACTTCATGCCGTTCATGCTCGAGCTGCATTACAGCCTGACCCTGCCCGGCAACTGGGGGATTCTGCTGATGGGTGTGGTGGCGATCATGTGGGTAATCGACTGCTTTATCGCCGTGCTGCTGACCCTGCCGCGTGGGCGGCCGTTCTGGGGCAAGTGGGCGAAAGCCTGGAAGATCAAGGGTGGCCATGCCTATCGGCTGAACATGGATATCCACAGGGCGGGCGGTTTGTGGTTGTGGCTGTTGCTGCTGCCGATTGCGATCAGCAGCGTCGCGATGAACCTGCCGGCCCAGGTGTTCAAACCGGCGGTGTCACTGTTTTCACCGATTGAGCCAAGCGTCTATGAAGCCCGTGGCGGGTTACCCAAGGAACAACTGGGGGTGACCCAGCTGAACTATCAACAGGCCTACCAGCTGGCGCAGCAGGAAGGTCAGCGGCTGGGGCTAACGGCACCGATCGGTGAGCTGTACTACAGCTTCGAGTACAACTTCTATGGTGCGGGGTTTGGCCAGCACGATACCGATGCCCAGGGTAAGTCCTGGTTGTTCTTCCACGGCACTGACGGGCATTTGCTGGGCAAGGAGATTGCCGGGCAAGGCACCTTGGGGGAACGCTTTTACCGCTTGCAGTTACCCATACATGGCGGGCGCATCATCGGCATGACCGGCCAGGTGTTGATTGCAGTGTTGGGAGTGATGATTGCGGTGCTGTCGCTGACCGGGGTGTATATCTGGTGGCGCAAGTTGCAGGCGCGGCGCAGTGGCAAGGTGCGAAGAGCTGGGTAAGTCAGCGGCTGTTCTGGGGCTGCTATGCAGCCCATCGCTGGCAAGGCCAGCTCCCGACAGGTCCCTGAAAGACAAAACCCCTGTCTGCAGGGCAGACAGGGGTTTCGGAATGAATCTTGACGATGACCTACTCTCACATGGGGAAACCCCACACTACCATCGGCGATGCATCGTTTCACTGCTGAGTTCGGGATGGGATCAGGTGGT
>NZ_JBIUWO010000021.1:0-8070 GCF_044743505.1 Pseudomonas sp. NPDC087612
GAACTGCCAGCAACTTCGTGGCGTGTGCACCCGTGTGTACACCACCACGCCGAAAAAACCTAACTCGGCACTGCGTAAAGTTTGCCGTGTGCGTCTGACCAACGGTTTCGAGGTTTCCTCGTACATCGGCGGTGAAGGCCACAACCTGCAAGAGCACAGCGTCGTACTGATCCGTGGCGGTCGTGTAAAAGACTTGCCAGGTGTTCGTTACCACACCGTTCGCGGCTCCCTGGATACCTCCGGCGTCAAAGGTCGTAACCAAGGTCGTTCGAAGTACGGTACCAAGCGTCCGAAGTAATCGGCCGTTTGTCGCAGTTTGCAGTTATCAATTTTATTGAGTCGATAAGAGTAAGGTCGGGCACGCACCCTTAAGGGGCACTGTCCCGGGCTAACCTGAAGACCGTTTGAGGGCTTATCAATGCCAAGACGTCGTGTAGCAGCCAAGCGTGAGATTCTGGACGATCCAAAATACGGAAGCCAGATCCTCGCCAAGTTCATGAACCACGTAATGGAAAGCGGCAAAAAAGCCGTTGCCGAGCGTATCGTTTACGGTGCACTGGACAAGGTTAAAGAACGCAAGAACAGCGATCCCCTGGAAATCTTCGAGAAAGCTCTCGACGCCATCGCTCCGCTGGTCGAAGTTAAGTCGCGCCGTGTTGGCGGTGCCACTTACCAGGTTCCTGTTGAAGTTCGTCCATCCCGTCGTAACGCCCTGGCAATGCGCTGGTTGGTAGACTACGCCCGCAAGCGTGGCGAGAAGTCCATGGCTCTGCGCCTGGCTGGCGAGCTGCTGGATGCTGCTGAAGGCAAAGGTGCTGCAGTCAAGAAGCGTGAAGACGTACACCGTATGGCCGAAGCCAACAAAGCGTTCTCGCACTACCGCTTCTAATTCTGGCATCACTATTTTTGCGAGGGCTCTATGGCTCGTACTACACCAATCAACCGCTACCGTAACATCGGTATTTGCGCGCACGTTGACGCGGGCAAAACTACCACTACCGAGCGGATCCTGTTCTACACAGGCCTGAGCCACAAGATGGGCGAGGTGCATGACGGCGCCGCGACCACCGACTGGATGGTGCAGGAGCAGGAGCGGGGTATTACCATTACCTCCGCTGCTGTTACCACCTTCTGGCAGGGTTCCCGTGGCCAGTATGACAACTACCGCGTAAACGTCATCGATACCCCCGGCCACGTTGACTTCACCATTGAAGTAGAACGTTCGCTGCGCGTACTCGACGGCGCGGTCGTTGTGTTCTGCGGCACGTCCGGCGTTGAGCCACAGTCCGAAACCGTATGGCGTCAAGCCAACAAGTACGGCGTTCCACGTGTTGTTTACGTGAACAAGATGGACCGTGCCGGTGCCAACTTCCTGCGCGTCGTAGGTCAGATCAAGAACCGTCTGGGTCACACCCCGGTTCCTGTTCAGCTGGCCATCGGTTCGGAAGATAACTTCCAGGGTCAGGTCGACCTGATCAAGATGAAGGCTATCTACTGGAACGACGACGACAAAGGCACCACTTATCGCGAGGAAGAAATTCCTGCCGATATGCTGGAGCTGGCTGAAGAGTGGCGCGCCAATATGGTCGAAGCCGCTGCCGAAGCCAACGAAGAGCTGATGAACAAGTACCTTGAAGAAGGTGAGCTGACCGTCGAAGAAATCAAAGCCGGTCTGCGCGCGCGCACCCTGGCCAGCGAGATCGTTCCGGCTGTCTGCGGTTCGTCGTTCAAGAACAAGGGCGTTCCCCTGGTTCTCGACGCCGTTATCGACTTCCTGCCTGCTCCGACCGAAATCCCGGCGATCAAGGGTATCCACCCTGATCTGATCGAGAAGCCGAAAGAAGAGCTGGTTGACGCCGACTACGACGAGCGTCATGCCGACGACAACGAGCCGTTCTCGGCTCTGGCGTTCAAGATTGCCACCGACCCGTTCGTGGGTACTCTGACCTTCGTCCGCGTTTACTCGGGTATGCTGCAGTCCGGCGACTCCGTGATCAACTCGGTCAAGGGCAAGAAAGAGCGCGTTGGTCGTATGGTGCAGATGCACGCCAACCAGCGTGAAGAAATCAAAGAAGTACTGGCAGGCGACATCGCTGCTCTGATCGGCATGAAGGACGTCACCACCGGTGACACCCTGTGCAACGCCGACAAGCCGATCATCCTCGAGCGTATGGACTTCCCGGAGCCTGTGATCTCGGTAGCTGTTGAGCCGAAGACCAAGCAAGACCAGGAAAAGATGGGTATCGCACTGGGCAAACTGGCTCAGGAAGACCCGTCGTTCCGCGTCAAAACCGACGAAGAAACCGGCCAGACCATCATCTCCGGTATGGGTGAGCTTCACCTGGACATCCTCGTTGACCGCATGAAGCGCGAGTTCAACGTCGAAGCCAACATTGGTAAGCCACAGGTTTCGTACCGCGAGCAGATCACCAAAGACAACGTCGAGATCGAAGGTAAGTTCGTTCGTCAGTCCGGTGGTCGCGGTCAGTTCGGTCACTGCTGGATTCGCTTCTCGCAGCCAACAGTGGACGCACAAGGCAACATCACCGAAGGCCTGGAATTCACCAACGAGGTTGTAGGTGGTGTGGTTCCTAAGGAATACATCCCGGCGATCCAGAAGGGTATCGAAGAGCAGATGAAGAACGGCATCGTTGCCGGCTATCCGCTGATCGGCCTGAAGGCTACCGTGTTTGATGGTTCCTACCACGACGTCGACTCCAACGAGATGGCGTTCAAGGTGGCGGCCTCCATGGCGACCAAGCAACTCGCAGCCAAAGGCGGCGGTAAAGTGCTTGAGCCGATCATGAAGGTAGAAGTTGTGACCCCTGAGGACTACATGGGTGACGTGATGGGTGACCTGAACCGTCGTCGTGGTCTGATCCAGGGTATGGAAGATTCGGTGTCCGGCAAGGTTGTCCGTGCTGAAGTTCCGCTCGGAGAAATGTTCGGTTATGCGACCGACGTTCGTTCCATGTCTCAGGGTCGCGCGAGCTACTCCATGGAATTCTCCAAATACGCCGAAGCTCCGTCGAATATCGTCGAAGCACTCGTTAAAAAACAAGGCTAATCCAGCCCTTTAGGCAAGAGGTTCACTGTCGTGGCTAAAGAAAAATTTGATCGTTCCCTTCCGCACGTCAACGTTGGCACCATCGGTCACGTTGACCACGGTAAAACCACTCTGACCGCAGCTCTGACTCGCGTCTGCTCCGAAGTTTTCGGTTCGGCCGTCGTCGAATTCGACAAGATCGACAGCGCTCCAGAAGAGAAAGCTCGCGGTATCACCATCAACACCGCACACGTCGAGTACAACTCGAACATTCGTCACTACGCTCACGTCGACTGCCCAGGTCACGCTGACTACGTGAAGAACATGATCACCGGTGCTGCCCAGATGGACGGCGCGATCCTGGTTTGCTCGGCCGCCGATGGTCCGATGCCACAAACCCGTGAGCACATCCTGCTGTCCCGTCAGGTTGGCGTTCCGTACATCGTGGTCTTCCTGAACAAGGCTGACCTGGTAGACGACGCTGAGCTGCTGGAACTGGACGAGATGGAAGTTCGCGACCTGCTGTCCACCTATGACTTCCCAGGCGACGACACCCCGATCATCATCGGTTCGGCTCGTATGGCGCTGGAAGGCAAAGACGACAACGAAATGGGCACCACCGCTGTCAAGAAGCTGGTTGAGACTCTGGACAGCTACATCCCAGAGCCTGAGCGCGCTATCGACAAGCCGTTCCTGATGCCAATCGAAGACGTATTCTCGATCTCGGGTCGTGGTACTGTTGTTACCGGTCGTATCGAGCGTGGTATCGTCCGCGTTCAAGACGCCCTGGAAATCGTTGGTCTGCGTGACACCACCACCACCACCTGCACCGGTGTTGAGATGTTCCGCAAGCTGCTGGACGAAGGTCGTGCTGGCGAGAACTGCGGCGTGCTGCTGCGCGGCACCAAGCGTGACGACGTTGAGCGTGGCCAGGTTCTGGTCAAGCCAGGTTCGGTCAAGCCGCACACCAAGTTCACCGCAGAAGTTTACGTTCTGAGCAAAGAAGAAGGCGGCCGTCACACTCCGTTCTTCAAAGGCTACCGTCCACAGTTCTACTTCCGTACTACTGACGTGACTGGTAACTGCGAGCTGCCAGAAGGCGTTGAAATGGTAATGCCAGGTGACAACATTCAGATGACTGTTACCCTGATCAAAACCATCGCGATGGAAGACGGTCTGCGTTTCGCTATCCGTGAAGGCGGTCGTACCGTCGGCGCTGGTGTAGTAGCGAAGATTATCGAATAAGTAGTTGATTTCTCTCGATCAGGCCGGCATAATGGTCGGCCTGATAAGCTTTTAGGTCAGTAGCTCAATTGGCAGAGCGACGGTCTCCAAAACCGTAGGTTGGGGGTTCGATTCCCTCCTGACCTGCCAGATTCACCTCGTGTGTCTGGCTTTCTTTTCACAGGATCTTCCTAGATGACTCCCAAGGCTGAAGCCCAAGACTCTCGTTTTGATCTGCTCAAGTGGCTGGCTGTTGTCGCTTTGGTAGTCGTTGGTGTTGTGGGTAACCAGTATTACTCTGCTTCGCCGATTCTGTACCGCGTACTTGCACTGCTTGCCCTTGCTGCTGTAGCTGGCTTTGTTGCCCTGCAGACCGCCAAAGGCAAGTCGTTCTTTGCGCTGGCAAAGGAAGCTCGCACCGAGATTCGTAAAGTCGTATGGCCAACCCGCCAAGAAACCACGCAGACCACGCTCATCGTAGTGGCGGTTGTCCTGGTGATGGCGTTGCTGCTGTGGGGTCTCGACTCCCTGCTGGGTTGGTTGATTTCCTTGATTGTTGGCTAAGGGTGTCCCGTGGCTAAGCGTTGGTACGTTGTGCATGCTTACTCGGGTTACGAGAAGCATGTCATGCGCTCGCTGATCGAGCGCGTAAAGCTGGCTGGCATGGAAGATGGCTTCGGCGAAATTCTGGTACCCACTGAAGAAGTGGTTGAGATGCGCAATGGCCAGAAGCGCAAAAGCGAGCGTAAGTTCTTCCCAGGTTATGTGCTGGTCCAAATGGACATGAACGAAGGGACTTGGCACTTGGTCAAGGACACCCCTCGCGTCATGGGCTTCATCGGTGGTACTGCAGACAAGCCTGCACCGATCACCGACAAGGAAGCCGAGGCCATTCTGCGTCGCGTTGCCGATGGCAGCGACAAGCCGAAGCCGAAGACTCTGTTCGAGCCGGGCGAAGTGGTCCGTGTTATCGATGGTCCGTTTGCTGATTTCAACGGTACCGTTGAAGAAGTTAACTACGAGAAGAGCCGGATCCAAGTGGCCGTGCTTATTTTCGGTCGCTCTACCCCGGTAGAGCTCGAGTTCAGCCAGGTCGAGAAGGTCTAGCCGAACAAAGCATCCCATACCCCGCAGCCCTATGTGCTGCGGGGTTTTGTCGTCACTGGGATAAAACGCAAGTCATCCGGGGAGCCATCTGGCGTTCGTACCCGATATTGGAGTAGCTCATGGCTAAGAAGATTCAGGCTTACATCAAGCTGCAAGTAAAGGCCGGCCAGGCCAACCCAAGCCCACCCGTTGGTCCAGCACTGGGTCAACACGGTGTGAACATCATGGAATTCTGCAAGGCCTTCAACGCCCGTACCCAGGGTCAAGAAGCCGGCCTGCCGACTCCTGTGATCATCACTGTTTACAGTGACCGCAGCTTCACCTTCGAAACCAAAAGCACCCCTGCTTCGGTTCTGCTGAAGAAAGCAGCTGGCCTGACCAGCGGTTCTGCACGTCCGAACACCGTTAAAGTCGGTACTGTGACCCGTGCTCAGCTGGAAGAGATCGCAAAAACCAAAAATGCTGATCTGACCGCTGCTGACATGGATGCGGCCGTGCGTACCATCGCCGGTTCCGCTCGCAGCATGGGCCTCAACGTGGAGGGTGTGTAATGGCTAAGCTGACCAAGCGCCAAAAGGCCATTGCTTCGAAAATCGAAGCAGGCAAAGTCTACAACTTCGAAGAAGCAGCAGTGCTGCTGGCCGAACTGTCCACCGTGAAGTTCAGCGAATCCTTCGACGTTGCTGTCAACCTCGGTGTTGACCCACGTAAATCCGACCAGGTCGTACGTAGCGCTACCGTGCTGCCACACGGCACTGGCAAGACCGTACGTGTAGCTGTCTTCACCCAGGGTCCTGCTGCCGAGGCCGCTCTGGCTGCCGGCGCTGACCGCGTTGGTATGGACGATCTGGCTGCCGAAATGAAAGGCGGCGACCTGAACTATGACGTCGTTATTGCTTCCCCGGACGCAATGCGTGTTGTAGGTCAGCTGGGTCAGGTTCTGGGTCCTCGCGGCCTGATGCCTAACCCGAAAGTCGGTACCGTAACTCCAGACGTAGCCACCGCGGTTAAAAACGCCAAGGCTGGTCAGGTTCGTTATCGCACCGACAAAAACGGCATCATCCACACCTCCGTTGGCAAAATCGGCTTTGAAGCTGGCAAGCTGAAGGAAAACGTTGAAGCCCTGATCGCTGATCTGAAGCGTATCAAGCCAGCTTCCTCGAAAGGTATCTACGTCAAGCGCGTTACCCTGAGCACCACCATGGGCCCAGGTCTGGTCATCGACCAGAGCTCGCTGAACGCGTAAGACAAAACCCGGTGCGAGTGATCGCACCAGGTTGAAAAATTGGGGTCCCTGCCTGGCGGGGGCTATCCAAGACCGTAGGCGACGCAAGTCTTAAACCACAAGCCTACGCAGATGGTGCCCCTGGTTCCTTACCGAATCAGACACCAAAACGACATCCGGCCCCGGCTGGATGAAACGGTAACAAGCAGGAGTTTTACCCGTGGCAATTAAACTCGAAGACAAGAAGGCCATCGTCGCTGAAGTCAACGAGGCTGCCAAAGTCGCTCTGTCTGCTGTCGTGGCTGATGCCCGTGGCGTGACTGTAGGCGCAATGACCGGACTCCGTAAAGAGGCTCGTGAAGCTGGCGTTTACGTACGTGTTGTACGTAACACCCTGCTCAAGCGCGCTGTTGCTGACACTGAATTCAGTGTCCTCAACGACGCCTTCACCGGCCCTACCCTGATCGCGTTCTCCAACGAACACCCGGGCGCTGCTGCCCGTCTGTTCGCAGAATTCGCCAAGGGTCAGAGCAAGTTCGAGATCAAGGCAGCTGCGTTCGACGGCAAGTTCCTTGCCGCAAACCAGATCGACGTGTTGGCTTCGCTGCCGACCCGCGACGAAGCTATTGCAAAGCTGATGAGCGTGATCCAAGGCGCTACCAGCAAGCTGGCTCGTACTCTGGCAGCCGTTCGCGACCAGAAAGAAGCTGCTGCAGCCTAAGGCGCAGAAAGCACTTTCGAAATCATACGTTTAATTTGATGGCTGCGTAGGCTGTCACCCCAATACAGGATTTAAGTCATGTCTCTGACTAACGAGCAAATCATCGAAGCAATCGGCCAGAAAACCGTTCTGGAAGTTGTTGAGCTGATCAAAGCAATGGAAGAAACCTTCGGCGTTACCGCTGCTGTTGCCGCTGCTGGCCCAGCTGCTGCCGCTGCCGTTGTTGAAGAACAAACCGAGTTCAACGTTGTTCTGGTTGCCGCTGGCGACAAGAAAGTAAACGTGATCAAGGCTGTTCGCGAACTGACCGGCCTGGGCCTGAAAGAAGCCAAGGAAAAGGTTGATACCGCTCCTCAGGTTGTTGCTGAAGGCGTTTCGAAAGAAGCCGCTGACAAGGCTAAAGCTGACCTGGAAGCAGCAGGCGCTACCGTCGAACTGAAATAATTTCGACTGTGCGTCTCCAGCCCGAGCGACAAGCGAAAGGCTGATGGCTGGTGGCTCTTGCCACCGGCCTTTTTCCGTTATTGGCGGCTGACCAGGTCGGCGCTGATAACGAGCTGCAACCACCAATGATGGTGGCGCAAACCAAGGGGTTTGCACGATTTTCTGGCTGCTCCCGTCGGGAGAAGCCAAACAAGCAGGTGACCAAGCTGGGGAACGCTGATGGCTTACTCATACACTGAGAAAAAACGTATCCGCAAGGACTTTAGCAAGTTGCCGGACGTCATGGTTGTTCCTTACCTCCTG
>NZ_JBIUWO010000021.1:8080-16679 GCF_044743505.1 Pseudomonas sp. NPDC087612
GTGAATTCTTGCAAGCGGGAGCGACCAAAGATCAGTTCCGCGACGTGGGCCTGCATGCGGCCTTCAAATCGGTTTTCCCGATCATCAGCTACTCCGGCAATGCTGCCCTGGAGTACGTTGGCTATCGTCTGGGCGAACCGGCTTTTGATGTCAAAGAATGCGTACTGCGTGGCGTGACCTACGCGGTGCCGCTGCGGGTAAAAGTCCGCCTGATCATTTTCGACAAAGAATCGTCGAACAAAGCGATCAAGGACATCAAAGAGCAAGAAGTCTACATGGGTGAAATCCCCCTGATGACTGAAAACGGTACCTTCGTAATCAACGGTACCGAGCGTGTTATCGTTTCCCAGCTGCACCGTTCGCCGGGCGTGTTCTTCGATCACGACCGCGGCAAGACGCACAGCTCTGGCAAACTGCTGTACTCGGCGCGGATCATTCCTTACCGCGGCTCGTGGCTGGACTTCGAATTCGATCCGAAAGACTGTGTATTCGTCCGTATCGACCGTCGTCGCAAACTGCCTGCGTCGGTTCTGCTGCGCGCGCTGGGCTACAGCACTGAAGAAGTGCTGGACGCTTTCTACACCACCAACGTTTTCCACGTGTCGGGCGAGAAGCTCAGCCTGGAGCTGGTGCCTCAGCGCCTGCGTGGTGAAGTTGCGGTCATGGACATCCATGACGAAACCGGCAAGGTCATTGTCGAGCAAGGTCGTCGTATCACTGCTCGCCACATCAACCAGCTGGAAAAAGCTGGCGTCAAGCAGCTGGACGTGCCGCTGGAGTACGTCCTGGGCCGCACTACCGCCAAGGCGATCGTGCACCCGGCTACCGGCGAGATCCTGGCTGAGTGCAACACCGAGCTGAGCACCGACGTCCTGGTGAAAATCGCCAAGGCCCAGGTTGTTCGCATCGAGACCCTGTACACCAACGACATCGACTGCGGTCCGTTCATCTCGGATACCCTGAAGATCGACTCCACCAGCAACCAACTGGAAGCGCTGGTCGAGATCTATCGCATGATGCGTCCTGGCGAGCCGCCAACCAAGGATGCCGCCGAGACCCTGTTCAACAACCTGTTCTTCAGCGCCGAGCGTTACGACCTGTCGGCCGTTGGCCGCATGAAGTTCAACCGTCGTATCGGTCGCACCGAGATCGAAGGTTCGGGCGTGCTGAGCAAGGAAGATATCGTCGAGGTCCTCAAGACCCTGGTCGACATCCGTAACGGCAAAGGCATCGTCGACGACATCGACCACCTCGGTAACCGTCGCGTCCGCTGTGTCGGCGAGATGGCCGAGAACCAGTTCCGCGTTGGCCTGGTGCGTGTAGAGCGCGCGGTCAAAGAGCGTCTGTCGATGGCAGAAAGCGAAGGCCTGATGCCTCAGGACCTGATCAACGCCAAGCCGGTTGCGGCGGCGGTGAAAGAGTTCTTCGGCTCCAGCCAGCTCTCGCAGTTCATGGACCAGAACAACCCGCTGTCCGAGATCACCCACAAGCGTCGTGTCTCGGCACTCGGCCCTGGTGGTCTGACCCGTGAGCGCGCAGGCTTCGAAGTCCGTGACGTACACCCGACCCACTACGGCCGCGTGTGCCCGATCGAGACCCCTGAAGGTCCGAACATCGGTCTGATCAACTCCCTGGCGGCATACGCTCGCACCAACCAGTACGGCTTCCTGGAAAGCCCGTACCGCGTGGTGAAAGAGGGCGTGGTTACCGACGACATCGTGTTCCTGTCGGCGATCGAAGAAGCTGATCACGTCATCGCCCAGGCTTCGGCCACGATGAACGAGAAGAAGCACCTGATCGATGAGCTGGTAGCTGTTCGTCACCTGAACGAATTCACCGTCAAGGCGCCGGAAGACGTCACCCTGATGGACGTTTCGCCGAAGCAGGTAGTTTCGGTTGCAGCGTCGCTGATTCCGTTCCTCGAGCACGACGACGCCAACCGTGCGTTGATGGGTTCGAACATGCAGCGTCAGGCTGTACCAACCCTGCGCGCCGACAAGCCGCTGGTCGGTACCGGCATGGAGCGCAACGTTGCCCGTGACTCCGGCGTTTGCGTCGTGGCCCGTCGTGGCGGCGTGATCGACTCCGTCGATGCCAGCCGTATCGTTGTTCGCGTTGCCGATGACGAAGTTGAAACCGGTGAAGCCGGTGTCGACATCTACAACCTGACCAAATACACCCGTTCGAACCAGAACACCTGCATCAACCAGCGTCCGCTGGTTAACAAGGGTGACGCGGTTCAGCGTGGCGACATCATGGCCGACGGCCCGTCCACCGACATGGGTGAACTGGCGCTGGGTCAGAACATGCGCATCGCGTTCATGGCGTGGAACGGCTTCAACTTCGAAGACTCCATCTGCCTGTCCGAGCGTGTTGTTCAGGAAGACCGCTTCACCTCGATCCACATCCAGGAACTGACCTGTGTGGCCCGTGACACCAAGCTTGGCCCAGAGGAAATCACCGCGGACATCCCGAACGTCGGTGAAGCTGCGCTGAACAAGCTGGACGAAGCCGGTATCGTTTATGTTGGTGCTGAAGTTGGCGCTGGCGACATCCTGGTCGGCAAGGTCACGCCAAAAGGCGAAACCCAGCTGACGCCGGAAGAAAAACTGCTGCGCGCAATCTTCGGTGAGAAAGCCAGCGACGTTAAAGACACCTCCCTGCGCGTGCCTACCGGCACCAAAGGTACTGTCATCGACGTGCAGGTCTTCACCCGTGATGGCGTCGAGCGCGACAGCCGTGCGCTGTCCATCGAGAAGATGCAGCTGGACGAGATCCGCAAGGACCTCAACGAAGAGTTCCGCATCGTCGAAGGCGCAACCTTCGAACGTCTGCGTTCGGCCCTGAACGGCCAGGTTGTCGACGGTGGTGCAGGCCTGAAGAAAGGCACTGTGATCACCAACGAAGTCCTGGACGGTCTGGAGCACGGCCAGTGGTTCAAACTGCGCATGGCCGAAGACGCGCTGAACGAGCAGCTCGAGAAGGCCCAGGCCTACATCGTTGATCGTCGCCGTCTGCTGGACGACAAGTTCGAAGACAAGAAGCGCAAGCTGCAGCAGGGCGATGACCTGGCACCGGGCGTACTGAAGATCGTCAAGGTCTACCTGGCAATCCGTCGCCGCATCCAGCCGGGCGACAAGATGGCCGGCCGTCACGGTAACAAAGGTGTGGTCTCGGTGATCATGCCGGTCGAAGACATGCCGCACGACGCCAACGGTACTCCGGTCGACGTGGTCCTCAACCCGTTGGGCGTACCATCGCGTATGAACGTCGGTCAGATCCTCGAAACCCACCTGGGCCTGGCGGCCAAAGGTCTGGGCGAGAAGATCAACCGCATGCTCGAAGAGCAGCGCAAGGTCATCGAGCTGCGCAAGTTCCTCACCGAGATCTACAACGAGATCGGTGGTCGTCAGGAACAACTGGAGACCTTCTCCGACCAGGAAATCCTGGACCTGGCGAAGAACCTCAAAGGCGGTGTGCCAATGGCCACTCCAGTCTTCGACGGTGCCAAGGAAAGCGAGATCAAGGCCATGCTGAAGCTGGCAGACATGCCAGAAAGCGGTCAGATGCAGCTGTTCGACGGTCGTACCGGCAACAAGTTCGAGCGTCATGTGACCGTTGGTTACATGTACATGCTCAAGCTGAACCACTTGGTGGACGACAAGATGCACGCGCGTTCCACTGGTTCTTACAGCCTGGTTACCCAGCAGCCGCTGGGTGGTAAGGCGCAGTTCGGTGGTCAGCGTTTCGGGGAGATGGAAGTGTGGGCGCTGGAAGCATACGGCGCGGCATACACCCTGCAAGAAATGCTCACAGTGAAGTCGGACGACGTGAACGGTCGGACCAAGATGTACAAAAACATCGTGGACGGCGATCACCGTATGGAGCCGGGCATGCCCGAGTCCTTCAACGTGTTGATCAAAGAGATTCGTTCGCTCGGTATCGATATCGATCTGGAAACCGAATAACACGTGACGCGAATCGGGAGCGTGGCTGAAAAGCCCGCTCCCTGCTCCGCCAGGAGGAAAGGCCTTGAAAGACCTACTGAATTTGCTGAAAAACCAGGGTCAAGTCGAAGAGTTCGACGCCATCCGTATCGGATTGGCCTCGCCTGAGATGATCCGTTCGTGGTCGTTCGGTGAAGTTAAAAAGCCGGAAACCATCAACTACCGTACGTTCAAACCCGAGCGTGACGGCCTGTTCTGCGCCAAGATCTTTGGCCCAGTCAAGGACTACGAGTGCCTGTGCGGTAAGTACAAGCGCCTGAAACACCGCGGCGTGATCTGCGAGAAGTGCGGCGTTGAAGTCGCCCTGGCCAAGGTTCGTCGTGAGCGCATGGCGCACATCGAACTGGCTTCGCCGGTTGCCCACATCTGGTTCCTGAAGTCGCTGCCGTCCCGTATCGGCCTGCTGATGGACATGACCCTGCGTGATATCGAGCGCGTTCTCTACTTCGAGAGCTATGTCGTTATCGACCCGGGCATGACCACCCTGGAAAAAGGCCAGCTGCTCAACGACGAGCAGTACTTCGAAGCGCTGGAAGAGTTCGGTGACGACTTCGACGCCCGCATGGGTGCCGAGGCTGTCCGCGAGCTGCTGCACGCTATCGACCTGGAGCACGAGATTGGTCGCCTGCGCGAAGAGATTCCGCAGACCAACTCGGAAACCAAGATCAAGAAGCTGTCCAAGCGTCTGAAACTGATGGAAGCCTTCCAGGGCTCGGGCAACCTGCCTGAGTGGATGGTCCTGACCGTTCTGCCGGTTCTGCCGCCAGACCTGCGTCCACTGGTTCCGCTGGATGGCGGTCGCTTCGCGACTTCCGACCTGAACGACCTGTATCGTCGGGTGATCAACCGTAACAACCGTCTGAAGCGCCTGCTCGACCTGTCCGCGCCGGACATCATCGTGCGCAACGAAAAGCGCATGCTGCAGGAAGCGGTCGACGCCTTGCTGGATAACGGCCGTCGCGGTCGTGCCATCACCGGCTCGAACAAGCGTCCTCTGAAATCCCTGGCTGACATGATCAAGGGTAAGCAAGGTCGTTTCCGTCAGAACTTGCTCGGTAAGCGCGTTGACTACTCCGGCCGTTCGGTAATTACCGTAGGTCCGACCCTGCGTCTGCACCAGTGCGGTCTGCCGAAGAAAATGGCTCTCGAGCTGTTCAAGCCGTTCATTTTCGGCAAGCTGGAAATGCGTGGTCTGGCGACCACCATCAAGGCCGCCAAGAAGATGGTCGAGCGCGAGCTGCCAGAGGTCTGGGACGTTCTCGCCGAAGTGATTCGCGAACACCCCGTACTGCTCAACCGTGCGCCGACCCTTCACCGTCTGGGTATCCAGGCCTTTGAACCGGTACTGATCGAAGGTAAGGCTATCCAGCTGCACCCGCTGGTCTGTGCTGCGTACAACGCCGACTTCGACGGTGACCAAATGGCCGTTCACGTGCCGCTGACGCTGGAAGCCCAGCTCGAAGCGCGCGCGCTGATGATGTCGACCAACAACATTCTGTCGCCAGCCAACGGTGAGCCAATCATCGTTCCGTCGCAGGACGTTGTACTGGGTCTGTACTACATGACCCGTGAAGCCATCAACGCCAAGGGCGAAGGTCGCGTGTTCGCCGACCTGCAGGAAGTCGACCGCGTATTCCGCGCCGGCGAAGCTGCCCTGCACGCCAAGATCAAGGTTCGTATCAACGAAACCGTAAACGATCGTGATGGCGGCAGCGTCAAGAACACCCGTATCGTCGACACTACTGTCGGCCGTGCGCTGCTGTTCCAGGTTGTACCGCCAGGTCTGTCGTACGACGTGGTCAACCAGCCAATGAAGAAAAAGGCGATCTCCAAGCTGATCAACCAGTGCTACCGCGTGGTTGGTCTGAAAGAGACCGTGATCTTCGCTGACCAGCTGATGTACACCGGTTTTGCCTACTCGACCATCTCCGGCGTTTCCATCGGTGTTAACGACTTCGTTATCCCGGATGAAAAAGCCCGCATCATCGGTACCGCTACCGACGAAGTGAAAGAGATCGAGAGCCAGTATGCCTCCGGCCTGGTAACCCAGGGCGAGAAGTACAACAAAGTCATCGACTTGTGGTCCAAGGCGAACGACGAAGTTTCCAAAGCGATGATGGCCAACCTCTCGAAAGAGAAAGTCATCGACCGCAACGGCGACGAAGTCGAGCAAGAGTCCTTCAACTCGATGTACATGATGGCTGACTCCGGTGCCCGGGGTTCGGCAGCTCAGATTCGTCAGCTGGCCGGTATGCGTGGTCTGATGGCCAAGCCGGACGGCTCGATCATCGAGACGCCGATCACCGCGAACTTCCGTGAAGGTCTGAGCGTACTCCAGTACTTCATCTCGACTCACGGTGCTCGTAAGGGTCTGGCGGATACCGCGCTGAAAACCGCGAACTCCGGTTACCTGACTCGTCGTCTGGTAGACGTTGCCCAGGATCTGGTGGTTACCGAGATCGACTGCGGCACCGAGCAAGGCCTGCTGATGACGCCGCACATTGAAGGCGGCGACGTTGTAGAGCCACTGGGTGAGCGTGTACTGGGTCGTGTTATCGCCCGTGACGTGTTCAAGCCAGGCACCGACGACGTTATCGTTCCGGCCGGTACCCTGGTCGACGAGAAGTGGGTCGAATTCATCGAGCTGAACAGCATCGACGAAGTGATCGTGCGTTCGCCGATCAGCTGCGAAACCCGCTACGGTATCTGCGCCAAGTGCTACGGTCGCGACCTGGCTCGCGGTCACCAGGTGAACATCGGTGAAGCGGTCGGCGTTATCGCTGCCCAGTCGATCGGTGAGCCGGGTACCCAGCTGACCATGCGTACGTTCCACATCGGTGGTGCTGCAAGCCGGACCTCGGCTGCCGACAGCGTCCAGGTGAAGAACGGCGGTATGGTTCGCCTGCACAACCTGAAACAGGTTGAGCGTGCCGACGGTAACCTGGTTGCCGTATCGCGTTCCGGTGAGTTGGCGATTGCCGACGAATTCGGTCGTGAGCGTGAGCGTTACAAGCTGCCTTACGGTGCGGTCATTTCCGTGAAGGAAGGCGACAAGGTCGACGCTGGCGCAATCGTCGCCAAGTGGGACCCGCACACCCACCCGATCGTTACCGAAATGAAAGGTACCGTGACCTTCGTGGGCATGGAAGAAGGCATCACCATCAAGCGTCAGACTGACGAATTGACTGGTTTGACCAACATTGAGGTTCTGGACGTCAAAGACCGTCCGGCTGCAGGTAAGGAAATCCGCCCTGCAATCAAGATGGTCGACGCCAATGGCAAGGATCTGCTGCTGCCAGGTACCGACGTACCGGCTCAGTACTTCCTGCCGGCGAACGCCCTGGTTGGTGTGGCTGACGGTGCCCAGATCGGCGTCGGTGACGTTATCGCGCGTATCCCGCAAGAAACGTCGAAGACCCGTGACATCACCGGTGGTCTGCCACGGGTTGCCGACTTGTTCGAAGCCCGTCGTCCGAAAGAAGCCTCGATTCTGGCTGAAGTCAGCGGCACCATCGCCTTCGGTAAAGAGACCAAGGGCAAGCGCCGTCTGGTCATCACCCCGAACGATGGCAGCGATCCGTACGAAGAGCTGATTCCGAAGTGGCGTCACCTGAACGTCTTCGAGGGCGAACAGGTTAACCGCGGCGAAGTTATCTCCGACGGTCCAAGCGATCCGCACGACATCCTGCGTCTGCTGGGTGTAAGCGCGCTGGCCAAGTACATCGTCAACGAGATTCAGGACGTTTACCGTCTGCAAGGCGTGAAGATCAACGACAAGCACATCGAGACCATCCTGCGTCAGATGCTGCGTAAAGTTGAGATCACCGAGTCCGGCGATTCCAGCTTCATCAAGGGCGACCAGATGGAACTGACCCAGGTACTGGTAGAGAACGAGCGTCTCGGCGCAGATGACAAGTTCATCTCCAAGTTCTCGCGCGTACTGCTGGGTATCACCAAGGCCTCGCTGTCCACCGAATCGTTCATCTCGGCGGCTTCCTTCCAGGAAACCACCCGCGTACTGACCGAAGCGGCGGTAACCGGCAAGCGCGATTACCTGCGCGGCCTGAAAGAAAACGTGGTCGTGGGTCGTCTGATCCCGGCCGGTACCGGTCTGGCCTACCACAGCGAGCGCAAGCGTCGCCGTGATGCCGACAAACCGCTGCGCGTAAGTGCCAGTGAGGTGGAAGCCGCACTGACCGAAGCGCTGAATTCCAGCGGTAACTGAAAGTAGGATAGGGCCCCGGCAAACCTGTTTTGGCCATCGGCGACATAATTTGTTGCCGATGACTGGAAGGGGAGGGCCGGGGCCTTGTCTTGACTGGGGGCAAGATCCTCTTTAGACTCTTGTACCCCTAAATTTGGTGGGACTCCGTCCTGCCAATTTTTGCTTTTCTTGCAAGACAATAGCGTCGCAAGACAACAGTGGAGCTAGTAGATGGCAACTATCAACCAGCTGGTACGTCAGCCGCGTAAGCGTATCGTCGAGAAATCCGACGTTCCTGCGCTGCAGAACTGCCCTCATATTAGTTTAGTGTGCAACAGTTTTTTCATGAACTCGAGTAAATTATATTAATCTGGTATGCGTTATGTTT
>NZ_JBIUWO010000022.1:0-11386 GCF_044743505.1 Pseudomonas sp. NPDC087612
CTGGGGTAAAGGTACGACGTTGCTTGGTCATCAGACACCTCTCTATGGCGAGCATTCTCGCCTAAATGGGTGTCCGGTTTCATTAGACCACTACATGTCGACTCGAACTCATGCGCGAGTGCCATTCCATTTGTTACGCGCTCGCCAAGAGACTCCCCTGTGTCGTCTGGCGCACTGACGTCAGTCATGGCAAGGCGCTGCCTCATCAATTCGGCAAGCCTGGTTGCAACAAACCGTTTGACTGTATCGTCTCGCACATCTGTGGCCGGGGCCACAATTGTTGCCAACCGGAGCCTCGATCTAGACGGCTCCTGATATCCCTCAATCTGATCCGATATCCACAGTAGCCCCTCCAGGCCTCCGGCAGCCTGTGCAAGTGACTCAAGGTCGAAAGTGCCACTAAGCTCCGCACCGAGAACACTCATCAGCGTCGAGACATTGTTCTGCGCAGACATAGAGCGATATGGAGTGACTGAGCACTTACTCTCGGAAAGGCTAATTTCCTTGCTAGCACCGAGGCGTACGCAATGCTCCTGGAGTTGATCCACGATGAACGTCTTGACCGGTTCCAGCGGGGATACATAACTCGGTGCCTCGACGACAACCCTGAGGTCATCCACATAACGGCAATAGTCGAGTATTTTGATGCCATCACTTACCTCACGCGCTTCCTTTGAAGCCTTGTCGACAGCTCTATCGAAGCCAATCAGGTATGCGTTGGCCAGAAATCCCGATGCAACCAACCCTTGCGGCAATCCAAGCTCAAGCTCTGTGCTTTCTGACTCGTTGAATAACCCTGCATGGACGATGTCCTCACTTCGCCAATGCCAGTCCATAATGCGAGCAGCTTTATCCCAGAAATCTTGGTCAGCCCCACTTTCAGCCTGGAGATGGAAGTCTTGCCGGTACTCTGCCTCCAAGCGTTTCAATTCCGCCAACAGTGCCCGGCGATCTACCCGATCATAAAACGCCTTCAAATCCAGGGAGATAACGAATAGCTCCCTTCCTCTCGGTAAGCGTGGCGAAAACTCTGCACAAACCTGGCGGGGACGAGACAAGAACGTTCGATAGTCTTGAAAATACTTGCGGTAGGTTTGGCTATTACCCCAGGAAAAATGAGCCATGGTTTGCGTAGCGCCGGTCTCGGACCAGCGACAGTGAAGACGGTTGCCATAGCTGACCAGACCGCAACCCCGCGCCCCCATAACATCTTTCTCATCCGGATTTCCCTGTGCGGTCTCAATGGCCTCCGCGAGACACATCATCACAGCTGTCGCCAGTGACTGGTCCCTGATAGAAATGTGCGCCAAAGGCCGTAGCTTTTGTAGCTCTGGTGGGGCTGGTGGCTCTACACCGTTTTGATCCGCGCAGGGCCTCCATTCGTGAAACAGCGAGTCCTGTTCAGTGATGGGAGTATCGAGCAGTTCCTCGATAGTCGAACTACGGCTTGAGCAGAACTCCCATTTCCCGTTTTTAGGAGCAGGTACCAACTTGAGGCCATCCGGCAGAAAGCTAGGGCGGCCTATGGCCTGGCTCCACTCCTTGAGCTGACGCTCAAGATTGATAGTGGAGCTGTCGAGTTCCAAAACGTCAGCATATGAGTTATGTCGACGAATAAAACCGTGGGACTTCTTCCAAGCTTGTGCCAGTACGACGATATCCTGAAGGGTCTTGCCTTGGGGAAGCAGAGCTTGATACATCTCCTTGATAATGGACATCTTCTCTCTCTTCGTTGACTAGACGCAGCAAGCCAAGGCTGGTCAAAAGTAATCTTGGGGGAGCAAGGAGAGAGTCACCAGGCGATATCGATCCCTCGCAGGGTTGAAGGGAAAGCCATCCTTGGGTACCACTACATGCCACCGATGTGATGGACGTCATAATCGTTCAGCAAGGCATGGTCGTAAAGGCAAAGTGCTTCAACACCGCATCTCGGCTGCCACATGCGTTCGCCATACAACGGTCCAAAACGCCCCCCATTTAAAAAAAGAGTCCACCGTCAATCCATCACATCGAGCTAGTCCCCGAGGGCACCAAAATTGATCAGCGCATGCAAGATGTCCTCTAGTGTTCATGCAGCTCGCCACTACAGCTCCGATGAGGTTGCATAGCATCTCCTGGTAAGCGACGCTTGGATGATCTACAAATAGCGCGTGAACTCGATTGAATCGGTCAAAGGACAACAAGCAATCATGGAGCAACGATCCCTTCTCTACGACGCCCGTTTTCTCGAAAGCTACGCGGGAGCCATCGTTACTGACCCAGCTACCGCCATCGTCGAGTTAGTCGCTAACTGCTGGGATGCATACGCCACCCAGGTCGAAATTGCCTGGCCGAACATTGAGTCAGGCCGGCAATTCAGAATCAAGGACAACGGTCACGGAATGACCCGTGATGAGTTCCAGCACATCTGGCGCACCATTGCCTACAACCGACTCTCGGTACAGGGGGCAGTTGCCTCACCTCCGCAAGGTGTTGAAGGCCTGCTTCGTCCAGTATTTGGTAAGAACGGCAAGGGCCGGTTCGCCAGTTTCTGCTTTGCCGATGAATACTTGATCACTTCACGCAAAGATGGCCAGGAATTCGTCTGCCGTGTTCATCGAACGCTGACCGAGCCACTGGTGCTGGAGGAGATATCCTTCAAGGCTGAGGGAGTTGAAGGACACGGCACTGAGATCATTGGTAACGGCAGCATCCCTTCCCCGAGATTCAGCGAAGAGCAAGCCCGTGAGCTGATCGGCAGTCGCTTTCTGGCGAACCCAGCCTTTACGGTTTCAATCAATGGAAGCCCAATCACCTTCAGCGACATTCCTGAGTTGCTGTCCAGCGAGGAGATTGAAATCCCTGATCTAGGGAAAGTGACCATCCTGCATATCGATACCAAAAAGGCTGACCGAACGACCAAGCAGCATGGCATTGCGTGGTGGGTGCAGAACCGTGCCGTTGGCGACTGCAAGTGGAGCCGCAGCGACTACGAGCGCGTGCTCGATGGCCGCACATCCGAGGCCAAGCGCTTCACCTTCATCGTCCAGGCCGACTTCCTGAATCAGCATGATGCAGTCACCCCAGACTGGAGTGGATTCAAGGACGACAACTCAGCCTGGTGCACCACACGCGAAGCCGTTCAGGATCGCATCCGGCAGATTATTCATGGCAGTGGTGAAAGTGAGCGCGAAGCCAAGCGTGCAGCCGTGATTGAGCGTGTTGGCAACACCGTCAACACCCTCTCGCCTAGTAGCAAGGACCGCGTCGAGGCCTTCATCGACGAAGTCGTGGAGACCTGCCCCAACTTTGGCGAACAGGAAATTGTCCAACTCTCCACGATCTTGGCCAAGCTGGAGAAGGCTAAGTCACGCTATGGCCTGCTCGATCTCTTGCACAAATGCGAGCCCAACGATTACGACACCCTGCACTCCATCCTCTCCGAATGGACGGTCAGCATGGCCAAGCTCGTGCTCGACGAGATCCAGAACCGCCTGAAACTCATCGGAGAGCTTCGCACCAAGATTCAGGTCGCCGGAATCGACGAAGTGCACGAGTTACAGCCGCTCTTCGAGCGTGGCTTGTGGATGTTCGGAGCCCAGTTCGAGTCCATCGAATTCACCTCCAACAAGGGCATGACCTCCGTCATCCGCCAACTGTTCGGCGACAGCCAGGGTAAAGGCAGTCGCAACCGACCTGATTTCGTGGCCCTGCCAGATTGCAGCGTCAGCTTCTATGCTAGGTCATCCTACGACGAAGACTACAACGAGAATGGTACGGCACATGTCGTAATAGTGGACCTCAAGACTACTGAGTTGCCGCTCGGCTCCCGCGAAAAAGATCAGGTCTGGAAATACGTGAAGGAACTGAAGGCAAAGGGACATATTCGTCAGCACACGCGGGTAGATGGCTTCATTCTCGGCAGTATCATCGAACAAGGTGAAGATGATCCGACTTCACATGGCGAGGAGGTCAAGATCATTCCCATGCTTTACGAAACGATCCTCACTCGGGCCGAGAAGCGCCTTCTAAATCTTTACTCTAGAGTCCAGGACGCTCCGTTTCTGCTCGAACAGCAAGAGCAACTCGCCAGCTTTCTGAAGCCGGTACCGGTTCGCCAGGGCGATCTAATGGTTGAAGCAAGTCGGCAGTAGTCAGGGAATTCACATTTCCACCGTCAGACTGCGGATGCCGATTCCTTCGCAGAACCGCCCCAGCGCCGTCAGGCTCGCCCAGGTCCTGATCAGCTCGCGGCGCGAGCGCACCGGCAACCAGAAGCATCCCAGCCGGGTGCTCAGGCTCCAGCCTTCGCCACCCGGCCCACGCGTCGCCCTAAATTCCCGCGCCGCCCCGCTCTCGATCAACGCCGCCAGCGTGTCCTGCTCCACCGCCTTTTTCATTTTTCTGGTCCTACTCGCCCTTGCCCTGAGCACCCAGGCTAGCGGTCACCGCGCGCCGCAACCAGCTGGGCTACTTCCGGTCGACCAACGACCGGGGTCTTGGTCACCAGTCCCAATTGGGACTCTCACCAGACATAGGTGAAGTGAGGGGGTCGATTGACCATAACGACAAATTACACGTAGCCCTGCGGCTGCCGACACCCACCCCTAGTGACGCCGTGCGCCGCACAGGCCAGAATGCGCAGACCAAAAAGGGGACGCCATGAAATCCGAAACGCTCACCGTGCGCCAGATCTTCCAGGACCGGCGCCAGTACTGTGTACCGTTCTACCAGCGCGCCTATGTGTGGACGCTACGGAATCAATGGAGCGCCTTGTGGCAGGACATCCAGGAGAAAGCTCAGGCACGGGTGTCCGGCCTGAACATCACGCCGCACTTCCTGGGTGCGGTGGTCCTCGAACCCCAAGCCAAAGACGGGCTGATGGGCGTCGACACGTTGCACATCATCGATGGCCAGCAACGGTTGACCACGCTCCAGTACGTGCTGGCCTCGCTCCTGCTCGCGTTACGTGCTACCGGTATTCAGGCTTTTGAGCCCAGCGTGATCGGCTGCATGCAAAACAACAACGAAGAAACCATGCGCGACCCGAAAATGGAGCGCTACAAGCTGTGGCCGACCTTCCGCGACCGCCCCCATTTCATCAAAAGCCTCAGTATCCAGCGCCTGGAGGATTTCCGTAGCGAATATCCGGCCCATTTCACGCAGAGCGGCAGCCTGCGCAAGCACCATGATCACCCACCGTCACTGGCCGCGATTTGGTTCTTTACTCATGAGTTCACACGCTGGATTCGCTCGGGAAACGAGTTGGCCTCCGCCTATGCTGAGAGCCTCATCATGGCTGTCCTACAAGATCTCAAGCTGGTCAGCATTTCGCTGGAAGCCGAAGACGATGCCCAGGTGATTTTTGAAACGCTCAATGGAAGGGGTGCAGAGCTGCATGCCACGGACTTGATCCGCAATTACATTTTCATGCGCGCCGACCAAGACAAAGTGGACGCCCAAGTGCTCTACGATACGCAGTGGCGACCGTTCGAGGAAGACTATTGGTCGACCAAGCAGCGTCGTGGCCGCCTGAACAAACCACGCCTGGAGTGGTTGATCCACGCCACTCTGCAAGCAGAGATGGGCAGTGAGATTGATCTGTCCCGCTTGTACAACGAATACCGGCGCTACGCTGCCGAGTCTCCCCCCAAAACCGCAGACCGCCAGCTGGTGACCTTGGCCCGATACGCGGAGCATTACCGCGAATTGATCAGCACCACGGGCTCATCCCTCATTGCCCGTCTTGGCCGCCGTATTGCGGCGTATGACATCACGACGCTCTATCCGCTGGCCTTACTGATTTCGACAGCGGAAGTGCCAGAGGCCGACAAGGCCCGCATGTTCAATCACCTCGTGTCCTATGTGGTACGCCGGGCCGTCTGCGGACTTACGCCCAAAAACTACAACAACATCTTCCTCACAGCGTTACGTCAGCTGGCGAAATCAGGCGTCTCCAGTGGGATTCTCAGCGACTATCTGAGCACACTCAAAGGTGACGCCTCCCGCTGGCCTGATGATTCCGAATTTCGCAACGCCTGTGTCAGCGCCCCGCTTTATCCAGGCCGGCTTGATACCGCGAAAATGCGCTCGCTGCTGACGGAAATAGAGGGAGGCCTGCGGCTTTCAGTCAAAAGCGAGGAGCCTGAACTACCAAACTTATCAGCCCTCGATATCGACCACATTTTGCCGCGTAGTTGGCACGTCCACTGGCCCTTGAAAGATGGCAGCACAGCTGCCGACAACGACGAGGCCAATATCGAGATGATCGTACGCTCTGGCGGCACATTGACGCCATGGCAGGTCCTGATCTGTGAGCGCCACGCAAGCATCCCAACGCTGGGCAACTTGACGCTGCTGAACCTCAGCGTTAATAGAGCCGCACAACACTGCGACTTTTCGGTTAAGCGTGACAAGCTGATTGCCAACACCAGCCTTCGTCTCAATGTCCCTTTGATTGCCAACACAGGCTGGGATGAAGTCGCGATTTCAGCCCGCGCCAGTGCCCTCGCCGACGAGGCCTTGAAGATTTGGCCGAAAAACGAATGACAACCCACTTGCAAGGAACAGCAACAATGCCTCGCTATCTAATGTTGGGTGCCGCAATCGGCATAATGCCAGTCATGTGATTGAGGCTTCTTCGCGATACCATAGTGTTCTTGGACAAGAGGAAACCCAACACGCCTGGTTTATGCAAATCCTGCCATTCTTTCGAAGAACTTCAGAAAAGCCCTACACCTGAAGAGTTGACCCTTTCGCTGCGCCCCCACTACATTGCCCATGGCGCCTAAGAAACGCCCACGTAGCGGCTAGCCCGCTCCCGACAGATGCGGCTTTTTTGTGCCTGTGGTTTACTCCTGCGCGCGAAAAACACTCTTTATGTCGGGAGTGGGCTAATACAAGACCCGCAAGGGGAATACGTCCGGCCCTCTACGTGGGGTTTCTTAACTCCCGACACCCAGCCCTAAGAAGCTGAATTCACGTAGAGGTTACTGAAATGCCTACCGACGCTCACGCGCGCAGGCCTTTCGCAGACGCGGCTCGCCTGACCACAGATCCGGAGGTCAGTCATGACTGACTTCCATGAACCGGTGCTGTTCACCCGCCACAACCGCCCTCTCCATGCCCTTTGGCTCGAATCCCAAGCCTGGTTCTGCGCTCGCGAACTCGGCCGGCTGATTGGCCGTTACCTCGACGACCATATCGTGCGCAAGCTCGATGCCGATCAACGGCGAACCTTGCCACTGCTGCGCTACGGCGAGTACCGCGACACGGTGATGATCAGTGAGTCCGGGGCCTACACGGTCCTGGCTCATCACTACATTCCGGAGAATCGCAGCCTGCGGCGCTGGCTGACCTATGAGGTGATCGCGGTGTTGCGGGACCGGCAGGATCTGCCGGAGCGGGACGTGCCGAGGATAGGCCAGATGGATTGGGGCAGGCATTCGCTCAGCGTGCTGCAGTGGCAGCACGAACCGTGGATTCGCTTGCGCGATGTGCCTGAGGTGCTGTTTGAGCCGGGCTGTATGGCGCATAGAAGCGCCATCAAAGCCTCCCCACCTTGGCGGCAGGTGGCGGCGCGCTGGCTGCGGCTTTGAATCAGGGGCTAACGAGCTGCATGGTCGGTTTCCAGGCTGACCGCAAAGCGCGCCAGCACCGCATCGATGAACCGTCGCAGCTTGGCGGTTCTCTGCCGGTTGGCTGTATAGAGCAAATGCATCTGCCGGCTCGGCGGCTGGTAGTCAGCCAACACCCGCACCAGCTCGCCACTTTGCAGCGCCGGGCGCAGAAAGTCTTCCGGCCCCAGCACAATGCCGAAGCCATCCAGCGCCGCTGACATCAGCGCCCTGCTCTCGTTGACCTGCAAACGGCTGGCGACCTGCACCTTGTGCAGCGTATCGCCCTGGACGAATTGCCATTCACGGTCGGCTGGGCGCGACCAGTAGGCGTAGCCCAGGCATTCGTGCTGTTCGAGATCGGCTGGCGTTCGTGGGATACCGTGGGCGGTCAGGTAGCGCGGTGAAGCGCAGGTCACCAGGCGGTAAGGTGCCAGGGGCCTGGCGGTGAGGCTGGAAGTGCCCAGGGGGCCGATGCGAAATGCCACTTCGAAGCCCTCCTCGACCAGGTCGACGAAACGGTCGGTCAGGTGCAGGTCAATTTCGACCTGCGGGTACTGGCGTAGAAAGTCGGTAACCATTGGCATCAGGCTGTAGGAGCCAAAGGTAACTGGCGCACTGACCTTCAGTTTGCCCCGCGGCGTATCATTCATGATCTGCGCCAGGGAGTCGGCCGCCTGCGCCTCGCTGAGGATATGCTTGCAGCGCTCGTAGTAGGCGCTGCCAAGCTCGGTCAGGCTTTGCCGTCGAGTTGTACGGTTGAGCAGGCGCGCGCCCAGGCGATGCTCCAGGGCGGCTACATGCTTGGCCACCATCTGCGGCGACATGCCCAGACGCTGCGCCGCACTGGCGTAGGACCCCTCTTCAGCGGCCATTACAAAGGCGCCCATGCTGGTCAGGCGATCCATCATTCAACACTCCTGGTAACGACACTCGATCCAGCTTGGTAATTTATCTACTACTGGTTGCCAATCATCATAAACGCTCCTATCACGCAACGGAGCAAGGACATGCGCATTGGCATAATCGGGGCAGGTTTTATCGGTCGGGCAGTGGCGCAGCTGGCGCTGGCCGCCGGGCATAAGGTGATGCTCAGCAACTCACGGGGGGCGCAGACCATGAGCAGCGTGCGCAGCGGCATTCTCGGCTGCGAAGTGGGCAGTGCAGAAGAAGCTGCACGGTTTGCTGACGTGGTACTGCTGGCAATTCCCTTCGCGCACTACCTCAGCGTGCCCGCGCAGTGGCTGCAGGGCAAAATCGTCATGGACGCCAACAACTACTACCCGGACCGCGATGGTCTGTTTCCTGCGCTGGACCGTTTCGAAACCACTACCAGTCGCCTGCTTGCCGAGCATCTGCCGGGTTCGCGGGTAGTGAAGGTATTCAATGCAATTCTTGCCCAGGATTTGGAGAAAGACGCCCGTGGTAGCGGCGCAACAGATCGGCGCGCCCTGCCTGTTGCCAGCGATGATGATGAAGCGAAATCGATGGTTAGCAGGCTGCTCGACGACCTGGGTTACGACGCGGTCGATGCCGGGGGCCTGGATGAAAGCTGGCGGTTCGAACGGGCCAAACCAGCTTATTGCATACCTTTTGATGCCGAGGGCTTGAAGCGCGCCCTGGCGCAAGCCGAGCGGGAGGTTGAAGTGCCTGAAGGTGCCTGGCGACGTTGAACAACAGCACTCCAGTTGATCTGATACGTATTTTGCCGCGCCATCTGAATCTGTTTCGGTAACAGCGCCAGAGCGAAAATAGTCCTGCGCCCCGCTCTACCGGGCGCATTTCGCGACTGCAGCCTGGCGCTGCACCGCAAAACCTTCATCTGGAGCGCTCCATGGGTAAGCTTGCATTCTTCGTCGTGGGTTTTCTGGCGCTGGCCATTGCGATTGGCGCACTCGGTACCATTTCTCCCCTGTAAACAACGCCGTTCTTCAACCTTCTGACTCAAGCCTCCAGCATCGCGTTGACGATGGCGCCGCATCCGCCGCCAACCTGTGCGAAAATAGGGGGCTTTTGTTCATATGTTTGGAGATGTACAGCTTGGTAATGCACTACTCAACCAGCGGCGATGCAGTCGCTTGCGGTCGCGCCGGTAATAACCTCACCAGCACCTCCACCCCTGACCAGGTTTCCTGCAAATCGTGTCAGCGGTCCCTGGTCAAGACGGAGTCGCCTGCGTCGGCCAAGAAATCCACCCCGTCCCTGGCAGAGCTGCGTAAACAACGCATGGCCAAGGCCAGCCCTGCCCCGAGCACGTTCTGCTTCAAGGCCAACTGGCGTGCACGCCTGAGCGCCCTGCCTGGCAGCAGCCGCCTGCCGCGCGGCGTAGCACCTCAGCGCTTCGTCTAAGCGCCCCTGCGAAGACACGTGGGGCCGACACGCGGCCCCACGTGACCTTCCCCTCATCGCGGCTGACGATACCCGGCCAGCCAGTGCTCCAGCTCGTCATCCATCCCGCAGCCGATCAGCACCCACAGCAGTACCCGGCATTTGCGCGGACACAAGAAACCCGCCATCAGTGCGCCTTTGCGTTGCAGGTCCATTTCGCCGCCGTCAAAGCCATAGGTGTGATTTGCCGTAGGCCCCGAACCGGTTCGCGAGGCAATAATCACCGGCATCCGGGTGGTGATGTATCCCAAGCACTCGGCCCAGGCTGCCGACACATGCCCGGCACCGAACCCAGCGATCACCAGCCCTTTATACCCAAGCCCGGCGACTTGCTCGAGCAGCAGGGTATCGGCGGCAAAATCAGCCTCCAGCAGCGCCACACGTTGATCCAGGCGCCAGGGTTCGGGTAACGGCTGACGCGGCCGGGCGGGTTTCAGGTAACAGACACGCCCCTCTATCAGGAGGCCTTCGCAGCCGAAGTGCGGTGAACTGAAAGCCGCCATGGCCAGGCTCTCGGTTTTACGCACATGGGCCGCGGCATGGATCTGATCATTGATCACTACCAGCACACCGCGACCGCGACTCTGCGCATCCAGCGCCACCCGCACCGCTGCCAGCAGATTGGCAGGGCCGTCAGCGCCGGGCTCGCTGGCGGCACGCATGGCACCGGTGAGGATCAATGGCGCATCGAAGGGCCAGAGCAGTTCGAGAAAGTACGCTACCTCCTCCAGGGTGTCAGTGCCCTGGCTCAGCACCACGGCGTGGGCGCCCTCTTCCACCTGGGCCTTGGCCCAGTACAGGACATCGATCAGTTGAATGAACGACAACGAGGCACTGGGTAACAGCTGCAGGGTTTTCGCCGAGATGTGCGCAAGATCTGCAAGCTCGGGCGCGTCGGCGAGCATCTGCAAGCTGTCCAGGCCCGGCGTGACACCTTCGCCTGCCGCTGACTGGAGCATGCTCAGGGTACCGCCCAGGGTTCCTATGGCGAGTTTGGGCAGGGTCATACGCCAGCTCCTGTAACCACATGGCAGGAGCGAGAGAGACTGATCGGGGCAGCATTTGCAGACATGGGCGTTGGCCTTCTTATCATTATGGAGGGACGCCAGTTAAGCGGACACTCGGTTAGATAAGACAGTCAGGCGGGTCTGAAGCTGGGGCGGGAATGGTCTTGGGTTGGGGAAAGGGCAATCATGCTAGCGGGTGTTTCCAGCTAAGCAGGCGTTGCCTGCATCGCCGGCAAGGCCGGCGCCCACAGGGATCGCAACTAGCAGTTGAATCGCCAGAAAGACAAAACCCCTACCTGCGTATGCAGATAGGGGTTTCGGAATTTAATCTTGACGATGACCTACTCTCACATGGGGAAACCCCACACTACCATCGGCGATGCATCGTTTCACTGC
>NZ_JBIUWO010000023.1:0-9423 GCF_044743505.1 Pseudomonas sp. NPDC087612
GCATCGGCGAAGGTCATTTGCTTCATTGAAAAGCTCGGCGATTGGTGTCCGGGGATTTTGCCAAATCAGGAAGTCTTTTTCAGGATTTCCCTAGACTTCGTCTGGGCAACCTCCGACAGCCCCCCCTCCTGAAACAGCTTGCGCAAAGGATAACTGGTTGGTGTTGAGGCTGTCGCGACGACCGACTACTGCTCCTTGGCTCAAGACTCGCGCGAGCCACCCAGCTCTTCCAGCATCGCTGTCGGCTCCGCTCCAGCGGCTCCACGCCGTGTAGTTTGAATGAACCAAAATAACTGTTGCCTGTGCCCTATCGCAGGGTGGGAAACGATGTCCTGGCTTTCAAAGGAGTCGTTGATCGCCTACTGCAAGTGCTTCCTTGAAGCTTTAAGACAGATCTCATATTCGTTCTAATACGCTCCAGCTAACCTATGGACTCACTTTCCTTTGATGTAATTATCTTATGAAAAATATGACAAAACATCTTTCTATAGCTTTAGGCTTAACCGCGCTCGCCGCTGTATCCGTCCCGGCACATGCAAGCTCCGTAGATTTGAAAGTGATCGGATCTATTACGCCCGCTTCATGTGTACCAACCTTAGGGGGGGGCGGCACGGTAGACTATGGCACTATCCATCCCAGCACCTTGTCGGATACTACGCCTACCCTCCTTCAAGAACGCGAAATTCCTTTTACTGTTACTTGCAGCGCCCCTGCTAAATTTGGATTAACTGCTATTGAGGGGCGCCCAAACACGGCTTTGGGTACGCTGTGGCCTAGTGGGGTTGCGGAAAAACCAGCTTCAGTGACCTTTAACAGCGGTACCTGGTATGCAGCTGGCTTAGGCCTTGCTGATGGCAAAAAAATTGGTGGTTATAGCCTCGTTGTTAAGACTGACACTGTTATGGCAGATGGCGCAGCGATAGCTACCATTCACCGCAATGCTGATTGGGCCGAAGGAACTTTTGCCGCGTCTACAACGGCAAGCGGTATGTACAGTGGAGGCATTCGTACAGTGTCATGGGCAACCCCGGCAACCACAGTTCCTGTTGCAATTACAAACCTTAATGGGAGTTTAGCAGTTCAGGCGTATTTAAATACTACTACTGAGTTAGACATGAGTAAACCTATTGCACTAGATGGCCTGACAACTCTGGAATTGGTTTACCTATAACTTTCACTGTAGTGGTCAACTAATGCCGGACATGACGTTAAGTTTTTCTCGGCCTGAGCGAGCGTAGCCCGCCATTGAATTGATGAGGCTGTCGGCGCTGATTGAAACCTGCCCCACCCTGCCGATTGAAAATTGACCCAGGGCGGATTGCTGATTTTTGCATCAGCAATTGTGGATAAGCTTAGCAGTCGTGTCCCGGTGGAAGAGACATTTAGCCCCGCCGCATGTGAGCATGCGGCAGGGTATTTTCGGTGCTGATCAGAACAGCTCATCGTCCTCGCTACCATCTTCGTCCTTGCGCTTTCGTTCACGTGATTTGATCTTTGTCTGCGCGGCCAGAGTGCTGTGTTGCAGGCGGTAGGACTCGTTGCCCGTTTCGACGATGTGGCAGTGGTGTGTCAGCCGATCCAGCAACGCGGTGGTCATCTTAACGTCACCAAACACACTCGACCATTCCGAGAAGCTGAGGTTGGTGATGATCACCAAGCTGGTGTACAGCTCGGATAGCAACTGAAATAACAGGGCACCACCGCTCTGACTGAAGGGCAAATACCCCAGTTCATCGAGTATCACCAGGCCTGTTCGTAACAGCCCTTGAGCTATGCGGCCCGTCTTGCCGTCGTACTTTTCGCGTTCCAGCAGATTGACCAGATCCACCGTGGAGTAGAAACGCACGCGTTTGTGATGTGTGGTGATCCCGGACACGGCCAAGGAGGTGGCGAGGTGTGTTTTGCCTGTTATGAACACCACATTCTGCGCGGTATCGGTGAATTCCAGGCTGGACAAATCCCTGACTAGGCGGGCGTCTGCGCTGGAAGCGCTGAAGTCGAAACCGGCCAAATCACGATGCATGGGGAGTTTAGCCATGTTCATCTGGTGGTTCACTGTACGCACCGCTCGATCCGCATGTTCTTGTTGGAGGAGATGCACAAGCAGCCATTTCGACGAGGTCGTTGAGGCTTCGCCTTGCGATGCCAGTTCTTCCCAGACGCTGACCATGCCATGCAGACGCAGTTCTTTAAGTTCCGCCTTAAGATCACGCATTGCGAGTCTCCTCATCGGTGGTACGGAGCCGGTAGTAGCGTGCCGTATTGGCGACAGGCTATCTTGAGTTGCAGGCTGGTTTCGGCGTACGGAGGGGCTGCTCGTGGACATTCAGGATGTGGTCAGCACTCAAGCTGCCCGCTTCAAATACCAACTCCACAGCCACCAATACGGCGTCGAGCCCGGCGATGGGAACAGCCGCCAGTACCTGCGACATGACTCGACCACCATTGGTGTGCCGCCTCATACCGCGTTTTAGCATTTGCAACGGTTTCGGCAGATCGGCAAACGGAGCGCCATTGCGCAGCGCACCGGGCTTGCGTTCGATGAGCGGGATGTAATGCTGCCAGTCAAAACTGACCTGATCTCGATCAAACAGGCGCTCGTGACTGGCAATCATCGTTTCATCGGCGACGACCACCATCCGTGTGGGATACAAACGGCTGCTGACCCACTGACCGACCCGCGCACAGGGCACCGAGTAGCGATTTCGCGCCACTCTGATTAGGCAGGTGCTGTAGACCCGTACGGTGCGCTCGACGTAGCCATCAAAAGCAGTCGGCATCAATTCGGCGCATTCCAGCTCCAGGACGTCCCCCACTGTCAGAACGCTGTACTGCGGGTGCACCAGTTCGTCCCAGAGCGTACGGCAGCGTTGGCCAAGCCAGGCATTCAATTCCTCGAAGGTGTGGAACATGCAGTTTTGAGCATCGAGCCAGATGCGCCGTCGGCTGCCTTGGACGTACTTTCAACGATGCCTTTTTCCCAGCCGGAGGCCACGTTGCAGAAGTCCGGATCGAATAGGTAGTGCGCACACCTAACGGCAAACCGGGCATTGACCGTGCGGCCTTTACCCTTGTTGACCTTGTCGTCAGCCGTTTTCATGTTGTCGTAGATGCCACAACGCGGCCCCCCACCTAACGCGCCAAACGAGCGGGTATGGGCATCGAACAAAATCCCGTTGCCTTGGCTGGGATACGCAACCACCAAAATGCGCGACTGACGCAAAGATTCATATGGGAGACCTGGATGCGTCGGAACAGGCCTCCGATCAACAGACCTTCTTCGCTCCAGTCGAATTGAAAGGCCTCGCCGAGTGCAAAGGTCAGCGGCACAAAGGCCCGTAAAGACTTGCTTGGCTGGCCGCGCCACAAGCGTATGAAGGCGGTGAGCTGGCTGTAGCCGCCGTCATACCCCTCGGCCTTGATCTGTTCGAAGAGTGCTTTGGCACTTCTGCGGTTGTGCTTTGCCCGAAACGAGTCGGCCTTGAGCGCCTGCTCAAGCGCCTCGTGAAATGGACTGAGTTCGTTGAAGGTTGCGCACCGTTGGTACGCCGGCTGAGTGGCTTCTGGTGCTCTGACCCATTTTCGAATGGTGTTTCTCACCATCCCGATACGCTTGGCTATCTGATGCAGCTAGGGCTTGTCGCGAAAGTACATCCGCCGAATTTTTCCCAACATTTTCATGCTGATCACGCTGTGTTCTCCTGCTCAAAAAGTGAGCAGAAGCAGTTGAACACCTAGGTCAGTTTTGAGTCGGCAGAACAGTCTTTACTGGATCAGTTTTCGGTAAGCGACAACACCGGCGTTCAAGCAGCAAATTGTGATCACGCATGGCCCGGTAAATCCGCTTCACGTTGATCGCGGGCAGCGACCACTTTTCACGTGCACGACGCAGCAAACAGCGAGATTCTGGTAGATGGTCAGCAACGGCTTCACAGCCTTGAAGAGTATTTCCTCGACCGGTTGGCGATTCCTGATGCACAAGGACAGCCTAGGATTTGGTCTGAGCTCGGCAACGGCGAAAGGAAACGCTTTCTGTCGACGATCTTTACCCATACGCGGGCATCTTCTGGCGACGAAGTAGCGTTGCGCAAAACGTATGATCTTTGCGCACAGCGAGTTGTGTACCGATCATTTGATCAGCGCACCTTTCGGTAATACAAATGCTTCACGCCACTTATAAGGTGAAAAGAGCGTCGTCAGTTTCGATGAGGGCAAAGCTCAACGCTTGCGTTTCTTGCGTGGTGCGACCGTTGAAAATGGCGACTAGACTGCCATTAGCGCGGCTTCGTTAGCCATGAAATTAATATCGAAAAGGCCGTCAAGCAAGCTGTACTGGTAAGGACTCGGTTGCTCGCTGCGCATGGCAAACCTGTGCGGCTTGAGGATGGCGACCTCATGAGCGAGTTGCTCTTTGACCATTTCGAGACTATTGACCTACTGGCCCATCGCATCGGCCCGGGAGAGCCACTTTAATATCTGTCCGGTTATGGTTGGCAGTTGCTCCGAAGTCATCTGATCGAGATTGGTCATCTAACGAGGATCTTTTGTTGGCCGCATGGAAACTCGATGCTGATAGAGCTTTACTAATCAGGCGTGGCTCTGGGTTAGCCGTAACTGAAATTATATCTAACCAGAAGGCTAGTTTTTGATTTTACTCAACCTATCAACTTCAGTTCATTAGTTCAATAGTCAGGTTGGCTTCATTTTGCTCATGCGTTGAGACCTGAGCATCGGCTTCGGGCAACGTGGGTTCTATTTCCACACGCGCAGTGAAGGTCTTTCCCTTAGCAAGCTGGCCGCTCGAAATGGCAGCAAAACTCTCACTGGGTCGAAGCAGGGCTGAGTCACCCGCCGCTCCATTGATAATTCCATCGGGCGTGCCGCTGGCTATCTGCACGCTTTTGCCGTCTATTTGAGCGTCAAACAACCGAACGATCATGCTGCCGCGATTGCCATAACGAAAATCCCCTCTGTCGCTACGTTCCCCGCGTACCGTCAGCCGCATGCTCTGGGTGTAGGGACAAGCCACGCTGAGCGTCAGCGTTCGCTTACCGAATGTGACGTTGTTGTGACCTGTTTGCGCGTCCTGCAGTTGCCAGCGCGACAGGGTGCCGTAATCAACGACACCTCCTCCCAAAGTCAAACTACAGCGAGTGTCAATCGGAACTGTAGGGGGGATGCCAGGCGCTTCGCCGCTGAGTTGCGAGTTTGCCTGGGCGTACTGACCAAAGATCAACCCAAGTACCAGCGGAACAAAGAGCATTTTCATCAGGTTCTCCTATGAGCGACATTGCGCGCTGGCGGTTTCATACAGTTCATTCCCATTCGCCGTCTCCGGCAGGGCAAGGAAGAATGTGCAAAGGGTTTGGCCGGAGTTCTGCACTTCCAGAGTGCCTCCATTGCCGGCATCTGAAATGAATACGCTGCCTTTCTCACCCACAACCGTCACAAAATCTCCGGCTTCGTTAAACACACTTGCTCCGCGTGGTAGAGGTTTACCATAACCATCCTTGAGATCCACCAGAACCCGACGTGTACGTACCACATCAAAATTGACGTAGTTCACCGAACCGCGTGCGGCTTCTGTTTCTTGGTAAGCGTTGGCGATGTCCACATTCTTCGCCAAGCTACGGGTGTCTACCTGGATAGAAGAACGCTTGTAGCCACTTAGTGAAGGCAAAACAGCGTTCCCGTCTGAATCAGTCCAGGTAGGGCCGGATGGAGTGTCGAGCTTTACGCCACCTTCTTCACCAACTTTGGCGATGCCAAAGGTATCTCCAACGCGGTAAGGTGAAAGTGTAACCCCGTTGTCGTGTGCTACTACTGCACCTGTGGCGCGGGCCGACCAAGAACTGTAGTTATCGGAGTCGCGACTCAGGCTGCCACTCAGTTGGCTGAACGGCGTTACCATATCCATGGTGCCGCTGGTTGAGGTGCGCTGGTTATAAAAGTCCTGTTCGCTCGACAGGCTCCAGCCCCGATCCCGGCTAGAACGGTCGCTGTAACGCACCCCCGCGCGGCTGCTGTTATTGGCTGTTCTGATCCAACTGCTGACACTGCTGCTGCCTAGGGGAATATTGACTGTCAGGTAAAAACGGGTATCGGGATCCGTGGCCGAAGTGCCTGTGTCCTGCTCTAAGGTTGCACCGACGTAGACCTGGCCAAACTGTTTACTCCAGCCACCGCGCGCATAGTCCGTGCTGTCACCATTGAAGTCCGTGCTGCGCGCCATCGAGAGCGAAAGGCTACCGAGCGATTCTGTTGACCACCCCAAGCCTATACCGACCTGTTTGAAACTGCGTCCAATAATGCTCTCTAGGTCATCATCCTGCAGGGCATCGCTAAGCTCGCGATAACCGTCGGTTTGCTGACTAGCGTTGACGCTCACGCTGACGCGCTCGCTCAGGTTGTGGGTCAATGCAGCCGTGAAAGACGCCCCGCGAAAGTCATGGGTGGAATCCTCCGAAAATGTGCCTTGCAGGGACAGTAACGTAGAGTCCCAAGGCTGCGTGTCGAGGCCTATAGCACCCGCGCGATAGGGGGTCGAACCCAAGAAGCCGGCATTGAGCGTGGCGTGCGGATTTAACACCCAGCCATTGGCGATAGTCGCGAGCATGGGCGATTCGCTACTGCCTTCTTGATCAAGTTTACCGACGCCAAAAGAGAGACCTGGCGCTACCGCATTACCGTTGAGCAGTAAGGCGGAAGCCGGCACGGTGAACTGACGTCTCTCACCATTGCTACCCGTCAGGGTGACCTCCAAATCCGACCGAGTGTTGAGCAACGAGAACCCCTGCAAGCGGAAGGGGCCTGCCGGAACTGTGGTGCTATGCACCAACACACCTGACTGGCGAACCTCAACTACCGACTGGCTATCGGCAATACCCTCAACCAATCCTGGGCCTCCACGAGTGCCCTGAAGTGCAGCCTCGGGAAACATTTGAAAGCCAATTACCTGACCAGTACCAAACATGGAATTGGACAGACTTACCTGTCCCGCTTGAAGCACCTGCTTGGAACCAGTGAAGGTGCGTTGTGCGTAAGCTGCCTGGTGCTGCATCGTGTCCACACCGTTAAAGCGTGAAAATGTCTGACGACTACGGATAATCCAGTCGTTGACATTGAGTCCGGCTTCGCTTCCCAGTTGCATGAAGGTTACGCCTGCCGTGGAGCCGGCAGAATCCAGGTACTGGCCCTCATAATTGAGCATCCCTGCAACGCCACCGTGATGCCAATTACCACTTTCGGTTCCTGGATTGGCTACGGCCTGCTGTGGAAGCACCAGATCGACCCGACCCGCTGCTGGATCAAGATTGAGCTCCGTTTGCGGCCAAGCGCTTTTCAGATCGAAACATGCGACTTCCTCGCTAAAACCGGAAGGGGATAATAATCCAGCTTGCTTCTGAAAGCTTTTGTCAGCACACAGTTGTCCGTTATTATCAAAACGCGCTGTTATTCTTCCACGCGCACTGCCGTTCACCGTCAACATCACCGAGTTCTCGCCAGGTAGGAAATGCGGCGCATGTCGAAACAGCTCGGCGAGTGAAGTGTCAACCCCCCGTGACTTGATTGCCTGAGTGTCAAACTCGGTTTCTAATGCTTGCTGAGAGCTTTCCGCTGCGAAGGCTTTGGGTAGCGCAACAACGGCAGTTAACAGAGCTAGCGAGAGCACAGAGTTCGGAGGACACTTTCTGAAATCGTAATGATACGGCTCTTGCACTGAATCCCCCTTTACTGGTTCAGCTTCGCGTCGTACGTTTCGACGGTGTAGCCCCATGTAGTAGCCGGGGAAATACGAACTTCTTGGGGAGCCCCTGCTTTTTTGCCATTCTCGGGCGTGACAGTCAGGGTCTGCCCCGGAAGCACGTAGGCGTTTGGCAAAATCCAAGAGGTGTTATCCGGCAAGGTCTGAACGCCTTGTCCCAGACGCACAACGTAAGGCGAAGGGTTGTTGACAGTCAGGCTGTTGTCTTTCAGCCTCCAGGTCAGATGCTTCCAGGGGGCAAGGTCTCTCTTCAGTCCTGCAGGACGGATAATGACCGGCAAGTTCTGGCGCACGGTGGTGCGTACTTCGCTTTTGCCTTTTTGCTGGGGAGGCACGCCGTCAAACGTGACGCGTTTCAGGCGCTCTGTTTTTAGGGGCTCTTTACTGGTCATGATGAAACGAACACGCTGAGTTTTCCCTGGCTCGACGCGAGCCGCAGGCGGTGTAACGATTAACAAACTTTCAGGGTCGTCAGGTATGTCGATCAATGTGGTCAGCAACAATACCGGGAAGGCATCGGTATTTTGGACGTTGATGGCACCTTCACCATCGTCTTGTTCAACAATAACGACAGATGTTTCCGGTACCACACCGGTCGCATGTGCACCTATAGACGCCAGCCACAGCGCAGCGACACCTGCCTTAACAAAAGACGCGCGTTTCATTGGTTATTACCATTTAGTTAACATTCAATTGATATAAATACGAATAAATCAGTAAAAAGAAAGCCGGGGCTATAGACCCGGCTAAAGCAAGGAAGGGATTACAAGTAAATCATCTCAATAGTGGTCAGCCCATCCAAGTTTACTGGTTTGGATAGATCCAGTTCTGTACTATGGTTTAGATAGGCTTGCACTCGAATCTGGCCTGTTAGATTCGTAAGTGCTATTGGGTTTAAAGTTCCGGTGGCAGCCCAAGATAAATGTCGATCAATAGCGAAGTTGAAAAGTGATCCAGAATTAGAAGCAGTAAATGTTGGCCAGTCAGCGTTTTTTTGGATGCTGTCTACGGCAACGCCATCAGCGAGTATAGAAGATGGTTGAAGGGCCAAAGCATAGCCTCCTATTTTGTCAGTACCATCAAGGCCAAGACCTGCTACGCCAATATTGGGTACGCCTAATAGAGTTATTACCCCAGGTGCACTCCCAACGCCCGTAGGGCCTTCAGTTGCTCCTGCTAGTGACCCAATACGTCCGTTTTTTGCGACGATTGCAACTTTCGCAGGAGCAGTACAAGTGATACTAAAAGAAGTGTTCATCTCCGGCAAAACGGTATAGGCCGTAGCGGAAAGCTTCGTTGGGTGAATTGTGCCATAGTCAATCGTGCCGCCCCCCCCCAGTGTTGGCGTGCACGCAGCAGGTGTAATAGTCCCAATAACACGTAAATCTACAGCTGATGCAGACATCGACGTTGCCGTTAGGGCGGCTAAACTGAGGGCCAAGGTGATATTCTTTATTGTATATTTCATAAGTAAGCACTCCAAGGTAAGTGGACTTATAAAGTATCTGGAGGCGCTTGATCCGGATATGAGATTCGTCTCAAAAGCTCCAAGAAGCACGCCTTGGGATGGTCTGAAGTAGCCATGTGTTTCTGGCTGACTTCGGCCACCGCCGATTTTGAACGTGGCGAGTCGATCCGAAACGCTCAGATCACTCACT
>NZ_JBIUWO010000024.1:0-6303 GCF_044743505.1 Pseudomonas sp. NPDC087612
CGGCATCGGCGAAGGTCATTTGCTTCATTGAAAAGCTCGGCGATTGGTGTCCGGGGATTTTGCCAAATCAGGAAGTCTTTTTCAGGATTTCCCTAAGTCCTGGCGAATAGACCCCTTTTCCTGCACGGTCAATGTCTTCTGCAATACGTATGTATGTGTGCATCAGCAGATACAGCGATTTGACATGCTCAACCGTTTTGTAATTCTGCCGACAACGGCTGACAGTGCGGCTTCCGACAATGGCAATCAGGCAAAGCATGGCGAATGTGGCTTTTTCCTCATCTGAGGATAACGAGTCGATGCGAGCTGCTAATGCCGGGATAGCATGCGCCGGCCCCACTCCAACCCACACGGCGTACCAGGTCGGCGCAATCTCCGAATTGAGCTCTTCTATGGCACGCTTGCTGGCGAGCTCGGCCAGTACCTCATCAACGACCGACGACTCCTGCACAATGCTCAGCATGAGCTGGAGCAACTCAAGGTCACTTATGTGCTGTGCCAGCCGGGCCATGAGCGGAGCAGCAAGCTCGTCGTACATCCAGCCCCCACTCCAGCGCAGTCTCTGTAGCACCCGATTGCCGCCTGACTCCAAACGTGGCGTATCCATCTCGTAATTGATTTCACGCAGTACGACTTCTTTGATAACTCGCGGGTGTAGCCCGAAAAGTCTGGGAAACCACTCCGGAAAGCCGTTCAGTTCAAGCAGCCCATAGCGAGCTGCGTACTCAGCGTTATCAGCGGACATCTGCGAGAAGCGAGATGGCTCCTCTTTGGCCTCAATAGCGAGCCCAGTCAACCCAAAAATCACCTGGTATGGGATCGAATTGGCAGGAGCCCCCTCGGATGGCAGAGTTGGGCAATAGCCCCGCCAGAAATTAACAGCGCCGGTACGAAACGCTTGGGCAACTGGCAGGCCGAACTCAGTTATGAGCGACTGCCAATTGCCGCTGCTCCAAGTATTTGACGACGATGAGCCCTCACGCATCTGTTCCATTAGGTAAGATTGGCTTAGAGTCATCACGCTTGGCTTGGGGCTATTTATCAGGGCCACTTCAGCGGCGAGCCCCTCCTGCCAAGAGCGACGACGCTCTGTCTCTTCAGCTTTTCGTTGGGCGGCTTCCTCTTTCCACTGAGCCTGCTTGATTTCCCACTCCTCAACTTTTCGCTCCGGTGGGTTTAACAAAATTTCAAGCTTCTCGCGAAGCTCGTCGTGGGCCTCAGTTGCTTGCCTGAGCTGAATCTCCCAAGAGGGTGGTTTCTCATGCTGTATGTAAATGTTGAAAGCCATACTGAGCGCCATCAGCCGATCATGAATATTCGTGAGGCTAGCGATGTGGTCGCAGGCGAGGCTAAAGTTTTGCCTATTCAGCGACCAGAATGGCCGAAAACCAAGCAGCTGCCAGACGTGAATTACAGGTTCCCCTCGATGCACTCGACCGTTACGAGCTAGTCCAACGTCATACCAGAACAGCTTGTAATCGAGCTCCGGCCAAGTAGGCACGATCTCCCGGAGTTTTTCTCCGAGCTCTCGAGTTTCTCGCTCATCATAAATGTGCGCTTGGGCCAGCTTGCTCAGAATCGCGAGGGCCGAGTCATCAATCGCAAACGGGGCTCGTGCCTGGAGCAAACGGAGCACTGCCATACCAGCTATCTCGGCTAGCCAGCCGTACCTCTTAGAGATAGCACTGAAACCGTGCTCTTCAGTTGGAGGCTTGTCTAAAAGCACACCGAGCCCGCATATGAGGGCTGGCAGGTTTTCTAGCGGACAATCCATTGCCAGGGAAGAAAGCTTCAACGCTAGGGTATCTCTACCGCTATAGTGCTCTTTCTTCGCACTAATCTCGATTGCCTGTAGCAGCCAAGGTAGCCATTGACTATCGAGCGCAAACCCATCAAGCAGCTCAGCTAACCATTCCCGGTTAACTTTGGAGTCTCCTGCCAGCAGCGCTAGGCGCACATCGGCTACATCCTGGGCCGTCCCCAGGTCGTTAACAGCTCGGATTGCTGCCAAACGAGTATGTTTGTGCTGAGCATCGAGGGCAAATTGCTTAGTCTCTGCAAGTGCACCCACCACCTCACCCTGCCATACCATTCTTAAAAGGAACCAGGCGATGTCATCGTTGGTACGGTAAAGCGTCAGTAGCTCTTTGATGTCTTCAGTGAGATCGTGGTGCGCGAATCGCTGTACGGCTGAATAGTCAGTCATCGTCCAACTATGAGCCGGCTGCGCCAAGTGCTCGCACGCTTTACGCAGCACCTTCCGACGTGTACTCAGTGGAAGCTGTCCAGGATCGCCTCCCTCAAAAAATACTTCCGGAGCAACCTCCTCTAGCCGTGTACAAATGGGCTCATCCAACAGCGCAAGCCAGGGCAAAACTGGACGCATCGAAGGATTGATAACCTCCAGCCCGTATTGTGTACAGAAGAACAAGTTCTCGATTTTGACCCGCGAACCTGCGCCACGTATCAGCTCGTGGAGCCATTCCGCTGTTAGGTATTCTCGGACAGTACGATGGTGAAAACGAACCGTTCCATAGATGCCCGGCTCGAAAATTGGTCGATTCAGCAAGGCTGCTGATTCTGTGTCATTCCAATCCGTCAGCACGTCGCGAATGGGAATCCCACGTTTATTGGTCTCACCATCAGGGACGCGGATCGCAGACGTTTGCCCTAATGTTGTTGCTGCTGCAATTAATCGCACGCCTTCTCTGAGCCTACCTGGAGCAATGGGCCTAGATTCGGCTCGATCTTGGTCACGCTCTTCAAGGCGGCGATTAATGCTGCTTTTCATGAGTTCCAAGCGCGAGCCTATTCGATGGTGCTCGAGCCAAAAGTCGACGAGTTCCAGGAAGTCTAGAGGGCGCGTGGTTAGTGACCATGCTTCCTTGCGCTCAACTGCGGAACGAAACGCTTTGATGTCTTGGACGCCAGTGGCATTTAAGAAGCGATCAATCTGCTCGTCATGGATGTCGTCCAACGTCACCAAGAGGAACGACGTATCTGGCTCCGTTTTGTATGGAACCGTTTGCACAACGTCCTCAAAACCATCAGTTGTTGTGGAAGGAGCTTGCCGAGCTACGGGCCCAAACGCAAAAGCCTTTTCACAGATCGCAAGATCCGTCTTTGCGCGCCATGCTGTGCTTCGTCCAGTGATGATTATGTGCGCCAGGGCCACAGTGTTTCGGGTCAATCGGCCAAGTCTTCGGATTGCGCGCTCGAAATCTTTCGGATCATTTAACCGAGCCTCGTCGACTGAATCCATCAGCAGCCAGCCCTCAGTGCCTGAATCGAGCCAGCTCTCGAACTCATCAAACGTCCCCACCTCGAAGGCGTCCTCCAAGTCTGAAGTGACGTTCTCAATACGTAGAAAGAATGAATTTTTGCCTTGGCTCCTGAGCTGGCAAGCAACGTTTCGGATCTCAGCAGTTTTACCTGATCCCGCCTCGGACAGCAGTATCACCCGATTATGAGTTAGCAAGTCAGGCCAGCGGAGCTCTCCCTGCCGGCTATGCCTACCGCTTAGGTCGACATCGTCAGACGCATCAGCATCAAGAGGGATTTTGGAGAAGGTGCGATCAAGGTCAATGAAGGCGTCCGAGTGCTTGGTCATAACGAGTCTCAAAGCAGGTCAGGAGCAGTCCAGACGAGGGCTGCAGAGGCTCCACCATCCTACTCGAATGCTGTCTCCGCCGGTGACCTGTGCTGGGAGATCGACTTGTATTCCGAATCCCATCATGGCGAGAGCGGCCTGATTGCTTTGACGTGTCATGGTGCTCACACCGCTCGATACCATCGAGAACATTACCTGATGAAGGCAGAGCTCAAAGCGCTGTGGTCACCTACTACCGCTTGGGGCTGGCGATCAGCGTGGAAACAGTGGCTGCGTCTGGCCGATGAAAGCGCAATACCGGCTCTGAAGCAGTTTGCCAAACGGCTGAAGGGCTACTGGCGTGGCATCCTGAGCAGGGTGCGGTGGCCTATGTCCGCGTTATACGCGGACGCCATCGGCCTTAATGCTGGAGTTCGGAAGGTGAGCGCCTTAGCCATAACCAGGATGCGTTGCGCGCCGCCGTCGAAGAGCTAGCCAAATGGGTTGGTGATCGAGGAGCAAGCAGTGTGGTAGGAAATGTGAACAGTGCTCTGACGACCCTCGACGACAACATCGATGTCGTGCGTAAGCGTTCTGTGGAAACGCACGTTTTTCGCGCACAGCATCAACAATTAAGGCTGGCTTAAGCTGGCCCGCTCATTATCCAGCACTTCCCCGCCCCCCGGCGGACTCAGCGCTAACAAGGAAACCGCGATGGCCTGGAAAAATACCGAATCCCGCTATGGCAGCCTCAGCATCGCCCTGCACTGGCTGATGCTAGTGATGATTGCCGGCCTGTATGCCTGCATCGAACTCAAGGGCAACTTTCCCAAGGGCAGCGACACCCGCGAGCTGCTCAAACAATGGCACTTCATGCTCGGGCTCGGGGTTTTCGCGCTGGTCTGGCTGCGCCTGTTCGCCCGCCTGATCGCCCCGACGCCAAACATCAAACCGGCACCACAAGGCTTGCAGCAAGCCCTCGGCAAGCTCATGCACCTGGCGCTCTACGCTCTGATGATCGGTGCGCCGCTGGCCGGTTGGTTGGTGCTCAGCGCGGCCGACAAGCCGATTCCGTTTTTTGGCCTGGAACTGCCCGCACTGATCGGCAAGAACCCGCCGCTGGCCGGCGAGATCAAGGAATGGCACGAACTGGCCGGCGTCGTCGGCTACTGGTTGATCGGCCTGCACGCCGCTGCCGCCCTGTTCCACCACTTCATCAGCCGCGACAACACCGTCGTGCGCATGCTCCCCGGTCGCGACTAAGCCGCCTTCGGCCTAGCAGTGGATGTCTGTAGGAGCCAGCTTGCTGGAGAAAGCTCTGCAACAAAAGGCATCGCCAGCTTGCTGGCTCCTACAAAAGCCCGACGCCCAACGAATCGCGAAGGCGGCACTCAAATTTCCACCTGGGTTCCCAGCTCTATCACCCAGTTCAACGGCAGGTTGAAGAAGCGCACGTTGCTGTTGGCGTTCTTCAATAGAAAGGCGAAAAAGCCCTCGCGCCAACGCGCCATGCCAATCCGCTTGGTCGAGATCACTGTCTCGCGGCGGAGGAAGTAGGTGCAGCGCATAGGGCTGAAATCCAGCCCGTCCAGGAGACGCAAACCCAGCGCCGCCGGCACGTCCGGCTCGTCCATAAAGCCGAAATGCAGTTGCACACGGTAAAAGCCCTCGCCGTAGGCTTCGACCTCGAAGCGCCGCTCCTGCGGCACTCGCGGCTCGCCTTCGGCCACCACCGTCAGCAGCACTACCGTCTGGTGCATCACCTGGTTGTGCAGCAGGTTGTGCAACAGCACGTGGGGCACGCCGTAGGTGCGCGCGGTGAGGAAAATCGCCCTGCCCTGCGCCCGGTGCGGCGGTTGCGCGCGGATGCTCATGATGAACACCGGCAACGGCCAGGCGCCCTCGTCGAGACGCTCGAGCAGCAACTGACGGCCGCGCTTCCTGGTGTTCATGAGGATGAACAGCACTATCCCCGCCAGCACCGGAAAGGCGCCGCCCTGCAACACCTTCGGCAGGTTAGCGACGAAGAACAGGCCGTCGACCAGCAGAAACGCCAGCAACACTGGCATCGCCAACAGCGGCGGCCACTTCCACAGCAACAGCATCACCGCCGAGGCCAGCAACGTTGTGATCAGCATGGTGCCGGTCACCGCCACGCCATAGGCCGCCGCCAAGGCATCGGAAGATCCGAAACCGATAGCTATTAAAAAGCCCCCATTAGGGGGCTTTAGCAAGCAGCCGAAGAGTGTGTTACTGGGCGAGCCAGCCTTCCACCACGTCAGCGCCATACTGAGCTTTCCACTCTTTCAGCAGCTTGTGGTTGCCACCCTTGGTCTCAATGATCTCGCCATTGTGCGGGTTCTTATACCGCTTCACCTGACGAGCACGACGCGGGGCCTTCTCAACGGCAGCAGGAGCTGCAGAGCCGCGGTTAGCTTGAGGATCCAATAGATTAATGACATTGCGCAGGCTGTAGCCGTACTCGGCCAGCAGCTCACGCAGCTTGGTCTCAAACTGGATTTCTTTCTGCAGTTCGGAGCTGCCCTTAAGTGCTTCAAGCTCAGCGAGCTGGGTGGCAAGCTGCTGCTCAAGCTGACGAAACTCGGCCAAACGAGACATAGTGTAGTGGTCTAATGAAACCGGACACCCATTTAGGCGAGAATGCTCGCCATAGAGAGGTGTCTGATGACCAAGCAACGTCGTACCTTTACCCC
>NZ_JBIUWO010000025.1:0-3093 GCF_044743505.1 Pseudomonas sp. NPDC087612
TAGTGACGAATGTTCGAGTTGTACTCGACGTGTGCGGTGTTGATGGTGATACCGCGAGCTTTCTCTTCTGGAGCGCTGTCGATCTTGTCGAATTCAACGACGGCCGAACCGAAAACTTCGGAGCAGACGCGGGTCAGTGCCGCAGTCAGCGTGGTCTTGCCATGGTCAACGTGACCAATGGTGCCGACGTTTACGTGCGGCAGACTACGATCGAACTTTTCCTTAGCCATCGAGACAATCCTCAGCAATAAGAAACAAGCAAGTCAATATGACCATTAAAACAAAGGCAGATATTTTCATATCTGCCTTGTTATATGGAGCTCTTGAGCGGATTTGAACCGCTGACCTCACCCTTACCAAGGGTGTGCTCTACCAACTGAGCTACAAGAGCGTAACACTGTGCAACAACAGCAAACCTGGAGCGGGTAGCGGGAATCGAACCCGCATCATCAGCTTGGAAGGCTGAGGTTCTACCACTAAACTATACCCGCGGAGCTTGCGGCTCTCGCTAAAACTGGTGGAGGGAGAAGGATTCGAACCTTCGAAGCTCTCGCAACGGATTTACAGTCCGTCCCCTTTGACCGCTCGGGAATCCCTCCAGAATTGGCCGGCATTCTATTCAGATACCGATCAAGTGTCAAGCGTTTTTTCAAATTTTTTCAATCAAATCTGAAACTTAGCTGCTTTGACACCGCTTCCAGCTCTACCACCTCAGTGGTGTTCCCTGTGAAGCGGGCGCCATTCTATCAAGCTATTCGCCAGTTGCAATACCCTCGCACAACATTATTTTATGTTTTAAGTCTTTGAAATCATGGGAAAGTGTCCCGAGCACGGTTTGGTCCAGCAAACGCTGGCTCTGGGGCGCAATCTGCAACCACAAACCCGTGCTGTCCCCCAGGCGGCCGGTCACCGGAGCAGCAGCGATATCCAGGGTCAGCAAGCGCTGACGCAGCGCTTTTAGCTGATCCTGGCCCACCAAGCCACCTACATAGAGGCACTCCTGGCCACGCTCGGGCGCAGTTTTACCCTTGCTCGACTCGCTCAGCAGACGAATATCCTGCTGATTTCCCTTGTACAGCGACAACGGCGCCACTTCCTTGGCCTTCAACGGCGCTTCCTGCTGGTGCCAGACGTAATAAAAGACGTTGAGCACCACCAACAACAGAAACAACCAACGCATAGGCACCTCAATCCAGGGGACAAGCCATGGCCAGGCCAACAAATACCAGGTCCGGAACCACCCGGGCCTGTGGAGCGGCCTTTTGCACCAGGAGCGCATCGCCCCCGGTCAGCAACACAGTGAAATCATCACCCCACAACTCATGGGCATGCTCAAGCTGCGAGCGGACAAAGCCCTGAAGCATGTGCACGCAGCCACGCTCTACCGCCTCGACGGTAGAACGCCCAGGGGCAAGGCTCGACAATGCGCGCTCAGCGGAGGCATCGTCATAGCGGATGCGTCGGGTGTGGGTACGCAGCTGGCTACGCATCAACGGCATGCCCGGGCAGATGAAGCCACCCAGGTGCTCGCCGTCGGCCGAAACGAAGTCAGCCTTGGCCGCCGTACCGAAATCCATCACCAGACACGCGCCACGGGCCAAGTGAAAGCCGCCCAGCACCGCAAGCCAGCGATCCAGGCCGAGGCGCTGGTAATCTTCATAGCCATTGCGTACGCCAGCGACCTCCCTGGCAGGCTGAGCCACCACGACGCTCAAGCCAAAATGCTGGGCGAGCAGCGCCGAAAGGCCAGCGGTCTCCTCCTCACTTCTGACACTGACCAGGCGGCAGCGCCGGGGCGCTGCAGGGAGCGCCGTGACGGCAGCCACCAGGGCCTGATCGGAGTCCACAATGCCGCCGGCAACAACGGCGCCCTCAGTAGCGCTGATGACTCGCCACTTGATAAAGCTGTTGCCACAATCGAGCTCAAGAATCATCACGCAACCTCAAACTGAGCTCACCACCGCTAAAGCTCTTTTCAACACCATCGACCTCGAGGCGCAGCGCACCTTGCCGGTCAATGCCTAGAACAATTCCGTCAATCCGGTTGACTCCGGCAATCAAGGACACCGCAGCCCCCTGCCACAGATGGGATTGTTCCCACTCGGCCTGGAACGCGGCGAATCCGGATTGCCGATGGCGCTGCAGATCCTGCTGCAGGTTCTGACTGAGCGCAGCCACCAGTTTATTACGATCGACTGCCACCCCTGTCTCACGACGCACTGACGTCCACAACTGATCGATCTGCTCGTTGACCTGCATGTTGACGTTGATACCAATCCCCAGCACGACGTGACAGACGTCCGCAGGATCTCCGACCAACTCCAGGAGGATACCGGCGATCTTCTGATTGTTTACCAGAACATCATTCGGCCATTTCAGTCCCGCGCCGGCAACACCAAAGGCCTGCAGCGTACGCATTACCGCCAGGCCAACCACCAGGCTCAGACCTTCCAGCTGACGCATGCCGCCTTCAATGCGTAGCACCAGGCTGTAATAGAGGTTTTCCGCGAAGGGGCTGACCCACTGACGACCGCGTCGGCCGCGCCCCGCCGCCTGACGCTCAGCCAGCACCAGGAACGGCGCAGCCTGACCTTCGCTGATTGAGCGCAGGGCCTGGGCATTGGTCGAGTCGATGGATTCGAATATCAATACTGGCCATTGTTCGCCTTGGGAAAGCTCGGCTATGGCCGATTCTTCCAGCAACGACAACGGCGTGGCCAACTGGTAGCCGCGGCCACGGACTTTATGAATGGGCAGGTTCAGCTCAGCCTCAAGAAGCTGTAATTGCTTCCAGACAGCGGCGCGGCTGACGCCCAAGGCTGCGCCCAGGTCTTGCCCGGAATGGAACCGGCCATCCTTGAGGAGCTTCAACAACTTCAGCATGCCAATCTCGACTCACAATGAGGAGGGCATGATAGCCATGCAGGTGGGGATTGCATAGAAAACTGAGCTGTAGGAATGGCCCTCTGTGGTCACCGCCCACAGAGGAAACAGCCAGAAAGACAAAACCCCTACCTGCATATGCAGATAGGGGTTTCGGAATTTAATCTTGACGATGACCTACTCTCACATGGGGAAACCCCACACTACCAT
>NZ_JBIUWO010000026.1:0-2968 GCF_044743505.1 Pseudomonas sp. NPDC087612
ATTACAAGTTTTCGGCGAATGTTGTCTTCACAGTATAACCAGATTGCTTGGGGTTATATGGTCAAGTGAAGAAGCGCATACGGTGGATGCCTTGGCAGTCAGAGGCGATGAAAGACGTGGTAGCCTGCGATAAGCTTCGGGGAGTCGGCAAACAGACTTTGATCCGGAGATCTCTGAATGGGGGAACCCACTCAGCATAAGCTGAGTATCTTGTACTGAATACATAGGTGCAAGAGGCGAACCAGGGGAACTGAAACATCTAAGTACCCTGAGGAAAAGAAATCAACCGAGATTCCCTTAGTAGTGGCGAGCGAACGGGGACTAGCCCTTAAGTGGCTTTGAGATTAGCGGAACGCTCTGGAAAGTGCGGCCATAGTGGGTGATAGCCCTGTACGCGAAAATCTCTTAGTCATGAAATCGAGTAGGACGGAGCACGAGAAACTTTGTCTGAATATGGGGGGACCATCCTCCAAGGCTAAATACTACTGACTGACCGATAGTGAACCAGTACCGTGAGGGAAAGGCGAAAAGAACCCCGGAGAGGGGAGTGAAATAGATCCTGAAACCGTATGCGTACAAGCAGTGGGAGCCTACTTGTTAGGTGACTGCGTACCTTTTGTATAATGGGTCAGCGACTTATATTCAGTGGCGAGCTTAACCGAATAGGGGAGGCGTAGCGAAAGCGAGTGTTAATAGCGCGTTTAGTCGCTGGGTATAGACCCGAAACCGGGCGATCTATCCATGGGCAGGTTGAAGGTTAGGTAACACTGACTGGAGGACCGAACCGACTACCGTTGAAAAGTTAGCGGATGACCTGTGGATCGGAGTGAAAGGCTAATCAAGCTCGGAGATAGCTGGTTCTCCTCGAAAGCTATTTAGGTAGCGCCTCATGTATCACTGTAGGGGGTAGAGCACTGTTTCGGCTAGGGGGTCATCCCGACTTACCAAACCGATGCAAACTCCGAATACCTACAAGTGCCGAGCATGGGAGACACACGGCGGGTGCTAACGTCCGTCGTGAAAAGGGAAACAACCCAGACCGTCAGCTAAGGTCCCAAAGTTATGGTTAAGTGGGAAACGATGTGGGAAGGCTTAGACAGCTAGGAGGTTGGCTTAGAAGCAGCCACCCTTTAAAGAAAGCGTAATAGCTCACTAGTCGAGTCGGCCTGCGCGGAAGATGTAACGGGGCTCAAACCATACACCGAAGCTACGGGTGTCACTTAGGTGACGCGGTAGAGGAGCGTTCTGTAAGCCTGTGAAGGTGAGTTGAGAAGCTTGCTGGAGGTATCAGAAGTGCGAATGCTGACATGAGTAACGACAATGGGAGTGAAAAACTCCCACGCCGAAAGACCAAGGTTTCCTGCGCAACGTTAATCGACGCAGGGTTAGTCGGTCCCTAAGGCGAGGCTGAAAAGCGTAGTCGATGGAAAACAGGTTAATATTCCTGTACTTCTGGTTATTGCGATGGAGGGACGGAGAAGGCTAGGCCAGCTTGGCGTTGGTTGTCCAAGTTTAAGGTGGTAGGCTGAGATCTTAGGTAAATCCGGGATCTTAAGGCCGAGAGCTGATGACGAGTTGCCATTAGGCGACGAAGTGGTTGATGCCATGCTTCCAAGAAAAGCTTCTAAGCTTCAGATAACCAGGAACCGTACCCCAAACCGACACAGGTGGTTGGGTAGAGAATACCAAGGCGCTTGAGAGAACTCGGGTGAAGGAACTAGGCAAAATGGCACCGTAACTTCGGGAGAAGGTGCGCCGGTGAGGGTGAAGGACTTGCTCCGTAAGCCCATGCCGGTCGAAGATACCAGGCCGCTGCGACTGTTTATTAAAAACACAGCACTCTGCAAACACGAAAGTGGACGTATAGGGTGTGACGCCTGCCCGGTGCCGGAAGGTTAATTGATGGGGTTAGCTAACGCGAAGCTCTTGATCGAAGCCCCGGTAAACGGCGGCCGTAACTATAACGGTCCTAAGGTAGCGAAATTCCTTGTCGGGTAAGTTCCGACCTGCACGAATGGCGTAACGATGGCGGCGCTGTCTCCACCCGAGACTCAGTGAAATTGAAATCGCTGTGAAGATGCAGTGTATCCGCGGCTAGACGGAAAGACCCCGTGAACCTTTACTATAGCTTTGCACTGGACTTTGAATTTGCTTGTGTAGGATAGGTGGGAGGCTTTGAAGCGTGGACGCCAGTTCGCGTGGAGCCATCCTTGAAATACCACCCTGGCAACTTTGAGGTTCTAACTCAGGTCCGTTATCCGGATCGAGGACAGTGTATGGTGGGTAGTTTGACTGGGGCGGTCTCCTCCTAAAGAGTAACGGAGGAGTACGAAGGTGCGCTCAGACCGGTCGGAAATCGGTCGTAGAGTATAAAGGCAAAAGCGCGCTTGACTGCGAGACAGACACGTCGAGCAGGTACGAAAGTAGGTCTTAGTGATCCGGTGGTTCTGTATGGAAGGGCCATCGCTCAACGGATAAAAGGTACTCCGGGGATAACAGGCTGATACCGCCCAAGAGTTCATATCGACGGCGGTGTTTGGCACCTCGATGTCGGCTCATCACATCCTGGGGCTGAAGCCGGTCCCAAGGGTATGGCTGTTCGCCATTTAAAGTGGTACGCGAGCTGGGTTTAGAACGTCGTGAGACAGTTCGGTCCCTATCTGCCGTGGACGTTTGAGATTTGAGAGGGGCTGCTCCTAGTACGAGAGGACCGGAGTGGACGAACCTCTGGTGTTCCGGTTGTCACGCCAGTGGCATTGCCGGGTAGCTATGTTCGGAAGAGATAACCGCTGAAAGCATCTAAGCGGGAAACTTGCCTCAAGATGAGATCTCACTGGAGCCTTGAGCTCCCTGAAGGGCCGTCGAAGACTACGACGTTGATAGGTTGGGTGTGTAAGCGCTGTGAGGCGTTGAGCTAACCAATACTAATTGCCCGTGAGGCTTGACCATATAACACCCAAGCAATTTG
>NZ_JBIUWO010000027.1:0-2358 GCF_044743505.1 Pseudomonas sp. NPDC087612
TACACTCATGAGGTTTACAACATGACTATTGGTGTAGTCGGTCGTAAATGCGGTATTACCCGTATTTTCACCGAATAAGGTGTCTCCATTCCGGTCACGGTCATTGAGATCGAGCCGAATCGCGTCACCCAGTTCAAAACTGAAGAAACCGATGGCTATCGTGCAGTGCAAGTCACTGTCGGTGAGCGTCGCGCTTCGCGCGTGACTGCTGCTCAAGCAGGTCACTTCGCCAAGGCGAACGTTGCCGCGGGTCGCGGTGTCTGGGAATTCCGCCTTGAAGAAGGTGAGTTCCAGGCCGGTGATTCGATCAACGCTGAAATCTTCGCTGCAGGTCAGCTGGTAGACGTTACCGGCCAGTCCAAGGGTAAAGGCTTTGCCGGTACCATCAAGCGCTGGAATTTCCGCGGTCAAGATAACACCCACGGTAACTCCGTCTCCCACCGCGTCCCGGGCTCTATCGGCCAGTGCCAGACTCCTGGTCGTGTATTCAAGGGCAAAAAAATGTCCGGTCACATGGGCGCCGAGCGCGTGACCGTTCAGTCCCTCGAAGTAGTGCGCGTCGACGCTGAACGCAATCTGTTGCTGGTCAAGGGTGCCGTTCCAGGCGCAACTGGCAGCGATCTGGTTGTGCGTCCGGCTGCCAAGGCTCGCGGTTAAGGGGAAGCTGACATGCAACTAAATGTAAATGACGCTCAAGCGATCGAAGTTTCCGAACTGACTTTCGGCGGCGAATTCAACGAGACGCTGGTACACCAAGCAGTCGTGGCCTACATGGCCGGCGGCCGTCAGGGCACCAAGCAGCAGAAAACCCGTTCCGACGTTGCTGGTGGCGGTAAGCGCCCATGGCGTCAGAAAGGCACTGGCCGTGCTCGTGCCGGTACTATCCGTAGCCCAATCTGGCGTGGCGGCGGTACCACTTTCGCAGCTCGTCCTCAGGATCACTCGCAGAAGCTCAACAAGAAGATGTACCGCGCAGCAATGCGTTCCATCCTCGCTGAGCTGGTGCGTACCGACCGTCTGGTCGTGGTTCAGGACTTCGCTGTTGAAGCACCGAAAACCAAAGACCTGCTGAACAAGCTGAACGGCATGGGTCTGAGCGACGTTCTGATCGTTTCGGACGCTGTTGATCAGAACCTGTACCTGGCTGCTCGTAACCTGCCGCACGTCGACGTACGTGACGTACAGGGTTCCGATCCGGTCAGTCTGATCGCATACGACAAAGTGTTGATCACTGTGTCGGCCGTGAAGAAATTCGAGGAGCTGCTGGGATGAACCAGGAACGCGTATTTAAAGTCCTCCTTGGCCCGCATGTTTCCGAGAAGGCTACCGTTCTGGCTGAGAAAAAAGGCCAGTTCGTATTCAAGGTTGCTACTGACGCAACCAAGCTGGAAATCAAGAAAGCTGTCGAAGGCCTGTTCGGCGTAAAAGTCGAAAACGTGTCGACTGTAAACGTTCTGGGTAAAACCAAGCGTACCGCACGTGGTCTGGGCAAGCGCAATGACTGGAAGAAAGCGATCGTTTCGCTTCAGCCAGGCCAAGATCTCGATTTCAGCAGCAGTGCTGAGTAAGGAAGGGGTGCATCATGGCAATCGTTAAATGCAAACCGACTTCCCCTGGCCGCCGTTTCGTGGTCAAGGTGGTCAACAAGGAGCTGCATAAAGGCGCTCCTCACGCACCGCTGCTCGAGAAGAAATCGAAGTCTGGTGGTCGTAACAACAATGGCCGTATCACTACTCGTCACGTAGGTGGTGGTCATAAGCAGCATTACCGTATGGTCGATTTCCGTCGCAACGACAAAGATGGCATCGTCGCCACTGTCGAGCGTATCGAATACGATCCAAACCGTACTGCTCACATCGCACTGCTGTGCTACGCAGACGGCGAGCGCCGCTACATCATCGCCCCTAAAGGCGTTGCTGCTGGCGACCAGCTGATCGCAGGCGCTCTGGCTCCAATCAAGCCAGGCAACTCCCTGCAACTGCGCAACATCCCAGTGGGTAGCACCATTCACGGCATCGAACTGAAGCCGGGCAAAGGTGCACAGATCGCTCGTTCCGCTGGTGCTTCGGCTCAGCTGATCGCTCGCGAAGGTGTCTATGTGACCCTGCGTCTGCGCTCTGGTGAAATGCGTAAAGTCCTGGCTGAATGCCGTGCGACCCTGGGTGAAGTCTCGAACTCCGAGCACAGCCTGCGTTCGCTGGGTAAAGCTGGTGCCAAACGCTGGCGTGGCGTTCGCCCAACCGTTCGTGGTGTTGCCATGAACCCGGTTGACCACCCACATGGTGGTGGTGAAGGTCGTACCTCCGGTGGTCGTCATCCGGTATCTCCCTGGGGCTTCCCGACTCAGGGCGCGAAGAC
>NZ_JBIUWO010000028.1:0-2271 GCF_044743505.1 Pseudomonas sp. NPDC087612
CTGGGCCACACCACCCGTTACCGTTATGACGAACGCGGCCAGGTGGTGGAAGTCATTGATGCTGCCGGCAAGCACAAGTACTTGCGCTGGAGCGAACAGGGGCTGCTCATTGAACAGGTCGATTGCTCCGGGTATCCGACCCGTTTCAGCTATGACCGGCGCGGCCATCTGCAGGCGGTCACCGACGCCCTGGGCGAGCGCACCGAGTACCAGCACGACGCCAAGGGCCGCCTGCTCGGTTCGCAACTGCCGGACGGGCGCAACCAGCACTATCAGCATGATCGCAACGGCCAGCTCAGCAGCTATACCGACCCCGCCGGGCACACTACCCAGTACCGCTATACCCGACGCGGCCAGGTACAACAGCGTATCGACCCGCAGGGTCGGCGGGTGCAGTTCAGTTACGACGCCTACGGGCGACTGCTGGTGCTGACCAATGAAAATGGCGAGAGCTACCGGTTTGCCTGGGACCAGGTTGACCGCTTGAGCCAGCAGCAGGACCTGGACGGCAGCGCCAGCCGCTATCACTACGACCGGCTGGATAACCTCAGTTGCGTTGAGTACCTCCCCACTCCCCACGGCAGTGTCGAAGCGATCATCCATCACCTGCACCGGGATGCGGTCGGGCGCTTGATCAAAAAGCACACCGACGATAGCGAAACCCTGTACAGCTACGATCCTCTCGATCAACTGACGGCCATCAACTTCACCGACAAGGCAGGCAACAGCGAACAACTGGCCTTCGCTTACGACGCCCTAGGCCAACTGCTGGAGGAACACAGTGCCAGCGGAGTGCTGCAGCATCATTACGACGAACTGGGCAACCTGATCCAGACTCAGCTGCCCGATGGCCGCTGGCTCAACCGCCTGTATTACGGCAGCGGTCATCTGCACCAGCTCAACCTCGACGGCAAGGTGATCAGCGATTTCGAGCGCGACCGCCTGCACCGCGAAGTGCTGCGCACCCAGGGCCGAGTCAGTACCCGCAGCGAGTACGACCGCAGCGGCCGTTTGCGCTCGCGCCTGCGCCGCCCAAGCCAGCAACCGCCGCAACTGCCGGCCGCCGTGCAGCAACGCTTCGATTTCGACCCGGCAGACAACCTGACCAGCCGTTTCAACCAGCAGCCCGGCGGCCAGCACCAGCAACTGCTGCACTACGATGCCAGCGGGCGGATCATGGCCAGCCAGGACGCCGGCCAGGGCCAAAGCGAAGCCTTCGCCTACGACGCCGCCGCCAACCTGCTCGATGGGCCGCAAGCCGGCATCGGCCTGGTGCGCCATAACCGCTTGCTCACCTACCAGGACAAACGCTATCGCTATGACGGGTTCGGCCGCTTGATCGAGAAACGCAGCAGCCGGCGTGGCATCCAGCACTTCAGCTACGACGCCGAGCACCGCTTGGTCCAGGTGCGCAGCCAGTTCGGCGGGCGCGAGCGAGTGCTGAACATGCGCTACGACCCGCTCGGGCGGCGTGTCGAAAAGAGCGAACACGACGATCAGGGCAATCTGCTCGACCAGACCCGCTTTGCCTGGGATGGCCTGCGCTTGCAGCAGGAGCATCGATACAGCCAGACCAGCCTGTACCTGTATGTCGAAGACAGCCACGAACCCTTGGCTCGGGTTGACGGTACGGGGCTGCACCAGCAGGTGCGTTACTACCATAACGACTTCAACGGCCTGCCCGAACAGCTGACGGATGACAGTGGCGAAGCAGTCTGGCAGGCGCGCTATCAGGTCTGGGGCAATACCCTGCAGGAAGTGCGTGAGGCGCATTTCATCGAAGAGCAGAACCTCAGGTTCCAGGGCCAGTATCTGGACCGTGAGACGGGTCTGCACTACAACACGTTCCGGTTTTATGATCCGGATATCGGGCGGTTCACCCAACCCGACCCGATTGGCTTGTTGGGAGGCTCCAATCTCTATCAATACGCTCAGAATCCAGTACGGTGGATCGACCCGCTAGGATTGGAAACGACCCTGTACAGGTCCATGAGCCTTGATGAATATTCCAGCCTAATGAAAACCGGAACATGGTCATCTCACGGAACCATGGAAGGAAAGTGGTTCGCTGAGTCCTATAAAGACGCTGTGACGTGGGGGAAAACGATGGGGCATGGCGGTGATTTCCGGATTGTTCAGGTAAAACTACCTGACAAAATTGCTAACGCGGCATTCTCTAGGGAAATCCTGAAAAAGACTTCCTGATTTGGCAAAATCCCCGGACACCAATCGCCGAGCTTTTCAATGAAGCAAATGACCTTCGCCGATGCC
>NZ_JBIUWO010000029.1:0-1191 GCF_044743505.1 Pseudomonas sp. NPDC087612
GGAAATCCTGAAAAAGACTTCCTGATTTGGCAAAATCCCCGGACACCAATCGCCGAGCTTTTCAATGAAGCAAATGACCTTCGCCGATGCCGAGTACGCCGGTAAGCGCAAACAGACCCGCAAGGAATTGTTTCTGATCGAGATGGATCGGGTCGTACCCTGGAAGGGTTTGATTGCCCTGATCGAACCTCATTACCCGAAGGGCGAAGGGGGTCGTCCGGCCTATCCTTTGATGGCGATGCTGCGGGTTCATCTCATGCAGAACTGGTTCGGTTACAGCGATCCTGCGATGGAAGAAGCGCTGTACGAGACGACGATCTTGCGCCAGTTTTCCGGTCTGAGCCTGGAGCGCATTCCCGACGAAACCACCATTCTCAACTTCCGTCGCCTGCTGGAAAAGCACGAGCTGGCGGCAGGAATTCTGGGCGTGATCAATGGCTACCTGGGTGATCGCGGCCTGTCGCTGCGCCAGGGCACCATCGTCGATGCCACGCTGATTCATGCGCCGAGTTCGACCAAGAACCAGGACGGCAAGCGCGATCCGGAAATGCACCAGGCCAAGAAAGGCAATCAATGGTACTTCGGCATGAAGGCCCATATCGGTGTGGATGACGAGTCGGGCCTGGTGCATAGCGTGGTGGGCACGGCGGCCAATGTGGCCGATGTCACGCAGGTCGATAAGCTGCTGCACGGCGACGAAAACGTGGTCTGTGCCGATGCCGGTTATACCGGAGTGGAGAAACGCCCCGAGCATGAAGGTCGCCAGGTCATCTGGCAGATTGCCGCCCGGCGCAGCACCTACCAGAAATTGGGCAAGCGCAGCGTCCTGTACAAAATCAAGCGCAAGATCGAAAAAGCCAAGGCGCAGGTAAGGGCGAAGGTCGAGCACCCGTTCCGGGTGATCAAGCGCCAGTTCGGTTATGTGAAGACGCGCTTCCGTGGCCTGGCCAAGAACACGGCACAGCTGGTGACGCTGTTTGCGCTGTCGAATCTGTGGATAGCCCGCCGACATTTACTGAGCAATGCAGGAGAGGTGCGCCTGTAATGTGGGGAATAGCCGCCGCGAGGTGCTCGCAGCGGCTAAAAAGACAGGAATGAGTGAGTGATCTGAGCGTTTCGGATCGACTCGCCACGTTCAAAATCGGCGGTGGCCGAAGTCAGCCAGAAACACATGGCTACTTCAGACCATCC